>JBBTEL010000158.1:0-3999 GCA_038042325.1 Candidatus Methylomirabilota bacterium
GATCCAGGCGGGAGAAATCCTGGCGGTCATCGGCCCCAACGGCTCGGGCAAGTCCACGCTCCTCCGCGTGATCGGGCTGCTCGAGGGCCCCACCGCGGGTGAGGTCCGGTTCAAGGGTGAAGTGATGGGGCCCGGCGGCGTCCTCGAGGCGCGGCGCCGGATGGCGACGGTCTTTCAGGCCCCGCTCCTCGTGGACGACACGGTCTTCGGGAACGTCGCCCTCGGGCTCAGGTTCCGTCACGTGGCGGCCTCGGAGATCGCGCCCCGGGTTCACGCGTGGCTCGATCGCTTCGGGATCGGGGCGCTGGCCCGCCGCCAGGCGCGGACACTCTCGGGCGGCGAGGCCCAGCGCACGGCGCTCGCCCGCGCGCTGGTCCTGAAACCCGAGGTGCTCCTCCTCGACGAGCCGTTCTCGGCGCTGGACCAGCCGACGCGGGAGGCGCTGATCAGCGAGCTGGGGGGAATCCTCCGCGAGGACCGGATCACCACCGTGCTGGTGACTCACGATCGATGGGAAGCGCTGGCGCTCGGCGACCGGGTGGCGGTCATGATGGGCGGGAAAGTCCTCCAGGTGGATGAGGCGAGGCGCCTCTTCAGGGCGCCGGTCTCCGAGGGGGTCGCCCGGTTCGTCGGAGTGGAGACCATCCTGGACTGCCGGGTGCTGTCGAGCCGGGCGGGCCTCGCCGTGCTGGACGCGGGAGGCCAGAAGATCGAGGTGGCGACGGAGGCCCCGCCGGGCGCCCGGCTCAGGATTTGCCTCAGACCGGAGGACGTCACGCTGCTCGCTCCGGGCACGCTGCACCCGGCCTCGAGCGTCCGCAATCACCTGGCGGGGACCGTCGGCCGGATCGTCGCCGTCGGGCCCTACGTCCGAGCGGTCATCGACTGCGGTTTTCCCCTCGTGGCGCTCATCACCCACCGCTCGGTGGAAGAGCTCGGGCTCAGGGAAGGGGCCCCGGTCATCGCCGCCTTCAAGGCCACCGCCCCCCACGTCATCCCCAGAGGAGACTTGCGATGAAGCCAGATCCCAGATTTCACGGACGTTTCGTCGAGGGCGGTGGAGGTACCAAGTTGTTCGTTGAGGCAGTTGGCAACCCCGCGAACCCCGCGATCCTGTTCATTCACGGGTTCAGCCAGTGCCGGGTCGCGTGGGACCGGCAGTTCGAGAGCCCGCTGGCGGCCGACTTCTACCTCGCCAGGCTTGACATCCGCGGCCACGGCCTGTCGGACAAGCCACGCGAGGCGGCGGCGTACCAGAACGGCAAGCACTGGGCCGACGACATCCACGCGGTGATCCGGGCGCTGGGCCTGAAGCGACCGGTGCTGAGCGGATGGTCCTACGGCGGCTATATCATGTGCGACTATGTGCGCCACTACGGGCAAGAGGCCATCGGCGGTCTCAACTTCGTTGACGCGGCGACGGAGCTGGGGTCCGATGAAGCCTCCAGGATGCTCGGGCCCGCCCTGCTGGCTCTGGCGCCCGCGCTTCTCTCGAACAATGCCGCTGAGAGCAGCCTCGCCCTCGGGAGCTTCGTGGACCTGCTGACGCATGGCGAGCTCGATCCCCACGACTTCTATTTCTTTCTCGGGTTCAATGCGGCGGTGCCTCCCCACGTTCGCCAGGGGATGTTCGACCGCAAGCTCGATAACCGGGACGTGCTCCGGGGCCTGAAGGTCCCGGTGCTCATCACGCATGGGCAGGAGGATCAGATCGTGCTGACGACTTCTGCGGACTTCATCGCCAGCCACATTCCCCACGCGTCCCGGGTCGATTACCCGCGCTGCGGGCACGCGCCCTTCTTCGAGGTCGCCGATCAGTTCAACCGGGATCTGGCGGCGTTCGGCCACCGCTGCCGGCCCTGAGCGGCCGCCGCAGGGACGACTGGCCGATTGACACTGCGGCGGCCCTCTGTTATAAAAGGGCTAGCCTGAGGAGGCCGAACTGACAACGGGGAGGCCCGGTGCAGGAAACGCGGTTCGTCACGGAAAGCCAGCGACCCACACGGCGCTGGCCTGTGTTGTTTTATGAGCCATTCATCCTAAGGAGGACCCGATGTCCGATCGCGAAGCCCTCATTGCGCGACTGCTAGCGGACAACGAGGAGTTCGGGAAGCTCCGTCAGGACCACCAGGGGTACGAGAAGGAACTGGAAGAGCTGAAGGGCCGATCCTTCCTGTCCGCCGATCAGCAGTGGCGGGTCAGCGAGGTCAAGAAGCTGAAGCTGATGGCCAAGGATCGGATGGAAACCATCATCCGCCAGGCCAGCCAGACCCACTCCTCCCAGGCCCCGGCCTGATCCCGCCGCCGGGCGCGGCGCACCCAGTGGGTACCCGGCCGCCGCGGGGAGAGTCCCTGCTCAAGGGGCTCTCCCACCTCACCCCCGAGGGCGAAGCCCGCATGGTGGACGTCACCGCCAAGGCGGAGTCCGCCCGCGAGGCCGTGGCCCGCGTGGTGCTCCGGATGAAGCGCTCCACCCTCGCCGCCATCAAGGCGGGCCAGCTGGCCAAAGGTGACGTCCTCGGCGTGGCCCGCACTGCCGGCGTCCTTGCGGCGAAGCGGACCCCGGACTTGATCCCCCTCTGCCATCCGCTCAGGATCACGGGCGTGGAAGTCACCTTTCAGCTCAACGAGAAGGCCTCGACGCTCGGGATCGAGGCGCGCGTGCGAACCGTGGACAAGACCGGCGTGGAGATGGAGGCGCTCACCGCCGCGGCCGTGGCGGGGCTGACGGTGTACGACATGGTGAAAGCGGTGGACAAGGGCGTGGTCCTCACCAACCTCTGCCTTCTCGAAAAGTCCGGCGGGAAGAGCGGGGTGTGGCGGCGGAGGCGTCGGTGAAGACGGCGCTCATCCACTCGGATCAGTACACCCGCTTCAATTACGGTCCGGACCACCCGCTCAGGATGGAGCGCCTCGGGCTCACCTGGCGGCTCATGGAGGCCTACGGCCTCACGACCCTGGCCGGCGCCAAGGTGTGGGCACCCGAGCCGGCCGATGAGGCCGCCCTTGCGCGCTTTCACGCGGGCCGGTACCTGGAGGTCCTCAAGGCCGTCAGCAACGGGCTCCATCTGCCGGGGGCGTACCGCTACGGCCTCGGCCCCGGCGACAACCCCATCTTTCCCGGGCTCTGGGAGGCCTCCTGCCTGGCGGCGGGCGGCTCGCTCCTGGCGGCCCGGCTCGTGGCCGACGGCGATGTGGAGCGCGCGTTCCACTTCGCCGGCGGGCTCCATCACGCGATGCCCGACCGGGCCTCGGGCTTCTGCTACGTCAACGACCCGGTGCTGGCCATCCTCGCCCTGCGCGAGCGCGGCTGGCGCGTCTGCTACGTGGACATCGACGCCCACCATGGCGACGGCGTCCAGTTCGCCTTCTACGCCGACCCGAACGTGCTGACGATCTCGACCCACGAGCGCGGGGACCGGCTCTTCCCCGGAACCGGCTTCGTGGAGGAGCACGGCGAGGGCGCGGGCCAGGGCTACGCGGTCAACGTCCCGCTCGAGCCGTACACCGAGGACCCCGTCTATCACGAGGCGTTCGAGGCCGTGGTTCCCCCGCTGCTCGGGGCCTTCAAGCCGGACGTGGTGGTGGCCCAGCTCGGCATCGACTCTCACCACACGGATCCGCTCACTCACCTTTCTCTCTCCGTTCAGGGATTTGCGCGGACGGTGGCACGGATCGTCGAGCTGTCGCCGCGGCTGGTGGCGCTCGGCGGGGGCGGCTACGATCTGACCAACGTGGCCCGGGCGTGGACCGCCGCCTGGGCCGTCATGAACGGCGTCGAGCTGCAGTCGGACCTGCCGGCCTCCTTCGCCGACGACATGCGGCGCTTCGGTTTCCGCTCGCCGTCCCTCTGGGATCCCCCGACCGAGTTTCCCGCCGAGCTCCGCCGACGGACCCGGGAGTTCGCCCGCCGCCAGGTGGAGGCGATCCGGAAGAGCGTTTTCGTCATCCATGGTTTCTCCTAGGGCGCCTGCATGACACGCCGAGACGCGGGGCTAG
>JBBTEL010000159.1:0-3223 GCA_038042325.1 Candidatus Methylomirabilota bacterium
CGCCGTAGTCCCAGCGCCCCTCGAAGCCGATGGCGCCGATGGTGGCGTAGCCCTGAGCGATCCCGACGCCGAAGTTCAACTCGTAGCCCAGCTTGCGCCACTTGCTGATCAGCTCTCCCACTCGCTCGCGCATCGCCACCGCCATCCGGATCGCCCGCTCGGCAGGATTCGGCACGGGCACGGGGTCGTTGAAGAAGATCATCATGCCGTCGCCGGTGAAGCGCTCGAGCGTCCCCTCGTGCTTCAGGATCAGCTTGCCCATCTCGATGTGGTACTCGCGGAGGACGCCCATGACCTCCTCGGGCTCCGAGGTCTCGGCGAAGGCGGTGAAGCCGCGGAGGTCCAGAAAAACGACGGTGACCTCCCGCCGGTGGGTCTTGAGGGGGTCCTCGGCGCCGCCGGCGACGATCAGCTCGGCGAGCTGTGGGGAGAAGAAGCGCTTGAGTCGCCCAACGCGCTCCAGCTCGGCCAGCTGGTCGGCGACGCGCTGCTCCAGGGTCTTGTTCCACTCGGCGAGCTGGCCCGCCTGGGCCTCGAGCCGCCCCGCCTGCTCCTGGACCGTGTCGTGGAGAGCCTTGATCCTCAGCATCGACTTGACCCGCGCCACCAGCGCGGCCTGATCCACGGGCTTGGTTAAGTACTCGTCGCCCCCCGCCTCCAGACCCGCGACGATGTCCTTCGAGTCCGCCTTGGCCGTGACCAGGATGATCGGGATGAAGGGGAGCGCGGTATCGGCCTTCAGGCGGCGGCAGACCTCGAGCCCGTCCATCCTGGGCATCATCACGTCCAGTAGGATCAGGTCGGGCTGCTTCTCCCGGGCCACGGCGAGCGCCTCTTCCCCATCGCCCGCCGTCACGATCTCGTAGCCGTGAACGGCGAGGCGCGTCTGGAGGATGTCCACGTTCGCCGGATTGTCGTCGGCGACGAGGATCCGCGGCGGCGTTCTCACGGCAGGTGCTCGCGGATCTTGGCCAGGAGCGCCCGCGGGCTGAAGGGCTTGGTGACGTAGCCATCACAGCCGGCCTCCCGCGCCTTGACGTCGTCCCCGCTCAGCGCGTAGGAAGTGACGGCGATGATCGGGATCGCGCGGAGCGCCGGGTTGGCCTTGATCCGGCGCGTCGTCTCATAGCCGTCGATGCCGGGGAGCTGGATGTCCATGAGGATCAGGTCTGGGCGCTCTCGTTCGGCCATCGTCACGCCGTCCTCCCCCGTGACCGCCTCGATCATCTCGTAGGCGGCGCTCGTCAGGAGATCCCGCATGATGCGACGGTTCTCCTCGTGGTCCTCGACGACCAGGATCCGCTTACTCATGGCACCGCCGCCTGGCGTTCGACGCGGACGGGGAGGGTGAACGAGAAGGTCGAGCCCTTGCCGGGGCTCGACTCCACCCAGATGCGGCCCCCATGAAGCTCGATGATGCGCTTGGCAATGGAGAGCCCGAGGCCCGTCCCGCCTTTCTCCCGGGTGCTGGAGCTGTCGGCCTGCTGGAACTCTTCGAAGATCTTTTGCTGGTCGGCCGGCGCGATGCCCGGCCCCGTATCGGCCACCGAGACGACGAACTCGCCGTCCCGCGTCGTCGCCTGGATTCGCACTTCCCCGGTCTCGGTGAACTTGATGGCGTTCCCGACCAGGTTCAGCAGGATCTGGGTGATCCGCCGCTCGTCGCCCTTGCCGGGCGGCAGGTCCGGAGCCACCTCGATCTTCAGCGCGAGCTTCTTCTCCGCCGCGAGCGCTTCCACCGCGGTCATGACCGTCTGGACGACCTCCTTCATGGAGTAGTCGTTGAGGGCGAGCGTGAGTTGGCCGGCCTCGATCTTGGAGAGATCGAGGACGTCGTTGATCAGGCCGAGCAAGTGCCGGCCGCTCTTGTCCACCCGCTCCATGACGTCCTGGATCTTCTTCGGCGCCTCGCCGTAGATCCCGTCCAGGATCAGCTCGGTGTAGCCCAGGATGGCGTTCAAGGGCGTGCGCAGCTCGTGGCTCATGTTGGCCAGGAACTGCGACTTGTGCCGGCTGGCGACCTCGAGCTCGCGGCTCTTCGCCTCGATCTCGCGGAAGAGCCGCGCGTTCTGGATCGCCAGCACCGACTGGGTGGCGAAGGTCTGCAGGAGGTTGACGACCTCGGGCGCGAAGGCGCCCGCCTCCCGTCGCCAGACCGTCAGGGCGCCCATGGTCCGCTGCTCGAGGAGCAGCGGGACGGCAAGAAGGGATCGATAGCCGAGCCGCTCAAAGATGGCCCGGATCCGTGTGACGGCATATTCCCGATCATCCAGAGCGTCGCTAACCTGGACTGCTGCCCGGGTGGCCACTGCCTTGCCGGTCGCCCCCTCCCCTAGACGAATGGGCGCTGCCAGAACCGTCTTCACCAGCTCTTCTTCCATGCGGTGTGTGGCCCTGAGGTGAAGCTGTTGCGTGGCTTCATCGTACTCGTAAATGACCCCGCCACTGGTTCCTGAGAGCTGGACGGCGCGAGCGACAATGGTACTGAGCACCGTCTCGAGATCCAAGGTGGAGCTCACGGCTCGGCTGACCTCCCCCAACGCCTTCAGTTCTTCGACCGACCGGGCTAGCTCGCGCGTCCGTGCCTGCAGTTCCTGGAACAAGCGGACGTTCTCGATGGCGATGACCGCCTGGTCGGCGAAGGTTTTGACCAGCTCGACCTGCTTTTCCGAGAATGGACGGACCTCTGTCCGGCGGATCGCGATGGCCCCGATGGGCACTCCTTCACGCAAGAGTGGAGTCACGAGCTCGGTTCGGTGTCCGGTGATCTGCATGCGGGTCTTGAGGTGCGGGAACTCGGTATCGACCACGGCGGCGAAATCGGGGTAGTGGAGCGTTTGCCGGTCAACGATTGCTCGACAATAGTGTGTCTCGTCTCGGGTCAGGGGAATCTGTTCGCCCAAGGTCCGGGTCGTCGGGATCGAACCGAACCGAGCCGCGAGTACGAGGGAATCTCCTTGGACGCGGAATATTAGAGCATCAGCCGCGTCGCAGACGCGTGCAGCGTTCTCGGCGACGGCGTTCATGACCGGCTGGAGGTCCGACGGCGAGCTGCTGATCACTCGCAGGATCTCACTGGTTGCTGTCTGCTGCTCGAGGGCTTCGGTAAGGTCGCGGTTCCGCGCCTGGAGCTCCTGGAACAGGCGCACGTTCTCGATCGCGATCACAGCCTGGTCGGCGAAGGTGGTGACGAGCTCGATCTGCTTGTCGGTGAAGGGCTTGG
>JBBTEL010000160.1:0-4793 GCA_038042325.1 Candidatus Methylomirabilota bacterium
TCCGAGGTCTTGGAGGCCACCTCCTTGATCATCTGGGCCCCCATGTCCTCGTAGTTGTCCTTCAGCTGGACCTCCTTGGCGACGGTCACGCCGTCCTTGGTGATGGTCGGGCTGCCGAACTTCTTGTCGATGACGACGTTGCGGCCCTTGGGCCCCAGGGTGGCCTTGACCGCGTGGGACATGATGTTGACCCCGCGGAGCAGCGCCGCCCGGGCCTCATCACTGAACAGGAGCTGCTTCGGCATACGCTTCCCTCCTTGGAAAGTTACTCGCTATTCGAGAATGGCGAGCACGTCCTCCTCGCGGAAGATCAGGTAGTCCTCGTTGTCGATCTTGACCTCGCTGCCGGAGTACTTGCTGAACAGGATACGGTCGCCGGCCTTGACGTCGAGCGGGATCTTCTTGCCTTCCTCGGTGATCTTGCCGTTGCCGACGGCCACGACCTTGCCCCGCTGGGGCTTTTCCTTGGCAGTGTCCGGGATGATGATGCTGCCGTGCTTCCCCTCTTCCTCGTCCTCGCGCTTCACGAGGATCCGGTCATGCAGCGGACGAATCTTCATAGTACGCTCGCCTCCCTTTGGTTTACTTTTGGTCTGTCGTCCAGGAGCACTAGCACTCATAGGAGCATTAGCACTCAACCGAGGCGAGTGCTAATATAGCCCAGCCTCGGGGACTTGTCAAGAGGTCTCGAAATTTTAAAAGTGTCGTATTGTTAGCCCCTTAGGAGACATCCCATGCCGCCCAGGATCCTGATCACCCGAAGCCTCCCCCATGAGGCCATGTCCCTGGCCCAGGCCCGGGCGGCCGTGGAGTTCCACCCCGGCCCCCACCCCCTGCCCCCGGCCGACCTCATCGCCCGGCTCAAGGACAAGGCGGGGCTGGTCTGTCTCATCACCGACGCGATCGACGCCGAGGTCCTGAGGGGGGCCCCCGGGCTCAAAGTGGTGGCCAACGTGGCGGTGGGCTACAACAACATCGACGTGGCGGCGGCGACGGCCCGCGGCATCGTCGTCACCAACACGCCGGATGTGCTGACCGAGACCACGGCGGACTTCGCCTGGGCCCTCCTGATGGCGGTGGCCCGCCGCGTGGTGGAGGGCGACGGGTACGTCCGCGCGGGGAAATTCAGCCAGTGGGAGTGGGAGCTCCTCTGGGGAGCCGACGTCCACGGCAAGACCCTGGGCATCTTCGGGTTCGGGAGGATCGGCAAGGCCGTGGCGCGCCGGGCCCGCGGCTTCGGGATGCGCATCCTCTACCACGACACCGTCAGGGCCGACGCCGCCGCGGAGCGGGAGCTCGGGGCGACCTACGTGGACAAGGCCACGCTCCTCAAGGAATCGGACTTCGTCACCTTGCACGCCCTGCTCTCGCCCGAGACGCGCCACCTGATCGGCGCCGCGGAGCTCCGGCAGATGAAGCCGACCGCCTACCTGATCAACGCCTCCCGCGGCCCATGCGTCAACGAGGCCGAGCTCGTCCAGGCCCTCCGGGAAGGCCGGATTGCGGGCGCCGCGCTGGACGTGTACGAAGAGGAGCCGAAGGTCCACCCGGGGCTCCTGTCGCTCCCCAACGTGGTCCTGGCCCCGCACATCGCCAGCGCCTCCCGCGAGACGCGGCTCAGGATGGCGACACTGGCGGTGGAGAACTGCCTGGCCGTGCTGGAGGGGAAGACGCCCCTGACCCCTGTCAACCCCGAGGTGCTCCGCAAGTAGCCGCCAGCCCCCCGAGCCGCGCCAGCTCGTCCGCGGCGACCGCCGCTCCCCCGAAGCGCACCGCCTCGTAGACCCGGGTGATCTCCTCGACCGTGGCCCTGGCCTCGGGGAGGTCGGCCGCCACGCGCAGGCAGAACTCCCGCGCCGTTTCCCCCCGCCCTGGACGGAGCCCGAGGCGAGCCAGGCGCCGGAGCATCCGCTCGTACACCCACACCGTCGCCGGCCGCCGCGTGGGGACAGGCACGAGGGCGACACCCCGGCGCCAGAGAAAGAGCGCCGCCGCCAGCCCGAGCACGGCTCCCACGGCGATCGGCGCGCCGCGCTTCCCGCCCGGGAAGGAGAGCCCGCCCGCGAAGAACGCGCGCCGCCAGGCGAGGGCCTGCTCCCGCACCGTCAAGGACGCCCGGAGTTGATCGCCGAGGCTCCAGTTGACGACGTAGCGGTGCCAGCGCATCCGGAGGGCGTCGAGGTACTGGAAGGGGGTGCTCGACGCCCACACGGAATCGAAGTCCGCCCGGGGCGAGGGGTCGAGCGTCACCCACCCGCGCCCGGGAATCCACGCCTCCACCCACGAGTGGGCGTCCCGCTGGCGAACGGTGAAGTAGCCGCCGTAGGGATTCCACTCGCCGCGCTGGAAGCCGTTGACGACCCGCGCGGGGATGTCCAGGGTCCGGAGGAGGACGGCCAGGCTGGTCGCGAAGTACTCGCAGTTGCCCGACCGGCTCACGAAGAGAAAGTCCTCCAGCGGATCGACGCCGGGCGTCCGCTGGAGCTCGAGGCTGTAGCGGAGCGTCGTCTGGAGGTGATGGGTGAGGCGGAGCGCCGCCGACCACGGGTCGGGGCTCTGGCGGGTCACCTCGCGCGCCAGCGCGCGGACGCGGGGGGACAGGAGCGGCAACTGGAGGTAGCGGGCGCGCTCCTCGGCGGACAGGGGGCGCACCCCCCCGGTTGGCCGCCGGGCGGGCAGCTCGAGCTCGGAGAGGGCGCGATAGCGGAGCCGCGCCTGGGGAACGGGCGAGGTCACGCCGTCGAGCGCGTCCACCCAGACGGGGCCGCTCGACACCATCACCGCGACGAGCCGGGGCGCCGCGAAGAGCACCTCGGTCCCGATGGGCTCGAGGTAGATCTCCTGGGTGATCAAGAACCCCGTCCCGCGCGGCCGGGCGAGGGGGATCTGGCCGCCGGGATTCCGCGGCAGCATCCGGCGCTCCGCGTGCGTCACGCTCCACTCCCGGCCGCTGAAATGATCGAAGGCGACGCCGCGCCAGCGGAGGCTCTCCAGCCCCTCGGGATCGGCCGGGCCGTCGGGCAGCTCGACCCGCATCACGACCGACGCGTCCGTCTGGATCGTCCCGAAGGAGCCCAGCTCCACCCGGTCGGAGAACCCCGTGACCATCTGGCCGAGCCGCGCCCGGAGCGGCAGGGCCGCCTGGCCCACCCGCGGGATGACGACGAAGAACAGCGCCGTCAAGAGCAAGGACGCCACAGCCGCCGCCACGGACAGCCCCAGGAGGGAGGGCGTGACCAGATCCCGGGACTCGATGAGGGCCGCGGCCTGATCGGGCGCGTTCTTCTCTGCCTCCGACATCACGTGGTAGAGGACGAAGGTCCACGTCCCGAGCAGGAGGAACAGGACGAGGATGAGGAGGAAGCCCACGCTCACGGTGAGGGCGGAGGCCGCCACGAGCATGAAGAACGACAGGAGGAGGAGGTCGCGGGAATCCCGGAGGGTGCGCCGCGTGTAGAGCTTGTACAAGAGCGCGAAGAGCAGCAGGTGGACGAAGCCGTCCAGGAGCGACTCCGCCAGGTAGAGCAGGTCCAGGGCGAAGAAGCCGACGGCGAGGATCGTGATGAGGTGGCGATGCTGGACGACGGCGCTGACCCGGGCGCGGACCGCCTCGTGGAGCCAGCTCGCCATCACCACCAGGATGATGAACGGCCACCAGGCCGGCTCGAGCAGCCCGGCCAGCGCGAGCGCCGCCAGGCCGTCCACGATCAGGAGGTACGTGCAGAGCTGAAACGCCAGCCTGACCGACATGGCTACGCGGTCCTCCGCGCGCCCAGCGGAATTCGAATCTCGCGGAGCGACGGCGCCGTCCCACCTCTTCTCCTCGCCCCCCTCATCCTGCCCTCTCCCCCTCGGGGGGGAGAGGATGAAGGTGAGGGGGTTATGAGTGGGGTGAGGGGGAGAGGCTCGTAGAGCGCCAGCGCTTCGAGGATGCGCCGGAGCTGGGCTGAGCCGCTCCCCAGCGGAACAAACAGGCCAGTCCCTGTCAGCTCCACCTGGGACCCCTGACCGATCAGGTGGGCGGCCAGGGAAGCCGCCCAGGAGATGTCCGCCTCCAGCCGGTCGGCGTCCACGGCGACCGGAGGATCCTCCAACACCAACCGCACGCTCAACGCCGCCTCGGCTTCGAGCTCGCGCACCATCACCGCGCCGGATTTGGCCGTGCTCCTCCAGTGGATCAGGCGGGGATCGTCCCCCCAGCGGTATTCGCGGAGGTTGTAGAGGTCAGTGCCGCGGCCCGGGCGCGGCTCCCGCTCGCCGCCTGCCCCCCCGAGATCCCGCACATCCTCGGGAGTGAGCGGACGCACGGCCGGGAAGACCAGGAACTCGTCGAGAGCCATCGGATGCGTGGCCTTCAGGAAGAGCCCGAAGGGAAAGCGCGTCATCACCCGCGCCGCCGGGAGCCGGTGGCGGCCCCGCCGGGAAAAGGTCTCCTCCCAGGAGAACAGGCGCTGCTGGCCGGCGTCGAGCTTCGGCGCGAAGAAACGGCGGAGGGCCCCGCCGGTCGGCGCCGGGAGCTCCACGGTCAGCGAGTAGGACGCGAGGACGCGCTTGCCGTTGTGCAGCAGGCAGCCGACGGCGGCCGGAGTCCCCGCAAAGATCTCACGGGGTGCCGCGCGGGAGAGCCTGAGCCGCCTGAGGCACTGCTCCGACAGGATCCCCGACACCACGATGGTGCCGAGCAGCATCGAGAGGAGGAGGTAGAGGAGGTTGTTGCCGGTGTTGATGGCGGCGAAGCCGAGCCCGAGGGTGGCGAAGAGGAACCACCACCCCTCTTTCGTCGGGCGGATCGT
>JBBTEL010000160.1:4893-6584 GCA_038042325.1 Candidatus Methylomirabilota bacterium
GGGACGGGGATTTCTTGAAGGAGAGCGTCGATGATGGCGTCGGCCTCCAGCTCGCTCCCGGCGGCGCGCTCGAGCCGCGCTCTCACCAGGACCCGGTGGGCCAGGGCCGGCACGGCCAGCCGCTTGATGTCGTCGGGGACCACATACTCCCGGCCGTCCACCAGCGCGTGGGCCTGCGAGGCCCGGAGCAGGGCGAGCGCCCCCCGCGGGCTCACCCCGAGAGCCAGCAGCGGCGAGCGGCGCGTGGCCCCTACGATCGCCATCACGTAATCGAGGAGCGATTCCTCCACGCGCACCTTCTCCGTTGTCGCCTGGAGGTCGGTCACCTCCTCGGCCGAGAGCACGGGCTCGATCTGCTCCAGGGCCGCGGCGCCGGCGCCCTTCAGGATCTCCTTCTCGTCGTTCCGATCCGGGTAGCCGATCCGGATCTTGAGCAGGAAGCGATCCAGCTGGGACTCGGGGAGCGGATGGGTCCCCTGATACTCCAGGGGATTCTGCGTGGCCAGGACCATGAAGGGACGCGGCAGACGGTACGTGTGGTGGTCCAGCGAGACCTGGTGCTCGTTCATCGCCTCGAGGAGGCTCGACTGGGTCTTGGGCGTGGTCCGGTTGATCTCGTCCGCGAGGACGATGTTGGTGAAGAGCGGGCCCGGCTTGAAGACGAACTCCCCGGTCTTCCCGTCGTAGATGGAGACGCCGAGGATGTCGGACGGCAGCAGGTCCGATGTGAACTGGATGCGCTGGAAGCTGACCCCGAGGGACTTGGCCAGAGCGTGCGCCAGCGTCGTCTTGCCCACCCCGGGCACGTCCTCGATCAGGAGGTGCCCCCGGGCCAGCAGCCCGATCACCGCCAGCCGCACCACCTCGGGCTTGCCCACGAGGGCCCGGGCGATGTTGAACTCCAGCCGGCGGATCAGCTCAAGGGATGCCATGAACATGCTCCGGTACCTCCTAGAATGCTCTCCCTTCCGATGACCTGCAAGGCCGCCTGCGGACGCACGCCTGCCGCCCCCGTCAGCACCGGGCCCCTCAGGTCTTGCAAGGGGGAAACCAATATCGGCCAACGGGCCCGGCTTCCTCTATTTATGGGGAAAATAACGACTAGTTATCCGGCCGAGGGCGAGAATGTGGGGTCGCTCCGGGGGAGCAAGTGCCGGTTTGGAACACTCCGGTGCCGAGTTGTGTTACCGAATGGCCAGGCCCGAGCGGCGGGTGAGCCGGCTCAGGCGGTGAGCGAGAGAGGCCTGGACGGCTTCCTGAGCGCCCTCGGCCTCGGCCAGGGCGAGGGCCCGAGCCGCCACCCCGTGCGCCGCGGCGAGATCCCGGCGCCAGTGCTCGTAGTACTTGGCGATCTCCTCCCACGGCCGCGGATCGAAGCCCGAGGCGAAGGCAATCGCTTCGTTCCAGAACGCTAGGGCTTCGGACCAGCGGCCTTTGCGCTTGGCGCGGCGGCCCAGCCTCAGCAGGAGCCGCTCTCGGTGCGGACTTGGGAGGCCCTGCCGTAAGGCCTCGTGGTAAAACTGAGCGCCGCGCTCCTCATCGGCCCCCTCCCAGAGGCGGCCGAGCCCGACGTACTCCTCCGGGGTGAGATCGAGCCCCTCCGGGTCGGCGAGAGCCCGAGCCACCCAGCCCGTCAGCGTCACGAGCGACAGGACGTCCAGGCGGTTGTGCTCGAAGACGGGCTGGAGCGC
>JBBTEL010000161.1:0-34649 GCA_038042325.1 Candidatus Methylomirabilota bacterium
GCTTCTCGGCGATGAAGCGCTCGACTTCTTCCCAGAGCGCCTCGATGATCTGAGACTCCGGCACCTTCCTGACGACCTCGCCCTTGCGGAAGATGAGCCCGATCCCCTTGCCGCCCGCCACGCCGATGTCGGCGGCGCGCGCCTCGCCGGGACCGTTTACTTCACAGTTGTGCAGGGAGGCGCCCGGGAGCGAGAACGAATGAGTCCCCTCCACCTCCAGGTTATGAACATGGCCGGCGTAAGGGGCGCGCCGGACAGCGCGCACCCCAACATAGCAGGCGCGCTCGTCCAGCACGACCTGTCCGTTCCTCGAGTAAGCGGGCGCGGGGGTAGCGCGGAGCCCCAAGACGTGGCGGAGCCGTGCGAGGGCCTCTTTGGAGGTCACCGAGACGACCCAGTTCCGCTTCCGGTCTCGCTGATCCCGATGGTGCAGGAACGCAGCGATCCCCAGGCGGACCAGGATCTGATGGACCTGCACGGCAAGCACCCACGAAGACGTCGAGTATGTGGCCCGCCAGTAGCCCCGAACGCGCCCCAGGTAGCCGTCGCCTTCCCAGAGGGCGCGAATCAGCGGCCGCTGCTTGTCGTGGGGGAGCCGGACCATCCACTCGGGGAGACACTTGGTCTCAGCGCCTCGCCCGAAGAGACCCTCGAGGAGCCTCCCGAGGGCGAGCGAATGGGCGATGACCTCCGCCGTGTGCCGCCGGCGCTGGAGGCTCGGCCGGATCCCGATGCCCCTCAAAATGCGGCAAAGCCTTTCGACGTAGGCGTCCTCTCGCTCGTGGAAGTAGAAAAACTGCTGGTAGGGCTTGCCACCCTTCCCGGACAGGGTCCCCTCGGCTAGGTAGTAGCCGCCCAGGGTCATGAAATCCTCGTCCACCGGAATGACGCCGAGTCCCTCGGCCGTCAGCGCCGCTCGATCCTCTTTCTCCTGGAGAACCGGATAGGCAAGGACCCAGCCGGGGCACAGCTCGCCGGCCTTGATCCACCTCGGCGCGTCTCCCCTTGCGAGGACCCTCAGAATGTGAGGACGCTTGTCTCTGCCGCCCTTCCGCCGTGAGGGACGGGGAAATGCCCAGACGGGGTGATTAGGAGTGAGCCGGAATGGGGCAAAGCCCGTGGGATGCACCTCCACTAGGTCACCTTGATAGTGGTGGGTGGTGGTCCAGAGCACCTTCCGGAAAGTCCCTTCATGGGTGAGAACCTCTTCGCCCTCGCCGATCGCTTCGATAGGTTTCGGGCCCTCTTTCGTCACAACCTGCTCGCCCGGAGGCAGACACCCCATCACAGCGACGTGGACTTCCTCGGTCACGCCCTTCAACCGCTCCTCGGCGTCCCTGGCCAGCTTCACCAGGTCCACGTCGGCCCTGCCACACGAGGGGCACGCGACGAACGTCAGCCCCTGCTTCCTGAGCCCCAGGGCCTTGAGGATCTCGATCCCCACCCGCACCTCTTCGACGGGGTCCGCCGCCAGCGAGACCCGGATGGTGTCGCCGATCCCCTCGGCCAGGAGGGTCCCGAGCCCGACGGCGGACTTGATCGTGCCCGCGGTCGGCGTGCCGGCTTCGGTGACGCCCAGGTGGAAGGGATACTCCACCTGATCGGCCAGCATGCGATAGGCCTCGATCATCATCGCGGGGTCGGAGGCCTTGAGGGAGATCTTCATCTCGGGATAGCCGCAGTCCTCGAGGATGCTGATGTGCCGGAGAGCCGATTCGACCATACCGCGGGCAGTGGGCCCGTTGTACTTCGCGAGGAGGTCCTTCTCCAGCGACCCCGCGTTCACCCCGATCCTGAGGGGGATCTTCCGCGCCTGGGCGAGCCGCACCACTTCCATCACGTACTGCTTGCCGCCGATGTTGCCCGGGTTGAGGCGCAGGCCGTCCACGCCCTGGTCGAGGGCGATCAGGGCCAGCTTGTAGTTGAAGTGGATGTCCGCCACCAGCGGGATCCGGATCTGCTTCTTGATCTCCCCGAGCTTTTCCGCCGCCTCCTTGACGGGCACCGCCACGCGGACGATGTCGCAGCCGGCGGCTTCGAGCGACCAGATCTGGAGCAGCGTCGCCTCGACGTCCCGCGTATCCGTCTTGGTCATGGACTGCACCGTGATCGGCGCGTCGCCGCCGATCTTGATGGAGCCCAGCTGGATCTGCCTCGTCTTGCGCCGTGGCGTCATTCGGCTGACTCCTATCTGAAGAAGCGCAGGAAGTCGATGCGCGTCAGATCATTATAGACGGCGAACACCATCAGGAGCACCAGCAGGAAGAGTCCGACCTGCTGGGCCACTTCCCGCTTCCGGAGCGAGAGCGGGCGGCCCAGGATCCCCTCGATGACGAAGAAGAACAGGTGCCCACCGTCCAGGATCGGCACCGGGAGCAGGTTCAGGAGCGCCAAGTTGACGCTGATCACCGCGGTGAAGAAGGCCAGGCTCAGGAGCCCCTGCTTGGCCTGCTCTCCGGCCACCACGGCGATCTGGATCGGCCCGCCGATGGTGGAGGCCGGGAGCTGGCGCGTGACCAGCTTCCAGAGCCCCCGCGCCGTCAGCACCGTGATGTCCCAGGTCCGGGCGCTGCCGTGCCAGACGGCCTGGATGGGATTCAACCGGAGGTAGGACACGGCCGCAGGGCCGATGCCGATGCGGCCGATCTCGATCTCCTGGCCGGACGGGCCGCGCTCCTTGAAGGCCTGGGGGACAACCGACACGGTCAGCGACCGTCCCGCGCGCTCGATGGTGAGCTCCATCGGCTTGCCGGCGCGCTTGTGGATGGCCTCCGCCATTTCGTCCCACGAGAGGACGGCGTTCCCGTCCACGGCCACCACGACGTCGCCCCCGCGAAGCCCGACCTTGGCGGCCGGATAGCCCGGCTGAATCTCGCCGATCCGCGCGGGGGCGAACGGCCCGGCCCCGATGTCCCACACCTCCCGCTCGTCCCCGAAGACGTCCCGCACCTTGGTCCGAGCAGGCGTCAGGGCGACCCGCTGCTCACGGCCATCGCGGGAGAACGCGATCTGGCGCGTCTCACCGCCCGACGCCTGGATCGCGCCGAGCAGATCGTCCCAGTTGGTGACGGGGACGCCGTCCACGGCCGTGACCCGGTCGCCGGTGCGGAGGCCGGCCTGAGCGGCGGGGCCATCGGCCTTGATCCGCCCGAGGGTGGAGGGCAGCACAGGGCGTCCCACGATCATGAACACGACCGCGAAGATCGCGGCGGCCAGGACGAAGTTCATCCCGGGGCCGGCGAACACGATCAGAAACCGTGCGGCGAGCGGCTTTAGCGAGAACGACTTGGCCGGGTCCACCGTGGCGGTCCCGCCGCCTTCCAGGGGGCTCTCCTCCCCCATCATCTTCACGTAGCCGCCCATGGGGATCGCGGAGAGGCAGTACTCCGTCTCTTTCCCCCGCCACCGCAGGAGGACCGGGCCGAAGCCGATCGAGAAGCGCTCCACCCCCACGCCCATCCAGCGGGCCACCAGGAAATGGCCCAGCTCGTGGACGAGGATCAAGATGCCGATGACGACGACGAAGGACAGGACGGTGGTCACGCGCGCGCTGCCTCCTCCCTCACCGGGCGCCGGCCGCCACCACCGCTTGCAGGCGGAGGATCTCGTCCGCCACCCGCCGCGCCTCGCGGTCCACGGCCACGCATTCCTCGATGCTCGCGAGCTCCCGCGCCGGAACCCGATCGAGAGCCTCGGCGATCACCTCGGCGATCTGAGTGAACCGGAGGCGTCCCTCGAGAAACGCCGCGACGGCGACCTCATTGGCGGCGTTGAGCACCACGGAGGCCGAGCCGCCCCGGGCCAGCGCCTGGCGCGCGAGCCCCAGGCAGGGAAACTTCTCCGTGTCGGGCTCGTGGAAGGTGAGCTGCCCCACCGCCGTCAGGTCCAGGGCGGGCGCCGGGCAGGGCCGGCGCTCGGGGTACGTGAGCGCGTAGAGGATCGGGATCCCCATGTCGGCCACGCCGAGCTGCGCGAGGACGGAGCCGTCGATGTACTCCACCATGGAGTGGACGATGGACTGCGGATGCACGACGACCTCGATCTGCTCGGGCCGGAGGTCAAAGAGCCAGCGCGCCTCGATGATCTCGAGCCCTTTGTTCATCAGGGTGGCCGAATCCACGGTGATCTTCGCGCCCATCTTCCAGGTGGGATGGTTCAGGGCGTCGGCGACGGTCACGTGGGCGAGCGCCTCGCTCGACAGCTGGCGAAAGGGGCCGCCGGAGGCCGTGAGCATGATGCGCCGCACCTCCGAGCGGTTGTGCCCCTGGAGGCACTGGAAGATGGCGCTGTGCTCGGAGTCCACCGGAAGGAGCGAGACCCCGCGGGCCCGCGCGGCCGCGGTCATGAGGTTGCCGGCCATCACGAGCGTTTCCTTGTTCGCCAGCGCGATGGTTCTTCCCGCCTCGATCGCCGCCATCGTCGGCAGCAGCCCCGCGCTCCCCACCAGGGCGGACAGCACCACGTCCGCGTCGGTCTCGGCCGCCAGAGTCACGAGACCCTTCGGCCCGGCCAGCAGCTCCGGACGCGGATGCGGCAGGGCCCGAGCGAGAGCGTCCACGGCGTCGGCCTCCAGCAGGGCCACGGCCCTGGGCTTGTAGCGGAGGCAGAGCTCGGCGAGCAGCGGCACGTTGGAGCCGCGCGCCGCCAGCCCCTCGATGCCGAGGGCGTCGGGAAAGGCTGAGACCAGCTCCAGGGCTCTCCTGCCCACGGAGCCGGTCGCGCCGAGCAGCGTGATCCGTTTCATGGGGGCGTCAGGCCGCGATGAAGCGCGTGTAGTAAAAGAGCGCCGGCGTGTTGAACAGCAGGCTGTCCAGGCGATCCAGGAGCCCGCCGTGCCCGGGGATCAGCGCCCCCGTGTCCTTGGTCCCGAGGCTCCGTTTGAGGGCCGACTCCACCAGGTCGCCGAGCTGCCCCACCACCCCCAGCAGGAGGCCCGCGACCGCGGCGCGCCCGAGCCCGATCTCGGTGAAGAACCACGCCTGCGCGACCACCGCCGCCAGCAGGGAGACCACGAGCTGGGCCGCGGCCCCTTCCACCGTCTTGCGCGGGCTGATGACCGGCGCGAGCTTCGTGCGTCCCAGCGTGGAGCCCACGACGTAGGCGGCCGTCTCGCCGAGCCACGTCACCCACACGAGGAGCAGGACCCAGTCGCTTCCGCCGGGCAGGTCCCGAAGCCAGAACCCGTACCCCAGGAGCCAGTTCACGTAGCAGATCCCGAACAGCGTGACGGCGGCGGGCTCCCAGGCGAGGCGCGCGCCGCGCGGGCGCCAGAGCGCCGATAGCAGCACTGCCAGCAGCACTGCCGTGAAGGCGACCCGCTCGGAGATGGGCAGGGCAAAGCTCGCGGTGACCGCCGTGCCCCCGACGAGCCCGAGCCAGCGGAAGGTGCGGACCCCGGCGCGTTCGAACATCCCCGTGAACTCCCACTGGGCCACGGCCGAAACCAGCACCACCGTGGCCCCGAACAGCCACACCGGGCCCATCACGATCCCCACGAAGACCGGCAGGAGGACGACCGTGCTCAGGACGCGCTTGACCAGCGCGGCCCCGCGCGCCGGGGGCGCGGCGTCCACCGATCTGGGGACCGGCGCTTCCTGCGCCCGTGCCATCAGAGCACCTCCAAGCCACCGGACTCGCCACTCACGCGTATGGCAGGGTGCCGGTACAAATGACGAGCCAGACAAGGCCCGAGGGAGGAGCCCACCGGAGCGTACGCGGTTGTACGTGAGGATGGGCAACGACCGAGAACGCCGTATGGCGAAGTCAGTTGGACCGGCACCATCACACCCGGCCGAAGCGGCGGTCCCGGCGCTGATACTCGGCGACCGCCAGATAAAGATCCCGTGCGCCAAAATCGGGCCAGAGCGTCGGGGTGACCACCAGCTCGGTGTAGGCGATCTGCCAGAGGAGGAAGTTGGACACCCGCATCTCCCCGCTGGTTCGGATCAGGAGGTCGGGGTCGGGGACGCCCCGGGTGTAGAGAGCCTGCTCCACCCGCGCCTCGTCGATGTCCTCCGGGCGAAGCTCTCCCGCCTGCACCTGGCGCGCCAGCGCCCGCGCCGCATCCACGAGCTCGTCGCGCCCGCCATAATTGAACGCCATGAACAGGGTCAACCCCGTATTCCCGGCGGTTGCGGCCACCGCGCGCTCGATCCCCTGCCTCACCGACGACGGAACCCCGTTGGGTCTCCCGATCACCCTGAGGCGGACGTTGTTGGCCTGGAGCTCGGGCAGCTCCTGGTCGATGGACCGTTCGAGCAGGGTCATGAGGGTGGTCACCTCGATCGACGGCCGGCTCCAGTTCTCCGAGGAGAACGCGTAGAGGGTGAGGAAGCGAATGCCCACCTCGTGGGAGGCCCGGACCACGGCGCGCGCCGCCTTCACGCCCTCGCGGTGCCCCGCGACCCGGTTCAGGCCACGCTGGGTCGCCCACCGGCCGTTGCCGTCCATGATGATGGCCACGTGCTGCGGCAGGGGGAGCGCTTTGACGCGGGCCACGAGCTCCGAGTCCTCGAGGGACGCGAGGTCGGTCACGGGCAGGTTCGGCAGTCGTCGCACAGCCATCTTTCCGTATCGTATCAGAAGGTCAGAATCTCCTGCTCCTTCTTCTTGAGGAGCTCGTCCGCCCGCTGGATGAACTTGTCGGTGATCTTCTGGGTCTGGTCCTGGCCCCGGCGCCCGTCGTCCTCGGAGATCTTCTTCTCCTTTTCCATCGTCTTGATCTTCTTGTTGGCGTCGTGCCGGATGTTGCGGATCGCGACGCGCGCGTCCTCGGCCAGCTTGCCCACGGCCTTGGCCAACTGCTTCCGACGCTCCTCGTTCAAGGGAGGCATGACGAGGCGGATCACCTTGCCGTCGTTGGCCGGGGTGAGCCCCAGGTCGGATTTCATGATCGCCTTCTCGATGGCGTGCAGGAGGCTCGCGTCCCACGGCTGGATGAGGAGTGTCTTCGGGTCCGGCACCGACAGGGAGGCTACCTGGGGGACCGGCGTCGGCGTGCCGTAGTAGTCCACCCGGATCCCTTCCAGCAGGCCGGTGCTGGCGCGCCCCGTCCGGACGCCCGCGAAGTCCCGGCCCAGCGCGTCCAGGGCTCCCTGCATTCTCGTCTCAACCTCCTTGATGACCGCCTGCATAGCCCGTCACCCCCTGAGCGGCGGATTGTCGCCCGTGACCACGGAACCCACTGCCTCGCCGAGGACGATCCGCTTGATATTCCCGCGGCGAGTGAAATCGAAGATCACGATCGGAAGCTTGTTGTCCATGCAGAGCGAGATCGCCGTGGCGTCCATGATCTGGAGGCCCCGGTTCAGGACCTCGATGTAGCTGAGCCGCGGCAGCCGCGTGGCCCCCTTGTCCTTCTTCGGATCCGCCGAGTACACGCCGTCCACCTTGGTGGCCTTGAGGATCACCTCAGCGCCAATTTCCACGGCCCGGAGCGCGGCGGCGGTGTCGGTGGTGAAGAAAGGGTTGCCCGTCCCGGCCGCGAAGATTACGACGCGCGACTTCTCCAGGTGGCGCATCGCCCGCCGGCGGATGTAGGGCTCGGCGACCGCCCGCATCTCGATGGCGGAGAGCACTCGCGTGGGAATTCCAATCTTCTCGATCGCGTCCTGAAGGGCCAGGGCGTTGATCACGGTGGCCAGCATCCCCATGTAATCGGCCGTGGCCCGCTCCATCCCCCCGACGCTGGCCGCGATACCCCTGAAGATGTTCCCTCCCCCGATGACGATCGCGACCTGCGTCCCCAGGGCCGTGACGTCCTTCACTTCCTCGGCGATCCGGACGAGCACCTCGGGGTCGATCCCGTAGCCCTGCTCGCCGGCCAGGGCTTCGCCGGAGACCTTGAGGAGGATGCGCCTGTACACGGGCTCCACGGGGCCGCCCGGCTCAGCCGCCCTCGCCGACCTGGAAGCGGGAGAACCGGCGGACGACCACACGCTCTCCCGTCTGGGCGGAGACCTGGGCTACCAGGTCCTTCACCCGCGTCTTCCCCGCCGCGTCCTTGATGAAGGGCTGCTCCAAAAGGCACTGCTCGGCGAAGAACTTCTCGAGCTTTCCCTCGACGATCTTCTCCAGCACCTGGAGCGGCTTCTTCTGATCCGCCATCTGCTGCCGGTAGATCTCGCGCTCCTTCTCGAGGACCTCGCCCGGCACGTCCTCGCAGGACACGTACGCCGGATTGGCGGCCGCCACCTGCATGGTCAGGTCCTTCAGCAGCTGCTGGAACCCGTCCGTGCGGGCCACGAAGTCGGTCTCGCAGTCCAGCTCCACCAGCACCCCGATCTTACCTCCCGGATGGATGTAGGCGCCCACGAGGCCCTCCCGCACCATCCGGTGGGACTTTTTCGCCGCGTCGGCCAACCCCTTCTTCCGCAGGAATTCGATCGCCTTCTGGAGATCCCCCGAGGAGGCTTCGAGCGCGGCCTTGCAATCCATCACGCCGGCCCCGGTGAGCTCCCGGAGCTTCTTGACCAGCTCCGCTTGCGATGCCATCGGCCTAGTCCCCTTAGGATGTCGCTTCAGCCGCCGCGTCAACTTCCGCTTCGGCTTCCGTCAGCGCCTCGGCGGCAGCTTCCTCGGGCTCTTCCTTGGCGAGCGGGCCCCGGCCCTCGAGGATGGCGTCCGCCAGCCGGGAGGTGATGAGCCGGACCGCCCGGATCGCGTCGTCGTTGCCCGGGATCGGGTAGTCGATGCCCGTGGGATCGCAGTTGGTGTCCACGATGGCCACGATGGGGATCGCCAGGCGTTGGGCTTCGGCCACTGCGATGCGCTCCTTCTTGGGATCGATGATGAACACGGCCGACGGTACCCGGTCCATGCCCTTGATGCCCACCAGGGCTTTCTCCAGTTTCTGCCGCTCGCGCTCGAGCCCGAGCACCTCCTTCTTGGGCAGCCGCTCGTACTCGCCGGTCTCCTGCATCTCGTCGAGCCGCTTGAGCCGCGCGATGGAACGGTTGATGGTGGCGAAATTGGTCAGGGTCCCGCCCAGCCAGCGCTGGTTCACGTAAAACATGCCGCAGCGGGAGGCCTCGTCGAAGACCGTCTCCTGGGCCTGCTTCTTGGTGCCCACGAACAGGACGGTGCCCCCGCCGGCGGCCAGCTCCAGGATGAAGGCGTAGGCCTCGCGGAATTTCTTCAGGGTCTTCTGGAGATCGATGATGTAGATGCCGTTGCGCTCCCCGAAGATGTATTTCTGCATCTTGGGGTTCCACCGCTTGGTCTGGTGGCCGAAGTGAACCCCGGCCTCCAGGAGCTCCTTCATCGTCACTGTCACAGCGTCCTCCTTCGGTTTGCCTCCGCCCCCCGACCCCTCGCCGGGGCACCGAATGTGGGTGGCGTGCGGTTTTGGGCCTCCCTCGGTCGGCCTCTATTCCGCCGGGGGAGGACTCGGAGGGGGTGGGGACCCCCTCCGATGCTTAGGTGGTGTACTTCGCGTTGATGCGCACGTACTCCTCGGACAGATCGCAGGTCCAGACCTGGTCCTCCCCGCGACCGAGCCCCAGGTCGATCCGGATGGCGAACTCGGGGCGCGCCATGATCTCGCGCGCCCGGTCCAGCCGGGCGCCCTGGCGGAGCTGGCCTGCCGCCACGACGACTTCGTCGTCGAATGCGACGCTCACCCGGTCGGCCCGGACGGCGGCGGCCGATTTCCCGAGCGCCATCATGATCCGCCCCCAGTTGGGATCCTGCCCGTTGATCGCCGTCTTGACCAGGAGCGAATTGGCGACGGAGCGCGCCGCCAGCCGCGCGTCGCGGCGGCTCCGCGCGCCCTGGACCTGAACGGTCACGAGTTTGCTGGCCCCCTCGCCGTCTTTGACCAGCAGCTTCGCCAGCTTCTCCGTGAGTGCCTCGAGCCCCCGCGTGAACTGGCGAAGCCCCCGGCTGCCTTTCTCGAGCACCTGATTCTCGCCCAACCCGTTGGCGAGGATCGCCACGGTGTCGCTGGTGGACATGTCGCCGTCCACCGTGATCCGGTTGAAGCTGCCCGCCACCGCGCGGCGAAGGGCCGCGTCGAGCGCGTCGCGGGCCACCACGGCGTCGGTGGCCATGAAGCAGAACATCGTCGCCATGTGGGGCTCGATCATCCCGACGCCCTTGGCGATCCCCCCGACCGTCACCGGGCGGCCCCCCACGTCCACGCGGAGCGCCGCCTCCTTCGGCACGGTGTCGGTCGTCAGGATCCCTTCCGCCGCGCTCCGCCCCCCCTGCGGCGACAGCGCCTTGGCGAGCTTCGGCAGGCCGGCCCGGATCTTGTCCATCGGGAGCGGCCGGCCGATGACGCCGGTGGAGGCCACCAGAACGTGGCGCGCGGGGATCTTCAGCAGCTCGCCGACGCTGGCGGTCATCTCGCGGGCGTCGCGCAGGCCCTGCTCGCCGGTGCAGACGTTGGAGCATCCGCTGGAGGCGACGATGGCCTGGATCGTCCCCTCCTTCATGTGCTCCATGGAGACCTGGACGGGCGCGCCCTTCACCTGATTCGTCGTGAAGACCGCCGCGGCCCGCGCGGCGCTGGAGGAATAGATGAGGGCCAGGTCCTTCTTCCCGCTGGCCTTGATCCCGCAGTGGATGCCGGACGCGAGAATCCCGGGGACCGCCGTGATGCCGCCCTCGAGCCACTCGAGCGCGGCCATCAGGGGTACACCGGAGGCGCGTCGAGCCCCGCGCGCTCGTCCCACCCGAACATCAGGTTGAGGTTCTGCACCCCGTTGGTGGCGCCCCCCTTGCCGAGGTTGTCGATGGCCGACAGGCACACCGCGCGCTGCGTTCGAGGATCGGCCACGACCGCGACGTCGCAGAAGTTCGAGGCCGCGACGGCGCGGGTGGTCGGCAGCCTCCCCTCCGGCAGCACCCGGACGAACGGCTCTCCGGCGTAGACCTCCCGGTAGCACGCGAGAAGATCCGCCGTGGTCGCAGCCTTGGCCAGGGGCACCGAGGCGGTGGTGAAGAGCCCGCGGTTCAGCGGGATCAGGTGCGGCGTGAAGGCGACCGTCAGGGACCGGCCGGCCAGCCCGGAGAGTTCCTGCTCGATCTCCGGCGTGTGGCGGTGGACGGCCACCCCGTAGGCCTGCAGGTTTTCGTTGGCCTCCGTGTACAGGTACATGGGGTCCACCTTCCGCCCCTGGGCGCCCGCCCCGGTAACCCCCGACTTGCCGTCGATGACAATCCCTTCTCCCCGGGCGAATCCCGCCCTGAGCAGGGGCGCGATGGCCAGGACCGCCCCGACCGGATAGCAGCCGGGATTGGCCACGACGGACGCCGACGCGATCGCCTTCCGATGGAGCTCGGGCAGACCGTACACCGCCGCGGCCAGGCCGTCGGCGTCGGCGTGAGGCGTCTTGTACCACGTGGCGTAGGCCCCCGCATCCTTGAGCCGGTAGTCGGCGGACAGGTCGATGACCTTGCGGCCATGACGGCGGAGCACGGGGACCACCTTCTGGGACTCCATGTGGGGCAGCGCGAGGAACACGCACTCGACGGCCCGGGCCAGCCTCTCCGGGTCGAGCGCATCAAAGGTGAGCGACGTCAGTCCCCGGAGGTGGGGGTAGAGACTGTCGAGCGGCTCGCCGGACAGGCGCTCGGAGGTGACCGCGACGAGCTCCACCTGGGGATGGACGAGGAGCACGCGCAGAAGCTCGGCGCCCATGTACCCGCTGGCGCCCGCCACGGCGACCTTGACCTTCATCCGCCGTCCAGACGCGGGGCTAGCGCTTCGAATACTGGAATTTCTGCCGGGCACCGGGCTGGCCGTACTTCTTCCTCTCCCGCATCCGGGGATCGCGGGTGAGGAGGCCGGCCTTCTTCAGCGGCAGCCGGAGCTTGTCGTCGAACGCCAGGAGCGCCCGCGCGATCCCGTGCCGGACGGCGCCGGCCTGACCCGATGGGCCGCCGCCTCCCACGTTCACCAGAACATCCACCTGGCCCAGCACGTTGGCGATCTGGAGCGGCTGGCAGATGATCATGCGGAGGGTTTCACGGGGAAAGTAGTTTTCAAACGCGCGGCGGTTCACCATGATGGCCCCGGCGCCCGGCCAGAGCCAGACCCGGGCCACGGACGTCTTCCGCCGGCCGGTGCCGTAGAATTTCGTCGCTTCAGCCATGTCGCTCCTTCAGCGGCTCGGGTTTCTGGGAGGCGTGGGGGTGCTCCGGCCCGCGGTACACCTTCAGTTTCTTGGCCATGGCCCGACCGAGCCGGCCCTTGGGAAGCATGCCCTGGACCGCCCACTCGATCACCCGCTCGGGATGAGTCTGGAGCATCTTCTGGGCGCTGACCTCCCGCAGGCCGCCGATGTACCCCGTGTGCCAGCGGTACATCTTGTCCGTCAGCTTGCGCCCGGTCAGGTGCACCTTCTCGGCGTTCACCACGACCACGTGATCCCCCACGTCCAGGTGGAAAGCGAAGCTCGGCTTGTGCTTGCCCCGGAGAATCGTGGCGACCCGGGTCGCCAGGCGTCCGAGCACCTTGCCCTCGGCGTCCACCAGGTACCACTTCCGGGCGATCGCCTCTTCTCTTGGCTGCGCTTGGGCCATGCTCCCCTTCCCTGAAAAAGTCGCAACCACATACATTAAGGGAAACTGCTCGAACTGTCAAGCAAAAGCCCTACTTCTGGGTCTTGCCGGGCCAGGGGCAGAGGGCCCGGACCGGACAGGTGGGGCAGGCCGGGGTCCGGGCCATGCACACTCGGCGGCCGTGCGTCGTGAGGAGATGGGTGACAAACGTCCACTTGGGCTTGGGGATCACCTCCGAGAGCTGGTCGTGCACCCTTTCCGGGTCGTCCGACTTGGCGAGCCCGAGCCGCTGGGACACGCGGAAGACGTGGGTGTCCACCGCGATGGCCGGCTGGCCGTAGGCGTTGCCCAGGACCACGTTGGCCGTCTTCCTGCCGACCCCGGGCAGCGCCGTCAGCTCCTCCAGCGTTCGCGGCACCGTTCCGCCGTGGTTGGTCACCAGTTCCTTCGCCATGCCGATGACCGCTCGGGTCTTGGCCCTGTAGAACCCCGTGGAGTGAATCTCCCGCTCCAGGGTGGCCGGGTCGGCCTTCGCGTAGTCGCCCGCGCTCGTGTACTTCTTGACCAGGGTCCGCGTCACCTGGTTCACCCGCTCGTCGGTGCACTGGGCCGCCAGGATCGTGGCCACCAAGAGCTCCAGCGGGGTGGAGAACTCGATCGCGATCTTGGCGTCCGGATGCGCCCGCTCCAGGGCCCGGATGATCGAGCGGGCCCGCGTCTTCTTTTTCTCGAGCGACTCAGCCATGCTCGTTTCTCCGTTCCCTAACTTTTCTTCGCCGATCTCCGCTCGTGCTCTTGCCTTCCTGCCACCATTGCCGCGAGTCCTCCACGTCTAAGGAGTGGTCGAAATGACGATGCGGTGGGGCTCCGCGCGGATCTGGCCCAGCTCCACGGCCACGGGCAGCCGCGCCAGGCGCGGCGTGGGGTCGTAGTGGCGGAAGACCCAGTGGACGAGCAGCGGCGGCAGCGGGATGCCGCCGAGGCTCAGCTGCTCGGCGCGGACCGTGAGCGGGGCGCCCCCCGTCCCGTTCGAGAGCCTCAACCGGCCGACCACGTCCGGTCCCCGCTGGACCAGCGCCACGCTGACGGCGCCGTCTTCCAGCCCGACCGTCAGCCCGCCGAGCCGCCGCAATCCCGCCAGAAAGGCGCGGAGATCCTCCTCCGTGACGACGAGGCGCTCGACCCGTAGCTTCTCCATGGCGAGCAGCTCGATCTCCCCCGATGCCACCAGGCGGTACGGGTTGACCAGGACCCCCTCGAGGCTCACACGGATCTCCCGCAGGCGGAGCTGGGCCCCGTCCCGCGCGAACTCCGCCACTCGAGCGCTCTTGGCTTCCAGCCGCACCCGGCGGATCTCTCCACGGAGGAGCGCCTGGGGATCCGCCGAGAGGTCCACCGCCAACTGGTCGAGGTCCCGCGCATACGGAGCCAGGAAGGCGACGACGCCGTCCTTGAGGCGGCGGGCCAGGTCGGACGCGCTCGCTCCCACCACAGGCCTCAGCCGGCGTTGCCGCACGCTGGCCTGGCTGCCGTCGGGGAGCGGCCCCTCCCAGATCACCGGAAACGCCTGCTCGAAGGCGGGGTCGCCCCGTTCGAGGCGCTCCATGATGCGCCGGGCCTTGGCGACCGAGAAGGCCGGCCCCAGACTGCCCGTCTTCAGGACGATGAACTCCACCCCGAGCGGGTAGTCGTCCCAGGCCCGCGTCCAGCGGAGCGGCAGCCGGTCCCGCACGGCGTAGTACCGGAAGTTGGAGACCGAGAAGAAGTTAGCGTTGGGCACCACGCTGACCGTCGCCGGCCTGCCGCCGGCCTCACGAACGATCACGTCCAGGATCTGGCGGTGTGGCCACTCCGCCGGGGACGGGGGAAACGAGAAGACGAGCGGGATCCCCAGCGGCGCCCACCGCCCGAGGGGCGGGAGGCCAAAGGCCGCCGCGCCGACCTGGAGCGCCGACAGACAGACGAGCGCCACGGCCAGGCCGCGCCGCCAGACGGGGGCGAGAGCGCGGAAGCCGGCGGCGGCGATGAGCGCCGCCACGGGCAGGAGCGGGAGCACGTAGCGATAGTTCTTGTTCTGGATCAGCAGGAACACCGCGAAGGGGACCAGCGACGCGCTCCAGAGCAGGCCGCGGCTGTCCCGCCGGCGCGCCAGCGCGAGAAGGCCCCAGGCGAAGAGGGGGGCCGCGAGGAAGCCGAAGATGGCCGAGAGGGACCGCGGGTACAGCAGCAGCGCGGCGCCGGTAAGGGTCTCCGGCGATCCCTGAAGGGCCGCCTGCTTGAAGGAACGGGCGGCGATCTGGAGCGGCAGGCCGAAGAGTCGTGGCCCGTACCACGGCAGGCTGAGGGCGCCGCCCAGCAGAAGGGCCATGCCCAGGTTCACCACGCGGGCCCGGCGATCCGGACCGCGCAGCGAGCGCCAGGCCACGAGCGCGAGCGGCGGAAACAGGTACACGGCGAAGGGCGGCTTGACCAGCATTCCGAAGGCAAAGGCGAGCCCAGCGGCCGCGGACCAGGCGCGGCGTGAGAAGTCGTCCGTGAGGACGAGCAGCAATAGCGCGAAGATCACGGCCGCGGCCAGCGGCAGGTCGAGCTGGAAGTTCGTGGTAGAGAACACGACGAAGGGCGCAGCGCCGAAGATCAGCGCCGCAAACACCCCCGTCGGGGCGTCGAAGAGCCGGCGGCCGAGGAAGAAGAGAGAGACGAGCGCCAACGCCAGGAAGGCCAGGATCACCGACTGGGCCGTGAGCGGGGTGGGCGGGAAGAGGAGCGAGAGGAGCCCCGCCGAGCACGGAACCACCGGCGGGTAGAAGGCCGACATCTCGACGATCTCAGCCCAGCCGGCCAGGCCCCGATCCGCCAGGATCTGGCCGCAGAGGGCGGCGCGCTCGAGGTGGTTGGCGTGGTCCCACTCCGGCGGGCGCCGGTCCGTCTGAACCCACACCGCTGCCACGATCGCCAGGGCGCCGAAGATTCCCGCCAGCTGGAGGCCGGGGGCAGCCGCCAGAGGCTTCAACCGGTCACCGCGCGACCCCGACCAGGAACCTGCCGATCCGCTCCAGGCCTTCCCGGATCCGGGGCAGCGAGTTGGCATAGGAGAAGCGGAGGTAGCCCTCCGCATTCCGGCCGAAGTCGATGCCCGGGGTGACGCCGACGTGGGCGCCCTCGAGAATCTGGAAGGCGAACTCGTAGGAGTTCCGCGTGAACCGCTTGGCGTTCGCCAGCACGTAGAAGGCGCCCGTGGGCTCGCAGCCCACGCCCAGCCCGATCGCGCGGAGGCCGGCGATCATCGCCCGGCGCCGCTCGTCGAAGATCTTCCGGAAGCGGGCCGCGTCCTCCGCCGCCTCCTTGAGCGCCGCCACCCCCGCCCACTGGACGAACTCGTTGGTCGAGATGAAGAAGTTCTGGAAGGTCTTCTGGAGCGTGCGCATGAACGGCCTGGGGGCGATCAGGTAGCCCAGCCGCCATCCGGTCATGGCGAAGGCCTTGGAAAACCCGTTCAGCACGAACGCGTGATCCGTGAACTCGAGGATCGAGTGCTCTTTCCCCTCGTAGGTGAGCCCGTGATAGATCTCGTCCGACACGATCCACGGGCCCAGCTCGGCCACGCGGGCCATCCGGTCGGCGGAGAGCAGCGTCCCCGTGGGATTGGCCGGCGAGTTGACCAGGATCGCCTTCACGCGCGGCCCAAGCCGCTCGCGGATGGCCTCGGGACGGTACTGGAAGCCGTCCTCCTCCTCCACGTTCACGTAGACGGGCGATCCCTCGGCGTAGCGGACGAAGTTTGGGTAGCAGGCGTAGTGGGGATCCGACAGGATCACCTGGTCGCCGGGGTCCAGCAGCATCATGAACAGGAGCAGCATGGCGGGCGAGGTCCCCGCGGTCACCAGGATCTGGTCCGGCGAGACCTCCACGCCGTAGCGCTCCCGGTAGTGCTCGGCGATCGCCTCGCGGAGCGGGAGGATGCCGAGGCTCGCCGTGTACTTCGTCCGCCCGTCCTTGATCGCCTTCTGCGCCGCCTCCTGGATGACTGCGGGTGTCTCGAAGTCGGGCTCGCCGAACTCCAGGTGGATGACGTCGATCCCCTGGCGCTCCAGCTCCTGGGCGCGCTCGAACACCTCGACGGCGAGGAACGGCTCGATCTCCTGGACGCGCCGGGCCATCTGGGGATCGCGATCCATCGGCGTCACCGCTCGGAGCGGCCGCGCGTGATGGCGGCGCGCGCTGCGAGGATCTGCCACAGCATCCGCGGACCGTCGGTGAGCACCCGGACCTTGCTCCCGGGCTGATCGGCCCAGGTGATGGCCACTTCGGCGATCCGGTACCCGCGGCGCTGGGCCAGGAGAAGGAGCTCGACGTCGAAGCCGTAGCCGTCCGTCCGGAGCGCGTGGAACAGATCCTCCGCCACCGCCGCTCTGAAGCACTTGAAGCCGCACTGGGAATCCGCGATCCCGCGAAGCCCCAGCCGGGCGACAAGCCAGTTGAAGAGGCGCCCGGCCGCCACGCGGTGGATGCGCGCCCGCACCGATACCTCAGGATCCGGCAGCGCCCGCGACCCGATGACGATATCGGCGCCCGCCTTGAGCGCCGGCAGGAGGCGCGTGAGCTCCCCAATGGGCGTCGCGCCGTCCGCGTCGGCGAAGAGCCGCAAGCCCCCGCGCGCGTTCACCATCCCGACGCGCACCGCGTAGCCTTTCCCGCGGTTCTGGGGGAGCGCGATGAGCCTCAGGCGGGGCTGCTCCGCCTGGAGCTCCCTCACCCGCTCCACCGTGGCGTCGCGGCTCCCATCGTCCACCACGAGGACCTCGTAGGGCTCCCTCCGCTCCCCGAAAAAGGCGATAACCTGGCGCAGGTAGGCCGGCAGGCGCTCGGCCTCATCGTACGCCGGGATGATCACCGACCAGACGATCGATCCGTTCCCTTCCATGGCGGGCGGGCGCGGGGGGTCAGAAGGTCCCGGCGATGTCGACGCCGCGGCGGCGCAGGGCGACGCCGGTCTGCTGGGCGGCGCGGGCGACCGCCTGCGCCACGGCCGGCACGACCTTCTTGTTGAAGACGCTCGGGATGACGTACTCGAGCGTCAGCTCGTCCCGCCGCACGCACTCGGCAATGGCCCGGGCCGCGGCGATCTTCATCTCGTCGTTGACGAGCCGCGCCCGGCAGTCGAGCAGGCCGCGGAAGAAGCCCGGGAAGCACAGCACGTTGTTGATCTGGTTCGGGTAGTCCGACCGGCCGGTGGCCATGACCGCCACGTGCCTCCGGGCGGCCTCGGGCTGGATCTCCGGCACCGGGTTGGCCATGGCGAACACGATCGCGCGCTTGGCACGGCGCTGCTACCGGCGGCCCCGCCACTGGACCGCCCCCTTCCCCTCCTGAGCCTCCTGGTAGCGGGCCAGGACGAAGAGGAGGTCGGCCAGGCGATTGAGGTACTTCAGGACCTCCGCATTGTCGAGGAGCCCCGCCTCGCGCAGCTCGACGACACGCCGCTCGGCGCGCCGCAGCACGGCCCGGGCCCAGTCGAGGAGGGCGGGAATGTAGGACGAGGAGCCCGGGATGATGAAGGCGCGCGGCAGCTCGATCTTCGCCAGGCGCTCGTCGATCAACGATTCCAGCCGGGCGGTGTGCGCCGGCGTGATCTGCTCGACCGACAGCCGCGGACGGTCCTCCGGCGCCGTCGCCAGCTCCGCCCCCAGCAGGAACAGATCCTCCTGGATCGAGTGGATGACGGCCTGGAGGTCGGGGTTGTCCGCCGCAGCCCGAGCCACGCCCAGGATCGCGCAGACCTCGTCCAGCGTGCCGTAGGCCTCCGGCCGCGGGTCGGACTTCGAGATCCGCTGGCCGCCAAACAGGCTGGTCTGCCCTGCGTCGCCCTTCTTCGTGTAAATCTTCACCATCGAAGGCAGTTTTGACGATAAATCCCCGTCTCCGTCACTGTCAACCAGATTCGCCCCGTTGACCGTGTCCGGCCCGCGTGGTATCAGGGGAACGCGCCATGCTCCTGGCCATCCTGCTCTTCGTCCTCCTCCTCGTTCCGACGGGCGCCGATGGGGAGCCGAAATCGTACACCGTCGTCGCCGGAAAAAGCCGGGTGACGTTCGACGCGACCTATCCCCTCGGCGATTTCTCGGGCGCCACCGAGGCGGTCACGGGACAGCTCCGGCTGGATCCCGCCAACATCCCCCTCGGCGTCGCGGGCAGCGTGAGCGCCGATCCGAGCCGCCTCAAGACCGGCAACGACGGGCGCGACAGCGACCTCAGGAAGACGCTCGAGACCGACCGGTACGGCGAGATCCGCTTCAGCGCCGACGCGGTCACGAGCTCCTTCCCCTCCCTGGCCGAGCATACGGACGTCATCCTCCGGATCAGCGGGGTGCTGCGCATTCGCGGCGTCGAGCGCCGCACGACGTGGACGGCGCGCGCGCGCCTCGAGGGGAAAATGATCTGGGTGCGCGGCGAGACCGATCTCAAGCTGACCGACTTCGGGATCACGCCCCCGAAGCGGTTCTTCCTGGCGGTGGGCGACGGGGTGCGGGCCGGCTTCGACCTCCGGCTCGCCCCCGCGGAGTGACGCGTGGGCAATCAGGCCGCGATCCCACCCAGGCAGCGCCGCAGCAGGTCCAGGGCCAGCGTGGCCGTCCGGATTTTCATCGAGGGAAGGTCCCCCCCGAAGCGGTACTCCCGGCTCTCGAAGCGCCCGTCAAACGCCACGGCGAGCCCGACCACGGTGACCGGGGGCTCGGAGCCCGGGTCGTCCTGGAACACGGTGGCGGCGCCGATCCGGACGCCGTGCCACTCCCTCACCCGCAGGGCGAGAACCCGCGCCCTCGCCTCCGGGCCGGCGTCTTTTGGGAAGTCGGCACCCAGCCGGGCGGCGCCGTCCGCGCCCCCCAGGACGACCCCGCCGGCGAACCCCTCACCGATCCCCGCGGCCAGGCGCTCGGCGACCACCCCTCCACTCCCCGACTCGGCCACCGCCACGCGGGCCCCCACGCGCCGCGCCTGGGCGGAGATGACGCTCTCCAGCGTCTCGCTGTCAGCCCCGAAGATCAGATCCCCGAGCCGCTCCCTGATCTGCGCCTCCACGGGCTCGATCAGCCGCTGGGCGGCGTCGGCGTCGGATCCCTTGGCGGCGATCCGGACGTCCACCTGACCCAGGTGGGCCAGGGTGCCGATGGTCGGGTTCCGTCCCTGCTCCATGAAGTCCGCCAGGAGCTCGCCGATCCGGCTCTCCCCCAGCCCGACCACCTTCAGCACCCTCAGGCGGATCTCGCCCTTGAGCCCGTAGCGCTCGCGGAGGTAGGGCAGGACACGCGTCACGAGCAGATGCTCCATCTCCCGGGGGACTCCCGGCAGGGTGATCACGCACCGCTCCCCGACTTCGACGATGAAGGCCGGCGCGGTGCCCACGGGATTCTCGATGGGGATGGCCCCGCGCGGGATGAAGGCCTGGCGGCGGTTGGAGGGGGAAAGTTTGAAACCCCGAGCCCGGAAGAAGGCCTCGATCTGCGCCATGAGGTGCTCGGAGAATTCGAGCTCCCGGCCGGTCGCCGCCGCCACGGCCTCGCGGGTGATGTCGTCGGCCGTCGGGCCGATGCCCCCGGTCGTGATGACGACCTCAGAGCGGGCCAGGGCCTGGCGGAGCCCGGCGGTGAGGCGGCTCAGGTTATCCCCGACGGTGGTCTTGTAATAGAGATCGAGCCCGCTGGCGGCCAGGTGGCGGCCGATGACCGCGGAGTTGGTGTCTACGATCTGGCCGAGCAGGAGTTCCGACCCAACGCTGACAATTTCGGCCTGCATGGACGCCCCATTATAGACCACCTGTGAATACCCCGGGGGATCCCGGCGTCTTTAAAGGTAAGGAACGGATGACCGGGCCAAACTGTTTCCCTGATTGAGGGGAATGACTGAATCCCCAGAGATCCCAAAACCCTCTAAATATTAGGTTCCCGCCATGACCTTCAGAGAATCGCTGGATGAGAGCGTAGGTCCCGCCTCCGCCCCTGAGGCGGAGGCACCCCATTCCCGGCTCGCCTCGGAGCCCGAGGAAGCGGGGGTGACCGCGGTCAAGGAGGCAGCCCCGGCCCATATCGAAGATCCGGTCCGGCTGTACCTCAAGGAAATCGGCAAGGTCAGCCTTCTAACCTCCAAGCAGGAAGTCGAAATCGGTCAGCGGATCGAGAGGGGGCAGACCCAGCTGCGAAGGGCCCTGGCGGGGATCCCGTGGGCGGTCCAGGCGCTACTCGATCTCTCGGACCGCGTGCGGCGGCAGGAGGTGCCTGCCGAAGCGCTGATCGTGCTGCCCGAGGGAGGCGAGCCCGGCCCGGACGAGGTCAAGCCGCTCCTGACCGCCTTCGCCAGGATCCGGCGGCTCGAGCGGGAGACGGCCCGGCTCGATGCCTCGCTCAGAGACCGTCGCCGCTCCAAGAGCACCCGAGCCACCTACCGGCGCTGGATCGCTCACAACCGGGAGCAGATCCAGCGGATCGTCGGCGGGCTGCCGCTCAAGCCGTCGGTCGTGGACAACCTGGTCGCCGAACTCCGCAAGCGCACGGCCCGCACCCCCGGCAGCACGACGGCGCTGGGGCTGCCGCGCCGCGAGGTGCTCGGGCGGATGCGCGAGGTCGCCGAACACGACCGGGTCGTCCGCCAGGCCAAGCGCGAGCTGATGGAGGCCAACCTCCGCCTCGTCGTCTCGGTGGCCAAGCGCTATCTAGGGAGCGATCTCTCCCTGCTGGATCTGATCCAGGAAGGCAACCTGGGCCTGATGAAGGCGGTGGATCGCTTCCAGTACCGCCGCGGGTTCAAGTTCTCCACCTATGCGACCTGGTGGATCCGCCAGGCCATCACCCGCGCGATCGCCGACCATTCGCGCACGATCCGGATCCCCGTCCACATGGTGGAAACGCTGAACCGGATCTCCCGGGTGGGACGGAATCTGGCCAGCGAGCTGGGCCGCGAGCCGACGCCCGAGGAGCTGGCGCGCCGGGCCGGAGTCCCGGCCCGGAAGGTGCGGCTGGTCCTGGAGTCCTCCCGGAAGCCGCTGTCGCTGGAGACGCCCATCGGCGAGGACTCCCAGCTCGGGGACTTCCTGGAGGACAAGACGGCGGCCTCGCCCAACGAGGCGCTCCTGACCCGGGACCTCGAAGCCCAGGTGGAGCGGGCGCTGGCCATGCTCTCCCCCAAGGAGCGGGAGATCCTGCGGCTCCGCTTCGGGATCGGCGCCGACGGCGAGCACACGCTGGAGGAAGTGGGGGAGCGCTTCAGGGTGACGCGCGAGCGCATCCGCCAGATCGAGGCCAAGGCGCTCCGGAAGCTGCGCCACCCGCTGCGCGGGCGGGTGCTCAAGACCTTCTTCGAGAACTAACTAACACCGGGCCCCGGGGCATAGAAAAGCCCCGGGGCTCGGAATGCTTCTCGACATCCGCTGGCCGTCAACCTTTCGAGATCGTTCGCCGGGGGGCCTGGCCTCCCAGACCCGCCCTCCCGACCTCGACCGACCGTTGGCCAACCTCTGCCGGCAACCCCGAGCTTCCCCAGGGCACCCTCACGCTATGCCGGGGGCCAACTCCTGTCAAGCCCCCCAAACGCCCCCCTCCAGATGGACTACACCGGCATCACGCCGTGCTTCTTCCAGGGACGCTCCACCTTCTTGCTCTGGGCCATCTCCAGCGCCCGGATCACGACCGGCCGGGTCTCGCGCGGGTCGATGATGTCGTCGATGAAGGCCCCGCCCGCGGCGACGTAGGGGTTGATGAGCTTCCTGAACTCTTCCACCCGGCGCGCCCGCTCCTCGTCGGGGGACGGCGCGGCGGCGATCTCCTTGCGGAAGATGATGTTGGTCCCCCCCTCGGGCCCCATCACGCTGATCTCCGCCGTCGGCCACGCGACGATCAGGTCGGGCTCGTACGCCTTCCCGCACATGACGAAGTAGCCCGCGCCATAGGCCTTCCGGACCACGACCGTGACCTTGGGCACGGTGGCCTCGCTGACGGCATAGAGCATCTTCGCGCCGTGGCGGATGATTCCCTCCTTCTCGACCTTCGACCCCACCAGGAAGCCGGGAACGTCCTGGAGGAAGAGGAGGGGGATGTTGAAGGCGTCGCAGAGCATGATGAAGCGCGCCGCCTTGTCGGCCGAGTTGATGTCGAGCGCCCCTCCCAGCACCATGGGCTGGTTCGCCAGGATCCCCACCGACCGGCCGCCCATCCGGGCGAGCCCCACGATCAGGTTCTTGGCCCACCCTGGCTTGATCTCAAAGAAGCGCCCGCCGTCCACGATGTGGTGGATGACCTTCTTCATGTCGTAGGCCCGGCGGGGGCTGTCGGGGACGAGGGTCAGCAGCTCCTCGTCCATCCGGTCCTCGGGGTCCTCCGACGCCACGAGCGGCGGCCTTTCGAGATTGGACTGGGGGAAGTACGACAGGTAGTCCTTGATGACCTGGATGCACCCCTTGTCGTCCGGCACCTCGAGATCCGCCACCCCGGAGATCTCGCAGTGGATCTTGGAGCCGCCCAGCTCCTCCGGCGTGATGTCCTCCCCGACCACCGCCTTGACCAGCGGAGGCCCGCCGAGGGCCATGTGGCTGGTCCCCTTGACCATGGGCACGAAGTCGGCCAGCGCCGGGATGTAGGCGGTGCCCGCCACCCCCGGCCCCATCATGGCCGCCACCATCGGCACGACCCCGGACATGATGGACTCCTCGCGGAAGAGGAAGCCCGACTGGGCGAAGGTGGAGCCGATGGCCTCCTGGATGCGCGCCCCGGCGGAGTCGATGAGCCAGATCATCGGGATCCGCTTGGTCAGCGCGATCTCGCGGGCCCGGTTGCACTTGACCTCCGCCGTCCGCCCCATCGACCCCGCCATGACCGTGAAGTCGTAGGCGATGACCGACGCCAGCCGGCCGTTCACCTTTCCGAAGCCGGTGACGACGCCGTCGGCGGGGGTCTCCTTCCCCCTCATGGCCGGGGAGATGTTGGCATGGGTGGCGAGCACCCCGAGCTCCGTGAACGTCCCCGCGTCGAACAGGAGGTCCAGCCGCTCGCGGACCGTCAGCTTCCCTTCCGCGTGCTGCTTGGCCACGGCCTCGGCGCCGCCCATCTCCAGGGCCTTCCGCCGCCGCGCCCTGAGCTCTTCGACCAGCTCTTTCATCCCCATGGGGTCTCGCCCTCTCTCAGGACATCTGCCCGGACTGGATCAGCTGGTAGATGGCGAGGTCCGTCGGCGGCGGCGAGCCGTGGATCATCGTCAGCATCGTCGCGATCTCGCTCCGGTGATGCGTGCCGTGGTTCGCCACGTGCTGGAGGAGCAGCCCGAGGGGCAGGCGGAACGGCTTGCCCTCGAGGTTCTTGTACTCCACGATCCGGCCGACGTCGGCCGGCGCCAGGGACTCGATGAAGGCCTGCTGCTCTTTCTCCACCGCATCCCACTTCTCCCGCAGGGCCGCGAGGCTCTCGATCTCGCCGCCGGGGAGCTTCGTGGGCGACGTGCCCTTCCAGCGCATGAGCCAGACCCAGTCGGCGCCGTAGAGGTGGGCGAACATCCGCCGCACTGTCGGAAAGCTGAACTGCTTGCCCACCTCCCGGCCCGCGGCGTCCTCTCCCCGCGCCGCCGCCGCATCGAAGAGCCGCCGGTTGGCCCAGCGGTGGTAGCCGTAGAGCCCCCGGATCATTTCCAGTTCCATTTCTCCCCTCATTCGAGGAGGGCCACCGTGTCGCCCTCCTGAACCGTCTCCCCCTCCTTGGCCTTGACCGCGGTCACCGTCCCCGCGCGGGGGGCCTCCACGGGGATCTCCATCTTCATCGACTCCAGCACGATGATCGGGTCCCCGGCCCCCACCTTGTCACCCGGCTTGGCCAGCACCTGGAAGACCACGCCGGTGATGGGCGCTTTCACTTCTTCAGGCATTGAAGGCTCCTTGCTCGACCAGTTGGGTGTGCACGTGTCCGCGCGCGAACCACTCGCTCGAGAGCACCGCGCGGTGGAACGGGAGCGTCGTCTTGACCCCTTCGATGCCGAACTCCGCGAGGGCCCGGCGCATCCTGTCCAGGGCTTCCACGCGATCCTGACCGAAGGCAATGACCTTCGCCAGAAGCGGGTCATACGCCCCGGATCCCGAGGGCCCGGCAGGCCCGGAGGACACGCCGGGCGATCTCGCCGCGATTAGCCACCAGCACGGTCTTGAACATGGACGGACCGGGGTCAGGCGGGCTCGGTTCTCACCGCTTCGGCCTCCACCACCTGCCAGCGCCCGTCGCGCTGAGCCCACCGGGAGAGGAGAACCAGCGCCCCCTGGCGGGACTCCAGGCGAAGCTTGATCTGCCGGTGGGAGCCCAGCTTGGCGACCCCCACGACCGCGTGACGATCGGCCCCCGCCGCAAGGAGCGACCGGTACAGGCCGGCCCCATCGGCCCGGAACTCGGGCGCGAGGTCCTCGGTGAGGCCCGCCAGGTCGCCCCGTTCGAGGTTCAGCGCGTGAGCCTCGAGCGCTGCCTCGAGATCCGGGGGCAGCGGCCAGCGCCCCACCGGCTTTCCCAGCTCGACCAGGTCCCCCGCCACGTCTCCGGCATCGGCGGGAATATCTGGAAGCGCGAGGTGGGAGAGGCCCTCCCCCGTCACGCCGCCCGCTTCGGCCAGGAGGGCCTGGAGCCGGTCCTCCCACTCGCGAGCCCGGCGGCGGGCCCCGTCGTCGGTGAGGTGGTGGGCCAGGATCGCAAGCCCCACGGCGACATGACGCCGCTCGTCCTCGATGGTGCGCACGAGGATCCGGCGCGTCGGTGGCTCGTAGACGGCGTTGGCGTGGGCGAGGTGATGCGCGTACGTCGCGAGGAGGTGCGGCTTGAGGACCCGGTAGATCCCGACGAGGCGCTCAGCCGTCCGGCCGAACTCCTCAGGGCTCTCCAGGCGGTCCATGAAGCGGACGAAGGCGTCGTTCGGAGGCTCGGAGACCTGGGCCGTGGCGCGCAGCTCCGGAAGGCGCTTGCCCCAGAGGTCGGCGTGCTGGGCACAGTCCCAGACGTGGCGGCCGAAGAGCAGCTTGGACCCGAGCTCCGGGGTCAGGGCGATCCAGCCCCCCATCACGCGCATCATCCGCTCCTCCGCGTAGCGGTAGTGGCGGATGCGCTTGGCCGACTCTTCGACGGAGAAGTGCCCGGCGAGGCGCTGGACCACAGCCGGCTAATACACCGGGGAACGCTGGGTAGTTTTGATGAGGCGGGCGATCTCCTCGTCGGTGAACCCGGCCAGCCGGCGGGCCTCGGTGGCGATCGAGATCGGGACCTCCTCGTGGTCGCCCTCGCGCCGGAGCCCACCCAGGTTGAAGCGCTCGTCGATGGACTCCTGGAACTCGATCGCGCGCTTCCGGCGCTCGGGATCGCCCTCCGTCAGCGCGTTGAGCCACTTGGAGCCCATGCGGACGTGGGTAATCTCGTCGGCCAGGACGAAGTCCACCGCGTGCTCGAGGACCGGATCGCCGATCTTCCGGGCGATATGGATCAGCTGGTTGAACACGTCGCAGGCGAGGCCCTCCAGGCCCCGGTTGACCCCCGCCACGCGAGCCGCCGCGTCCTCGGCGCAGGCGCAGCGCCAGAGGATGGTGGTCTCGGGAAACTCGCCGACGTAGCCGTCCAGGTGCTCGAGGAGCCGGATGTAGATCTCCACGTGGCGCGACTCGTCCCAGACCTGGCGGGCCATGTCCAGGGTGAACTCCCAGGGGGTGTCGGGAAAGTCGTAAACCGTGCGCCCGGTCCCTTCCATCGCCTGGAGCTCCCCCACCATGATGCCGTGGACGCGCTCCTTGATCGACTCGCGGCTCGCGAGGTCGGGAAACGGGGGGAGCCCCTGCTCGACCCGCAGCTCGCCCACGCGGCGAGCCCGCATCCGAATGAAGCGATCCTCTCGGGCGAGCTTATCGTAGGCGATCGGACGATCCATGCCGCCCTCCAACGTGAGAGACTGACCAATTGTTCAGCGAGTTTATCATACTCTCTCTTTGAATTCGTGACCGAGGAGGCCCTCCGGCCGGACCAGGAGCACCACGATGATGATGACGAAAGCCAGCGTGTTCTTGAACTGGATCGTCAGGTAGCCGCCGGTCAGGCTCTCCGCCACGCCGAGGATGAGCCCGCCGACGACGGCGCCCGGGAGGCTGTTCAGTCCTCCAAGAACGGCCGCAGCGAACCCCTTGAGGAAGGGGTCGAGCATGAAGAACGGGTCCAGGAACAGGGCCGCGGCCAGGAACACCCCGGCCACGACTCCCAGGACCGAGGCGACAGCCCAGGACACCGAGAGCACCATGCGGGTCGGAATCCCGAGGGTCTGGGCCGCCTGCAGGTTCTCCGAGGTGGCCCGCATCGCGAGGCCGAGCCTGGTCTTCTGGACCAGCAGGTAGAGGAGGAGGCTCCCCACGAGGCCGGCGGCCAGGGTACCGAGCGAGAGCTGGCTGATGAAGACCGGGCCCAGCTTCCAGGTCTTACTGTCCGAGAGCGGGAACGGCAGGCGGTCGGGCTCCGCCCCCCACTGGTAGACGATCAGGCCTTGGAAGACCAGCGCCAGACCGAGGGTGAGGATGACCTGCCCCAGGAGGGTGGCGCCCTGCCGCTGGGCCGGGATCAGCACCCCGAAATAGAAGGCGACGGAAAGGGCCGCGCCCACGAGGACGGCCACGGCAAAGGCAACGGAGAAGGAGTAGCCCTGCGAGACCAGGGCGAAGGCAACGAAGGTGCCGAGGGTCGCCACGTCGCCGTGGGCGAAGTTGAGGACCCGCGTGGACCGGTAGATCAGGACGATGCCCAGGGCCACCAGGGCGTACAGGCTACCCGCCGACAGCCCGGTCAATGCGTACTGGAGGAAGCGCGCCATATGGTCACCGGAAGGGCCAGAGTTGGAAGTAGAGCCGCGTCTTGATCCACAAGCCGGCCAGGCCGAGCGGCTGAAAGACGAGGACCACGAGAATGGTGAGGCCGTAGAGCACCGGGACGAGCCACCGCGACGCGCTGAAGAACGTGGGGACGAGGATCACGAACATAGCCCCCAGGATGGACCCCTCCACCGAGGCGAGCCCTCCCACGATGACGGCCACGAAGAGGGTGAGGGACTCGGCGATGTTGAAGGTCTGGGGCTCGAGATGCCCCAGAAATTGCGCGAACAGCCCGCCGTGAACACCCGTGTAGAACGACGAGATGGCGAAGGCCAGCAGCTTGTACCGGGTCAGGTTCACCCCCATGACCTCGGCGGCGATGTCGCTGTCCCGGATCGCGACGAAGGCCCGCCCCACGTAGGACGAGATGAGGTTGTAGGTGACCACGGTGGAGACCACCAGGAGCCCCAGGTAGATGTAGTAGACGTACACCTCGCGGGAGAGACCGAAGGCCGGCTGGAGCTTGGGAACGGAGAGCCCGGAGCGCCCTCCCGAAAGCAGTTCCCAGTTGGCGAAGATCTGATAGACCGCCACCCCGAATCCCAGCGTGGCGATGGCCAGGTACGGCCCCTTGAGCCTCAGCGAGGGGAAACCCACCAGCACCCCGGCGAGCCCGGCGGCGAGCCCGGCGGCGGCCAGGGCCAGGAGGAACGGCACGCCCAGGGTCTTCAGGTGGGCGAAAGAGTAGGCGCCGATCGCGAGAAAGCCCGCCTGGCCGAACGAGATCTGCCCCGTGTAGCCGATCAGGATGTTCTGCCCCATGATCCCGATGGCGTAGAGGCAGATCAGGCTGGCGCGGACGAGCCAGGAGGAGTCGGCGTACCCGGGGAGCGCCAGAAGGGTGGCGAGGAGCGCCCCGAGCAGGAGCCACGTGAGGGGCTTCCGAGCGAATCTCAGATCCTCACGGTAGCTCTCGACGAGGTCCACTCGCTATCCCCGGTAGAGCGAGGCGATCAGGTCGGCGTAGCGCTCCTCGATGTGGCGGCGCTTCACCTTCTTCGTGGGGGTCACGTCCCCCTCCTCCTCGTAGAAGCGCCGGGGCAGGAGGGCGAACTTCTTGATGGACTCCACCTGGGAGACGGTCTTGTTGACCTTGTCGATCTCGCCCTGGATCAGGCGCCGGATCTCCGGGTTCTGGGTGAGGTCGGCGAACGTGGCGAACGGGATCCGGTGGTCCTGGGCGAACTTGGTGACGTTGTCCTCGTCGATCAGGATCAGGGCCACGAGATACTTCTGCCGGTCGCCGAGCACCACGGAGTCCTGAATGTACGGGCTGAACTTGAGCTTGTTCTCGATGTAGGCCGGGGTGATGTTCTTGCCGCCGGCGGTGATGAGGATGTCCTTCTTCCGGTCCAGGATCTTCAGGTACCCATCTTCCCAGGCGCCGACGTCCCCCGTGTGAAGCCAGCCGTCCCTGTCGATCGTCTGCGCCGTCAGCTCAGGATCCTTGAAGTAGCCCTTGAAGACGTGGGGGCCCCGCGTCAGGATCTCGCCGTCGTCCGCCAGTGCCACCTCGATCCCCCGGATCGGCTCGCCCACGGTCCCCACCCGGGAGCGCTCGAGCCGGTTGGCCGAGATGACCCCCGTGGACTCGGTCATCCCGTACACCTCCAGCAGCGGGATCCCCAGCGCGTGGAAGAACTCGAACAGTTCGGGGGCCGCCGGCGCGGCGGCCGACACGGCCACCCGGATCCGGTCGAACCCCAGCAGGCGCTTGAGGGGATAGAGGACGGCGGCGGAGGCGAGGGCGTACGCCAGGCGCAGAAGGGGGCCCACCCCCCCGCTCTGAGCGGCGCGGGCGCGGCGGCGCCCGATCGCGAACGCGAGCCGGTACAGGGTACGCTTGAGAAGGGTGGAATCCGCCATCCTCAGCTCCACCGCGGAGGCCATCTTCTCCCAGATCCGCGGTGGGCCGGCGAAGTACGTCGGCGACACCTCACGGAGGTTCTGGGCGAGGGTATCGGCGCTCTCCACGAAATTGACCACGTAGCCCAGGCGGATCGAGTTGAAGACGGAGGTGAAGTTCTCAAAGATGTGGGCAAAGGGCAGGTACGAGATCACCTCGTCCTCCGGGGCCCACGGGATGGCCTCCAGCGCGGACTCCAGGATCCACAGGATGCTCTTGTGGGCGAGCATGGCGCCCTTGGGGGGCCCGGTGGTCCCCGAGGTGTAGATGATCATGGCCGAGTCGTCGGGCCGGATCGCCGCCACGCTGTCCTCGACGCACCGGGGATGGGCCTGGAGGAAGCCCAGGCCTTGCTTCAGGAAGTCGTCGAAAAACACCACCCGCTCGTCAGAGAAGCCCCAGAGCCCCTTGGCGTCCCAGACCACGACCTTTTCGACGCGCGTATCCGAGAGAATCTGAAGCGCCTTCTCGAGCTGCTCCTCGTTCTCGAGGAAGAGGATCCGCGCCTCGGAGTGGTTCAGCAGGTACTTGATCTGCTCGGGCGCCGAGGTCGCGTAGATGCCACAGGTGGCGCCCCCCGCCGACATGATTCCCAGGTGGCAGTAGAGCCACTCCGGGCGGTTGTCGCCGAGGATGGCGACGTTTTCCTCGCGGCGGAGCCCGGAGGCCAGCAGGGCGGCGGCCACCTTGCGGACCTCGGCCGCGTACTCGTTCCAGGAGACGCGGTGCCAGACGCCGTACTCCTTGTAGCGGAGCGCCAGCCCGTCGCCGCGGCGCCTGACCTGCTCGAAGAACAGATCCGGGAGATTCCGGGCGCTTATGGGTTCCATCACCATCGCCTCCGTTTCCGGTAGAGCCGCCACCCCTTGGGGGAGACCGTGTCGGCGCCCCCGATCCCGAGATACACCTCCCGGACGTCCTCGTTCGCCTCGAGCTCTTTGGGCGTCCCCTGCAGCACGATCCGTCCCGCCTCCAGGATGGCCGCGTGGTGGGCCACCTTCAACGCGAGCCGCGCGTTCTGCTCCACCAGGAGGATCGTCGTCCCCCTCCGGCTGATGGTGAGGAGCGCGTCGAAGACCGCCCGCGCCACCTGGGGCGCCAGCCCGAGCGACGGCTCGTCCAGCATGAGGAGCCGCGGCCGCCGCAGGATCGCCCGCCCGAGCGCCAGCATCTGCTGCTCGCCGCCCGAGAGGGTCTCCGCCTGCTGCGTCGCGCGCTCCTTCAGGATCGGAAACATGCCATACACGAACTCGAGGTCTTGCTGGACCCCGTCGTCGCGCCGCCCCCAGAGCCCGAGCTCCAGGTTCTCAGCCACCGTCAGCTCCCGAAACAGTCCCCGGTCCTCGGGGACGTACACGATCCCGAGGTTCGCGACCTTCTCAGGGGGACGCCGCTCGATGCGGTGGCCCGCGAACTCGATGACGCCCTTCTTCGGCTGATCCTTCAGGAGGCCGGCGACGGTCTTCAGGAGCGTGGTCTTCCCCGCCCCGTTCGGGCCCAGGACCGCGAAGATCTGCCGCTCCTCGACCTCCAGCGACACCCCGAACAGCGCGTAGATACGGTCGAAGTACAGCGTCTCGATGCTGGCGATCTTCAGGAGGGCCATTATTGAGCGTGCTTTAACGTGAATGACATCGGTCGGTGGTTCGGCCTCTTCGCGCAAGCGCTCATCGGGGCGTCTGTCCCATCGGTTTCATTCTCCGAGGTATGCCCGGATGACTTCGGGGTGGCGCTGGACCTCCGCCGGCGTCCCCTCGGCGATCTTCACGCCGTGGTCGAGCGCGACCATGCGGCTCGCCAGGCGCGAGGCCACCCGCAGGTCGTGCTCCACCAGGAGGATCGTGATGCCGAAGCGGCCGCGCACCTCGTGAATCCAGTACGAGACCTCCTCCTTCTCCTCGGCCGTCAGCCCCGAGACCGGCTCGTCGAGGAGCAGGAGCCTCGGCTCGGTCGCCAGCGCCCGTGCCAGCTCGATCTTCTTCTGCACCCCGAAGGGGCAGTCGGCCACCCGGCTCTTCCGGTACGGCTCCAGGTTGAGGAACTCGATGATCTCCTCGCAGCGCCGGCGGTGGCGGACCTCCTCCCCCCGGAGCCGCAGCATCGCCTGCAGGAGATTCTTCTTGAAGTGCAGATGCCGGCCGACCAGCAGGTTGTCGAGGACCGTCATGTTCAGGAAGAGGCGCAAGTTCTGGAAGGTGCGGGCGACCCCCCGCCGCGTCACGGCGTCGGGGGAGAGCCCGAGCAGGCTCTCCCCCTTGAACGTGATGGCTCCCGCCGCGGGGCGGTAGATCCCCGTGATGCAGTTGAAGAGCGAGGTCTTGCCGGAGCCGTTCGGGCCGATCACCGCGAGAATCTCCCCCTCGGCGATCTGCACGCCGACTCCGGCCAGAGCCTTGATCCCGCCGAAGCTCAGTGAGAGGTCAGTGACCTCGAGGAATCCCCCCATCTACTAGAAGTGCGACGGGAAGTTCTGGTACCCGGTAATCGTGGTGAAGGACGCATCGGCGGCCTTCCCCGCCCGCATCATGCGGATAGGGTTCAGGCCGTGGCGCCGGTTGGGCCCCCAGGTGATCGGTGCCGTCAGCTTCTCCGGCGTCCAGTTCTTGATGCTCTCCATCGCCTCGATGAAGTTCTCCCGCGTGAGATTCCGGCCGGCGCGCTTCAGCCCCTCCACGGTGGCCATCATCGCGACGGCACCCGCCAGGGCAAAGCTCTCCCGCCCCTTGAGCTTGGGGTCCTGCTTGAGGAGAATCTCGATGATGCGATCGGCCTCGGGCTCGCCGGGGACCGCCCCGGTCACGTTGTAGTACGCCCCTTCCCAGAGCTCGCCCAGCAGCCGGAACATCGTGTGGCGGTCGCCCAGCGGAAAGGCCGCGAAGATCTTGGGGCGGTAGCCGACCTTGGCCATTTCTTTGATAAGGTTGGCGCCGTGCGTGACGGTGGAGTAAAAGACCACCGTGTCGGCGCCCGAGTCCTTGATCTTGAGCGCGTGGGTGCCCAGCTCCCGGTCCGCCACCTCGTAGGACACCTCGGCGGCGATCGACACCGCGCCACCCAGCCCCTTCACACCCCGCCGGACGCCCTCCAGGCCGCCCTTGCCGTAATCGTCGTTCTGGAAGAACACCGCCACCTTCTTGGCCTTCTCGAGCTTGGCGGCCTGCTGGACCAGGAACTCGCCCTCGTCCCCGTAGTCCGGATAAACCATGAACACGTACTTGAGCTTCTCCCGGGGCTGCTTGGCGAACACCTGGGGATTACCGTAGGGCCAGATGGTGGGGAGCTTGAATTCCGCGACGTTGTCCTTATTGGCGCTGAGGATCGCCGTGCCGAGGAGCCCCACCAGCGCGAAGATGGAGTCCTTCATTTCAGTCACGTTGGCTACCGCCCGGCCGGGATGGTATCCGTCGTCTTTCATATCTACTTTGATCTTCCGGCCATGGACCCCGCCCTGCTCGTTGACGTGCTTGGCCCAGGCCTCGGCGCCGAGCGCCGTCGTCCCCCACACCGCCGCCGGGCCGGAGAGCGGCGTCGTAAACCCGATGACCACCTCCGTGTCGGTCACGCCGGGAACCTTGGCCTGTGCCCAGGCCGACGTGGCGGACATCGCCAACACCAGTGACAACACTCCGAACATTCTCAGCCTCATCGCTTGTCCTCCTTGGTTGGGGTCTGCGTGCCCGAAGAGCCTTTAACAGAAGACGGATGGGCACCCGCGGTCATTCGTCTCAGGCGCGGGCCCGGGAGTTGAGTGGAGATTCGCGTCCCTCGTGAATGAGCCGTCAGCCGAATTTGCCGCGATTATAGGGGGAAGCATAGCCCCTGTCAATGCGGCTAAAGGCTTAGTTTTGGCGGCTTTTGGGGGGCTCCAGGAGGCTGGCCGGGATCAGGGCGCGATCGCCGAAGCGGCGGGCCAGCCTGTCGGCGGCTCGGGCCACCCGTTCCCGCCTGGCCGCGGGGGCCGAGAAGAGCGAGAGCTGGGCCGATCCACCCTGCATCAGCCCGGATACCGATACTCCGATGAGCCTGACCGGCTTGACCCGGGTCACCCGCTCGAGCAGCGCGAAGGCGCGCCGGAAGATCTCGAGCCCGTCCTGGGTGGCCTCGCCGGTCAGGCTCCGCGTGATCGTCTGAAAGTCGGCGAACCTGAGCTTGAGCGTGACGGTCCGCCCCGCGTAGCCTTCCGCCCTCAGCTCGCGCGCGACCCGCTCAGCCTGGGCCAGGAGCGTGCGTCGAAGCTCCTCCTGATCGCGCGTGTCCGCGTCGAAGGTCTCCTCCGCCCCCATGGACTTGGGCGCGGCGAAGGGCTCCACCGGGCGGTCGTCCCGCCCGTAGGCCAGCTCGTGGAGAAGCGTTCCCCATTTGCCGAAGCGCTTCGCGAGCACGCCCGCGGGGACGCGGGAGAGCTGGCCGATCGTCTCGATCCCCATGGCGCGGAGGTCACGCGCGGTGACGCGGCCGACCCCCCACAGTCTCTCGATAGGGAGGTCCCGGAGGAAATCGGCTTCCTCCCCCGGCTTCACCTCCACCAGACCGTCGGGCTTCTTGAGGTCGGAGGCGAGCTTGGCGAGGAACTTGTTCGGCGCGACTCCCGCCGACGCCGTCAGCCCGACCTCCGCTCGCAAGCGTTCCTTGATCGTCCGGGCGACCTCGAGAGCCGGGCCCAGCAGGCGTTCGGTTCCCGTGACGTCGAGGAAGGCCTCGTCCACGGAGATCGGCTCCAGCAACGGCGAGTACTCGGACAGGAGGGTCATGATCTCGCCCGAGACGCGGGCGTACTTGTCCATGTCCACGGGGAGGAAGACCGCCTCGGGGCAGAGGCGCGCGGCCCTGCCGATCGACATGGCCGAGTGGACGCCGAACCGGCGCGCCTCGTAGGAGGCGGCGGAGACCACGCCCCGCCCCCGGGGATCGCCCCCCACGATGACCGGCCGCCCGCGGAGCTCCGGGCGGTCACGCTGCTCGACGGACGCGTAAAACGCGTCCATGTCCACGTGAATGATCGAGCGGACTGAAGGCGGGACGGCCACGCCTTTGAACGCTACGCTCGGTGCGCCGGGCCGAGAACCGAGCAGCCCAAGGCCCGAGGGAGGAGCCGACCGGAGCGTAACGACCACGCCGGCCTGCGGCCGGACGCGGTGCCCGCAAAGGAACGGATCGGCGACGACCGAGCGCTGATCAGTCGCCGAAGGCGATCTATTGCGGGCACCCGCGAAGCGGGTCGTGCGACGGTTATCGGCACGGCGCTACACGGGAGAGCCCCCCAGGCCGAGCCTGGGGGCCACGCCCTCGAGGGCCTTGATCACGAAGTCGATGTGGGCGTCCAGA
>JBBTEL010000162.1:0-6063 GCA_038042325.1 Candidatus Methylomirabilota bacterium
GCCAGGATAGGCATGATGACCTACCTCCTTCCGCCCGTCCGTTGAGGAGGGCGCGGAGCCAGTTCATACCAGAAGGGGCCGAAGGTCAAGGGTCCCTCATTCCGTGACGACGAAGCGCAACCGGCCGACCAGCTGGCCGTGCTCGGTCACCACATCCACCTCCCAGCGCCCCGCCGGCGACGGCCCGAAGTCGGTCTTGCGCGAATAGGTGCGGAATCCCTCGGCCCGTCCTCCCCGCACCGGGGAGAGCGGGACGGTCGTAACCGGCCGGCCGTCTTTCTTCCAGACGTGGAAGACGAGCTCGCGCAACCCCGCCGGGGCATAGATGGCCGTGTAGGCAACAAGGCCTCCCAGCTCCCGGAGGTTCGCGGCAGAGATGGGGCTCGCGATCGGGCCGACGGGCTCCAGGCCGCTGACCGACCAGGCGAGGGTCGCGCGGGCCAGGTGAAGCGGAGCCGGCGGGATCCACGCGCGCAGCGGCACGAGCAGCACCACCGCGACCCCGGCGAAGACCACGGCGCGGCCGGCGGCGCCCTTCCAGATCCCGCCCGAGCGCCGGAGCGCCGGCGTCAGCGCGAGCGCGCAGAGGACCGCGCTCCCCTCGAGCGCCCAGAACGGTCGAAGGCCGACCAGGGGCAGCGCCACGTTCAGGGCCGCGAACATCGAGAAGGCCAGGAGCGCGTGACCGAGCCACGGGCGCGGGTGAACCACGGCGCGGTACCAGGGGTCCACCGCCGTCAGGACGGCCCCGCCGGCCAGCAGCAGGAGGAACCAGGCGTTCGCCGAGGTGAGCGTCGCGCTCGCGTAGTACGACGGGAGGACGAAGAGCAGCAGGTTGTGGTAGAGGGTCTGCAGCGTGTAGTCCACGGCGCCGAGCACCAGGCGGCGGCCGCGGGCCCGGGTACCCGCGCCGGGAGCGTGGGTGGGCGTGCGCAGCTGGGTGACGAGGGCGAAGAGCAGCCAGAGGAGGAGGAGATAGCCCACGATCCAGGCGATGGCGGGCAGCCCGCGGCGGAAGACGAAGAGCGCGAGGAGCCCGGAGGCCAGCGACGCGAGCGAGACCCCCCACTTCCTCGCCCACGAGAGCCAGGGCCTCCGGCTCACGACGACCCGGCGCCGCGGTCCCTCCCGTGCCGGAGGGCGTCCCGAGCCACGAGGAAGAGGAGGGCGACGACGCAGGCGACCGCGATCAGGAGGAACGCCCAGGCCATGAGCCTCGAGCGCTCGGCCACCGGCCCCTTGAACACGAACAGCTCGAACACGGCGAAGGCGATCCCCGGGGCGAAGATGACCAGTAGGGCGACGAGGACGCCCTTGCGCACTTACTGCGTCACGCGCCCCCCTGGCCTACGGGAGCACGCTGAGGAAGGCGCTGGCGAAGAGGCCCACCATCCACAGCCCCCACGGAACCCACACCTCGCGCTCCGCGTACGCCAGGCCGCCTAACCCTCCCACCGCAAGCGTCATGAGAACCCAGTTCGGCAAACCGAGCAGGCGCCCGACCGGTGCGAGGGTCCCGGCCAGAACCACCAGCACGAACAGGACCAGCAAAAGCGCAACCAGCGTGGCGAACGGCGCCAGCAGCATGAACGCGAGCAGGACGAAAAACCCCTCCCCGCGGATCGCGCCGGGCCGTTGAAATATGTCACCCGCACCCGACTTCGCCTCGAGCCACTGGAGCGCTCCCTGAACTCCCCCCAACCAGAGCACGCCGAGGTAGGTGGCGAGGATCAGGACTCCCAGGAGCAGCAGGGACCACCGACCCCACCCCCAGGATGAGAAACTCAACATCGCAGACCTATTTGACTTTGGCGCCCGAGGGGAGATCCCGGTCCAGGACGATGAGGGCGAGGTCGTTCCCCTCGGAGGCGGCGAGGACCATGCCGTTGGACTCGACGCCCATCAGGGTGGCGGGCTCGAGATTGGCGACGACGACGACCTTCCTGCCGACCAGGGTGGCGGGCTCGTAGTGCTCGGCGATTCCGGCCACGAGAGTCCGAGTCTCGGCTCCCACTCTGACCGTGAGCTTCAGCAGCCGCTTCGACTTCGCGACCTTCTCGGCGGCCACCACCTCGGCCACCCTGAGATCCACGCGGCTGAAGTCGTCGATAGTGATGCGCGCGGGCTTCGCCCCCTCACCCTGACCTCTCCCCCGGTGGGGGAGAGGAGCCTCGGGAGTCTCGATCCGCGGGAAGAGGGCGGGCGCCTTCTCGATCTTCGTTCCGGGTTTCAGCCTGCCCCAGCCGAGATCGGATAGCCCCATCGCGCCCCCGCCCAGGCCCAGGATCTCGCGGATCCGCTCCGCCGTCTGAGGGAGAAACGCCGCCAGGAGAAGCGACAGGCAGCGGAGGGTTTCCGCCAGGGTGTAGAGCACCGTGTCGAGGCGCTCGCGCTTGGCCGGGTCCTTGGCGAGCGCCCACGGGGCGGTCGCGTCCACATAGCGGTTCGCCGCGCCGATGAACTCCCAGATGGCGATCAGCGCGCGCTGGAAGACGAACTCCTCCATCGCCGCGTCCACTTCCGCCCGGGCTTTCTCCAGCGCCGCCTTGACCTCGGCCTCCTGCACGCCCTCGGCGCGCGCCGCCGGGACCACCCCGCCGGCGAAGTTCACGACCAGCGTGGTGACGCGGCTCACGAGGTTCCCCAGGTCGTTGGCGAGGTCGGCGTTGAGGCGCCCGACGAAGGCCTCCTCGGAAAAGTTCGCGTCGAGGCCGAACGTCATCTCGCGCATCACGAAGTAGCGGAAGGCGTCGTGGCCGTACTTGTCGGCGAGGGCCAGGGCCTCCACCACGTTGCCGATGGACTTGGACATCTTGCCGCCGGCCAGGCCCCAGTAGCCGTGGACGTTCAGGTGCGTGTAGATAGGAAGTCCGGCGGCCTTCAGCATCGTCGGCCAGTAGATGCCGTGGGGCTTCAAGATGTCCTTGGCGATCAGGTGCTGGACGTGGGGCCAGAAGGTCTCGAAGCGCTCGCTGCCGGGCATCCCCAGGGCCGAGACGTAGTTGATCAGGGCGTCGAACCAGACGTAGGTGACGTAATTCGGGTCGAAGGGGAGCGGGATCCCCCACTGCAGCCGGCTCCGGGGGCGGCTGATGCAGAGGTCCTCCAGGGGCTCGCGGAGGAAGGCCAGCACCTCGTTCCGGTAGCGCTCGGGGCGGATGAAGTCGGGGTGGCCCTCGATGTGCTTGACGAGCCACTCCTGGTGGCGGCTCATGCGAAAGAAGTAGTTCTGCTCCTTGATGAAGGTCGGCGCCGTCTGGTGGTCGGGGCACTTGCCGTCCTGGAGCTCCCTGTCCGTGTAGAAGCGCTCGCAGCCGTAGCAGTAGTTGCCGCCGTACTCGCCGAAGTAGATCTCTCCGGCGTCGTGGAGTTTCTGGAGGATGGCCTGCACGACCATTTGGTGGCGCGCCTCCGTCGTGCGGATGAAGTCGTCGTGGGTGATCCCGAGCCGGCGCCAGGTTTCCCTGAACATCCCGGCAATGCGATCCGCGTAGGCCTGCGGGGACTCACCGGCCTTGGCGGCGGCCTGGGCGATCTTGTCGCCGTGCTCGTCGGTGCCGGTGAGGAAGTAGACCCGGTCGCCCGCCAGCCGCCGGTACCGGCACATGGCGTCGGCGATGAGCGTGGTGTAGGCGTGGCCCAGGTGGGGGGCCGCGTTGACGTAGTAGATCGGCGTGGTGAGGTAAAAGGTGCGAGCCACAGATCTAGTCCGGATTATGCGCGAACGGACGCCCCACCCTCACCCCCGCCCTCTCCCTCCAGAGGGAGAGGGAGTCGCCTCGGTCCCCTCGCCCCCGGAGGGGGAGAGGGTCAGGGTGAGGGGGCCGCACGGACGCGGAACACGTGTTCGTGAATAGATCACACTAGAGGGGCTTGATATGAGGGCGTCCCTCCCAAGTTACTTGGTCCAGGGGCACCTCGGCCTCCGTGCCGTCCTGGAAGCCGACCACGACGGTCTGCTTGAGTACACGGATGGATTTCACCATCCCTTGCATGCAGCCCCCGCCGCCGCACTCGGCCTGGCACGCCTTGCCGACGCGCGGCAGATACGCGCGGAGCTGCTCGTAGGTGGAGAACTCGTAGAGCAAGCAGCACTTGAGCCGGCCGCAGTTGCCCAGCAAGCGGTTATCCGTGAGAGGCATGTCCTGGGTCTTCGCCATCTTCACCGAGATCGGCTCGAACTTCCTGAGCCAGGAGGAGCAGCAGAGCTGGCGGCCGCACGGGCCGATCCCGTCCATCACCTTGGTGGTGTCGCGGGCGCCGATCTGGCGCATCTCGATGCGGGCGCGGAAGTCGCGGGCCAGATCCCGGACCAGCTCCCTGAAATCCACGCGGTCTTCCGCGTTGAACAGGATGGTCACGCGCCGGCCGTCGGGCTGGATGTCCACGTCCACCACCTTCAGGTGGAGGCCCTTCTGCCGGGCGCGCTCCTGGCAGGTCACGACCGCGCGCTCCTCGCGCTCGCGGCGCTCCCGCCAGTCGTTGGCCTCGGACGTCGTGGCCTTGCGGATCACCTTCCTGAACAGGCGGTCGCGCTTCGAGTCGGGGAGCGGGCGCTTCGGGCGGCGGACCTCGCCCATGGCGGTGCCGGTGGCCGTCTCGACAATGCAGAAGTCCCCCACGTGGAGGTCGAACTCCTCCACCAGGTATTCCTCGGCCTGGAGCGACTCGCGGAGCCTGACGCCGATCAGGTACCGGGGAATCGCGTCAACGGTCTGGGTTTCGGTCTCCATCGCCATCCTATAGTCTCCGTTCGGGCGCGGGCTTAGCCCGCGCAACCCGTTCTCGGGGGGAGGCATCGGAAGGGGGGCGGAGCCCCCCTCCGAGCGTTCATGCCGCCTCCAGGACGAGACGGCTCAGCATCACTTCGAGGGTCAGCCGAGGGGTGACGTTGCGCTGGAGCGCCTGCCAGGCTTCCCGGCAGGCCGCGAGCCCCCCGACGATGCTGTCCCAGGAGCGCGCCGCGGCATCCCGGGTCAGCTCGGCTGCTCGGTCACCGTAAATGAACAACCGGGGATCCCCGCCGGCCTTGGCACAGAGGAGATCCCGGTACCAGAGCCACCAGGTCTCGATCAACTGCTCCATCTGGGCCCGATCGCGCCCCAGAGTCTCGCCCCACTTGAAGACTGCCGTGGCGCCGTCGGCCCCGACGTCGGCCAGGATCGAGAGCGCCCGCTCCCGCCGCTCCAGCCACGCCGCGGGATCCTGCGCGAGCGCGAGCCCCGGACGGCCCTGGCTCGCGCGTGCCAGGACCCGGGCCGTCGGCTCGTCTATCCCTCGAGACCGGAGGAGCGAGACCGCCTCCTCCTCGTGGAGCGGCATGAAGCGCACCACCTGGCAGCGCGAGATCACCGTCGCCGGGAGTTCCCGCGTCTGGGTGAGAATCAGGATGATCACCGTGCGCGCCGGCGGTTCCTCCAGGGTTTTCAGAAAGGCCTGCGGCGCCTCGGCCGTCATCCGCCCCGCGTCATCGACGATGAAAACCTTCCAGGCGCCCTCGGCGGGGCAGAGCGCCGCCCGCTGCTCGAGCTGGCGGATCGCCTCGATCCTGATCAGGAGGGTCCCGCTCGTCTTGCCCTCGGGGAACGTCGGCGCGATCAGCATGAAATCCGGGTGGATTCCGGCCTCGACCCTCCGACACGAGGGACACGTACCGCAGGCATTCACCCGAACCATTACCCCCTCACCTTTATCCTCTCCCCCTACCCAATGCCCCTCACCTCTTCTCCTCTCCCCTGAGGGGAGAGGCAGGGTGAGGGGGGGAGAGGGCATCGGGTGGGGGCAGAGTAAGGCCTTAGCGAACTCAATGGCCGTGAGCTTCCGGCCGACGCCCGGCGGGCCCACGAAGGCGTAGGCGTGGGCCACCCGCCCCGAGGCGAGCGCCCGGGTCAGCACATCCACGGCGGCGGGTTGGCCCCGGACGGCGTCAAACGCCACGCGCCAGTCCCCGCTGCTTCAAGAGGTCTCCCACGGCTTTTCTGATTTCCCCCTGCAGCCGGTCCGCGAGCTGCCCGGCGTCGAGCACCACGATCCGGTTCTTCTCCTCGCGGGCCAGCTCGAGAT
>JBBTEL010000163.1:0-2007 GCA_038042325.1 Candidatus Methylomirabilota bacterium
AACAGAAACCCGGCCTCGTCGATCTTCCCGATATCGCCCGTGTGGAACCACCCGCCCGCCTCGAACACCTCGGCGGTGGCCTCGGGCTTCTTGAAGTAGCCCTTGGTGGCGATGTTGCCGCCTCGGGCCAGAATCTCGCCGTCGGCGGCGATCTTCAGCTCGACGCCGGGGAGGGCCTGACCCACGGAGCCGAACTTGAAATTATCCTCGCGGTTGAACGTCAGCGCCGGGCAGGTCTCCGTGAGGCCGTAGCCCTCCAGGATGAGGATCCCGGCAGCGTGGAAGAACTCCGCGATCTCCCGGGAGAGTGGGGCCCCCCCCGACACCGCAAAGCGCAGCCGCCCGCCGAGGGCGTGATGGAGCTTCGCGAACACCAGCTTGTGGGCGACCCTGTGCTTGAAGGCCAGCCCACCGGGGATCGGCTGCTTCGCCTGCTGGAGCCGGCTCACCTGCCGGCCGATCCCCATCGCCCAGTGGAAAATCTTCTTCTTCACGGGCGAGCCCGCCTCCACCCCCCCCAGAATCTTCGCGTACACCTTCTCGAACACGCGCGGAACGCTGCAGATGAAGTGCGGCCGGGTCTCCTTCAGGTTGTCTCCGACCTTGTCCAGGTTCTCGGCGAAGGCGGTGGTGAGGCCCCGGTGAACCCCGATGAAGCCCTCCAGGCGGGCGAACGAGTGGGCCAGCGGGAGGAAAAGCAGATGCACGTCGCCCGGGCCGATCTTGATGATCTGGGCGAGGGAGTTCAGGGAAGCGAGATGGTTTGCGTGGGTCTGAACCACCCCTTTGGGCGGGCCCGTGGTTCCCGACGTGTACACGATGGTCGCGATGTCGTCCGGGCGGCCCGTCGTGACCCGGTCCGCCAGAAGGCTCTTGAGCCGCTCCGCGTTGTCGCGCCCCCGGCGGCGCAGCTCCTCCCACGTGTGCACCGAGCGCTCCCGCCCCTCGTATCCCTGGATGACCACGATCTGCTCGAGGGTGTCCATCTTGCCTCGGGCCTCCAGGGCCTTCGCCAGCTGGGCCGGGTCCTCGACGATGAGGGTCTTGGCGCCGGAGTCGTTGACGATGTAGGCGAGCTGCTCGGGGGTGTACGAGGGGTACACCGGAATCGTCGTGCACCCGGCCGAAAAGATCGCGAAGTCCGCCTGCACCCACTCGGGGCGGCCGGTCGAGAGCAGGGCCACCGCCTCGCCCTTCTGCCGTCCCAGAGCCAGGAGCCCGAGGGCCACCTCCCGCACGATCTCGCCGAGCTGGCGCCAGGTGAGCGTCTCCCACTTGCCCGCGCGCTTGACCTGCTGGGCGGGGGCGTCGCCGCTCTTGTCGATCCGGCTCCAGAACATCCGCGCCAGAGTGTCGTCAGCCATGATGGTCTCCTCAAATGAGTTTGCGTAGCTCCTTGCGGAGGATCTTCCCGATCGGACTCTTGGGCAGCGACTCCACGAAGCGCACCTGCTTCGGGCACTTGAACCGGGCGAGCTTCTCCGCGCAGAACGCCATCATCTCCTCGGCGTTCGCCTCCCGGCCCGCCTTCACCACGACGAACGCCAAGACGTCCTCCCCCATCACGGGGTCCGGCATTCCCACCACGCCCGCCTCGGCGACCTTCGGGTGGGCGTAGAGCACCTCCTCCACCTCGCGCGGGTAGATGTTGAAGCCCCCGCGAATGATCAGGTCCTTCTTGCGCTCCATGATGTAGAGGTAGCCGTCTGCGTCCAGCCGTCCGACGTCGCCCGTGTGGAGCCGGCCGTTCTTGAGCGTCTTCTGGGTCTCCTCGGGCATCCGGTAGTATCCCTGCATGACGTTGGGCCCGCGAACGCAGATTTCTCCCACCGCCCCAGCGGGAAGCTCTCGGTCTTGGTCGTCAAGGATCTTCACCTCGACGCCGGGAATCGGCTTGCCGACCGAGCCCAGGCGCCGCTCCATGGACAGCCGGTGGGCCGACACGACGGTCGTGGCTTCCGTGAGGCCGTACCCTTCGAGGATCCGCCCCCCAAATTTCTTCTCGAA
>JBBTEL010000163.1:2107-12541 GCA_038042325.1 Candidatus Methylomirabilota bacterium
GCGGCCGAGCGGGCGTTCGAGTGCAGGTTCCCGTGCGAGAGCGCGACGCCCTTGATCTTCCCGGTCGTGCCGGAGGTATAGAGGATCACCGCCAGGTCCCCGTCCGCCCGCTCCACGATCCCGAAGGTGTCCGGCTGCCCCTTGACGAGCTCCGCCAGGCCGAGCGTCGTGCTCCCTTCCCCGTCCACGAGCACGACGTGGCTGAGGGTGGGCAGGGCGCCGATCAGGGGCTCCACCTTCCAGACCATGTCGGTGGAGGTGATGACGACTTTGGCCTCCGAGTCCACGAGGATGTGCCTGACCTCCTCGGGGCCCAGGAGGAAGATCACCGGAACGACGACGGCTCCCAGCTTTAGGATGGCGGCGTAGCTCTGGGGGACCTCCGGGCAGTTCGGGAGCATGACGACGACGCGGTCCCCCACCCCCACGCCGAGGCCCCGGAGGGCGTTGGCCAAGCGGGTGGCAGCCCGGTGCTGGTCCCGGTTCGTGTACTCCTTCCCCTCGAAGACCAGCGACACGTACTCGCCGTACGTTTCGAAGTTTTCCTCACCCAGGCGCGCCAGGTTCATAGGTATTTCAATAGGTTAGGCCGCAGTGCCTCACCATACCACGCCTGTCATAACGCACCGCGCAAAATCGCTTGACAAGTCTTGCCGCAGTGCGTTATCCTGGCCTCACACTCACACAGGAGGTGCCGCACATGGCAACCACGAAGAAGGCAGACGAGATGTTCGGGCAGTTCACCGGCAAGGCCGTCGAGGCGCTCACGCTCTGGGCCGACGCCAACCAGAAGATCGTCCGCGAGCTGGTGGACCTCTCCGCCAGCACGGCCAAAGAAGGGGTCCGGCTGTACGCCGAGCTTCAGTCCTCGGCCGTCGAGGCCGTGAAGGACGGGCAGGACTTCCTGCTGCGCCGGCAGGCCGAGTGGCAGGACCTCCAGAAGGATCCCGCCGGCTGGTACCAGAAGAATCTGGTCGAGGGGATCGAGGAGGCCCAGAAGGCCTTCAAGCTCCTGGAGGGCAACGCCCAGGCCGTCACCCAGTCCGCCGAGCGGCTTCAGGCTTCCGCCGAGCAGGCGAGCAAGGAGATACAGCAGACCTTCGCCGGCGTGGGCAGCAGGCTCAAGACGCTCTACACCCCGTCGGCCAACTAGGACAGGCGCACCGACCAAGACCGGCCCCCTCACCTTGATCCTCTCCCCCCCTCATCCTACCTCTCCCCACTGGGGAGAGGAGAAGAGGTGAGGGGCATCGGGTTGGCAGGGTGAGGGGGTCTTTATTTTTTCCGCTTCCTCGGGATCCGCCGCTCGACCGCCCGGAGTTTCTCCTTCAGCGTGGCGACCTCCTCTCGGAGGCTCTCGGCCTCCGCCTTCTCCTCCCGGCCCCTCCGAACCGCAGGCTCCCGTTCCTTCGAGGCGGGCCAGCCCGCCTGCGAGGCCCATTCCCGGAAGACGCGATCGGCGTCCCGCTGGTTCGTGATGATTCCTTCCAGGCTGGTGCGGAGCGATCGCTGAACGAAATCCTGCCAGGCTTCCCCGTGCTTGATGAGCTGGTGGAGCAGGGCCGTCGGGAGCGTGGCCCGGTGCGCCCGCTCGTTCTCGAGGAGGATCTGGGCCAGCGTCACCGAGGTCAGATCCTCCCCGGTGCTCGCGTCCGTGACCCGAATTTCCTTCCCCGCGCGGATCATCTCCTCGAGCTCTTCGAGCGTCACGTAACGGCTTTCCTGGGTATCGTAGAGCTTGCGATTCGAGTAGCGCTTGATGATATAGGCCATGGCGCGCTCCGGCGCAAGTCTAACACCCCGCGTCATTCCGGGCAAGGCGCCGTCTGCTATACTTGCGACGCACGAAAGATACAGAACGTAATGGAGGAGTTCGATGAAGCTCATGGGCCGCACCGCTCTCGTCACCGGCGCTTCCCGCGGCATCGGCCGGGCGATCGCTCTGGCGCTTGCCGAGGAGGGGGCCGATGTGGCCATCAACTATGTCTCGAGTGAAGGGCCGGCGAAGGAGATCGCCGGGCAGATCCAGAAGTTGGGGCGGCGGGCCATCCTCGCACGCGCCGACGTCGGCGACTTCCCCGATACCTTCCACATGGCCCAGGAGGTGCTGAAGGAATTCGGCCACCTGGACATCCTCATCAACAACGCCGGGATCAGCTCGGATAAGACCTTCGTGAAGATGGACCACGCCTCTTGGCGGAGAGTCCTGGCGATCAACCTGGACGGGGTCTTCAACTGCACGAAGGCCTTCATCGACCAGATGATCAAGCGGAATTACGGCCGGGTCGTGAACATCACCTCGGTGATCGGCCAGATCGGCAATTTCGGCCAGGCCAACTACGCCGCGTCGAAGGCCGGGGTGGCGGCGTTCACAAAGTCCCTGGCCAAGGAGCTGGCCGGGAAAGGGATCACGGTCAACGCGGTCGCGCCGGGGTTCATCGAGACGGAGATGGTCGCGGCCATCCCCGAGAAGGTGCAGCACCGCCTGCTCGATCAGATCCCACTGAAGCGCTTCGGCCGGGCCGACGAGGTCGGCCGGGCGGTGGTGTACCTGGTCTCCTCCGACGGGGACTACATCACGGGAGCGGAGCTCTCGATCAACGGCGGCCTCTTGATGTAAGGCGAGGGCGGCAAGCGGCGAGGGCGGAGAGGCCCAGGATCGCCCAGACGTTCACCGCCTGGGCCGCCCAGGCCCACGGCTGAAGGACCCAGAAGGCCAGCACGCCCGCCCCGCTCTTGTCCTCGGCGTACACGATCTGGCTCTTCGGCGGAAGCACCCAGGCCTCGCCGGCCAATACCTCTTCGCCCCGTTGATTCACGCAGGTGGTCCGGAGCCGCACGCGGTTGCGCTCCCGGACGATCTCCAGCACCTCCACTCGCGCCGTGATGGTATCGCCAGCTCTCACCGGCTTGAGAAACTGTAGGTCCTGCGTCACGTAGATGCTCCCCGGTCCCGGGAGCCGCGTCCCGATCACCCCGGAGATCAACCCGGCCGTCCAGATCCCCGGAGCGATGGGGCCCCGGAACGGGGTTGCGGCGGCGAAGACCGGGTCCGAATGCACCGGGTTGTGGTCCCCGACGGCGTCCACGAACTCGGCGATATCCTCTTCCGACACCACCCGCCAGAGCTCGGCCGAGTCTCCCACCGACAGCTCATCGATCGCGCGTCCGATCATTGAGCCACCCTTTCCGCGGCGCGCCGCGCGGCGGCCGCCTCGTGATCCTCCAGGGACTTGAAGAGATCGTCCATCCGCGCCATCAGCGCGCCCAGCCGATCCTCCAGCCCCTCGATGCGATCTTCGAGGTCCACCAGCTGGCGCGCGATCCCCACCACCTGGCTGCGCGAGGGGATGCCGAGCGCCTGGAGCGTGGCCTCGGTGGACTCTTCGGCGACCTTCTTGATCGGCGCCTGAAGCGACAGCCACTGGTCGAGGTACCTGCCCAGCGCCTGGGCAAAGGCTTCCGTCCCCATGGCCTGTTCCAGCACCTTCTGCCAGGCGGCGATCCACTGGTCCAGGAACTGCTTCCACTGCGTGAGGAGCTCAGGAGTGGGCGACCCCTGGGTCAGGAGCTTGGACCAGGCGGCCATGCCCTGGTCCATGAAGGGCCGCCAGAACTGGAGCGGGTCGGGGGCCTGGCTCTGGCCGGATTGGCTCAGCTGGCCGACCAGCCGGGCCCAGGCCTGCGTCCCTTCCTCGATCTGCTTCTTCCAGAGGTCGAACAGCGCCTGGGTGCTCGAGTTGTCTGCCATGGCCGTCACCTCATGCCTATCCTACCGCCTTTGACGCTCTGCGCCAAGCCCCACTCAAATGCCTCTCACCCCTTCGCCCCTCACCCTGCCCAACTCAGATGCCCCTCACCTCTTCTCCTCTCCCCAGTGGGGAGAGGGTAGGGTGAGGGGGAAGAGGATGAAGGTGAGGGGATTATGAGTAGGGTGAGGGGGAGAATCCCCTACGACCGGGGGGCGAGCCAGGCTGAAACCTTGGGCCAGCAGTGGACGGCGGCCCCTCGGCCGGCGATGAGAGAAATGTGGCCCCCGGGCAGCTCCACGTAGCCCTTATCCGTGCTCCCCACCGCGTCGATCAGCGCCTTCACGCAGGCCGCCGGCGCGATGTAGTCCTCCTTGGCGCCAACGACGAAGACCGGGCACCGGATCTCCCCCAGCCGCACGGGCTTCCCCCCGAGCCGCAGCTCCCCCCGGATCATCCGGTTCTGCTGGTAGAACTCCTTCACCCACTGGCGGAAGAACTCGCCGGGGAAGGCCACATACTCGTTCGCCCACTTGTTGAGCGCCTGGAACCCCTCCACATAGGAATCGTTCCACAGGTTCCACCAGAGGTTCAGCCCCGTGGTCAGGTCCATGGTGGGCCGGAGAAGCTTGAAGCCGGCCTTCACCATGTCGGCCGGGATCTGCCCCAGCGTGTCCACGAACTTGTCGGCGTCGAAGTACCTGGGGTCGAGCCACACGCCGAAGAGCCCCACCTTGGAGAAGTCGATCGGTCCCGCCATGTTGACGAAGTTCTTCACCGAGACCTCGGGGTGGGTGGCGATGAAGCAGGCCGACAGGGGCCCCCCCATGCAGTACCCGAGCACGGAGAGCTCCCGGGCCCCCGAGGTCTCCAGCACTTTCCGCGCCATGCGCGGGAGGATGCGAGTCACGCAGTCCTCCAGCGTGAGCCGGTTGTCCTCGGGGCCGAAGACGCCCCAGTCCAGGAGGTAGAAGTCGAAGCCCTCGCGCGTCATGTGCTCGATGAAGCTCCCGCCCGGGAGCAGGTCAAAGATGTACGGCCGGCTGATCCCCAGGTTCGGGACGAAGAGGAGCGGGGTCCGGTATTTCCGCCTGGACTCGTAGCGGTAGAGGCGCGACTTGTTCTTCCGGTAGATCTCCTGCCGCGGCGTCGGCCCCACCGACGGCTCCTTCGGGTTCGCCACCATCTCGGCGAAATTCTTCATCCGGCCGAAGTTCCGCTGCAGCTCCTCCTGCCACTGGGCGATCAGCTCCACGTCGGGCATCAGAGCACCCCCTGGGTTTTGAGCTCGGCCAGCCGGCCTGGACCGAAACCGAAGTACTTCGCGTACACGTGGGCGTTATGATAGCCGAGCGGGCGGCACGCCCACTTGAGGCGGGGCGGCGTCCGGGTCATCCGCCAGGCCGGCATCTGGAGCAGCAGCGTCCCGTACATCGGGTCCTCCACCCTCCTGAAGCAGCCCCGCTCCCACCAGTGGGCCTCCGTCAGCACCTTGGTGGGCGGGTTCATCGGGCCGAACACAATGATGCCCGGGCCCGGATCGGCGAGCACCTTTCCCAGTATCTCATCCGAGCTGAAGTCCATCGACCATTTTTCGATCTCGTCCCTCAGCAGGACCTCGTTCTCGGGCTTGGTCCGCTGGAGGGTGGTGTTGAAGCGGGGGTCCTTGGCCAGCTCCGGTCGTCCCATGATCCGGCAGATTGCCTGGAAGTTCGGGTCGGTGTAGCCGGCGATGAAGGCGTAGCCGTCCTTCACGCGGACGAAGGTGTAGGGGAAGACGGCCAGCTCGTAGAGCCCCGTGCGCCCCCTGACCTGCCCCGTCGCGTGGTAGAGCAGCACCGTGTACTCGAGGTAGCGCATGAGCGCCTCGGCCCCCGAGACGTCGATCATCTGGCCCTGGCGCGACGTCTCCCGCCAGTGGACGGCGGCCAGCACCGCCATGCACGCCCAGGCAGCCTGGGCATAGGCGCTGATCCAGCTGCCGACGCGGATGGGCGGGCCGTCGGGATCGCCCGTGACGTGGAGCAGGCCGGAGAGCGCCTGATCTGTCAGGTCGTACTCGCGGGGCCGCCCCGGAGCGTCGGGCCCGAACTGGCCGTACGCTGAGCACGCCACGTAGATGAGCCGCGGGTTCGCCTTCGCGAGGTGGCGGTAGCTCAGGCCCAGCCGGTCCAGGTAGCCCGGCTCGAAGCCCTCAATGAGGACATCCGCCCGCGCCGCCAAGCCCTTGAGCAGGCTGCGCCCGGCCTTCTTGTCGAGATTCAGCGTGACGCAGTACTTGTTCCGGGCCTCGGCGACGAACGCGAGGCCGGTGCCGTTGGCCGTCGCGTCCGCGGGACCCCACCCTCGCATGGGATCGCCGCCCGGCGGCTCCACCTTGATGACCTCGGCGCCCAGCTCGGCCAGATAGGTCCCGGTCAGGAACGCCCCGTAATGGCCCTGGGACACGTCCAGCACGACGAGGTCGTCCAGCGCTTCGGGCAGCTCGGAGACGCGGGCGGGGTCCTCCTCGCGCTTGATCCAGTCGTACCAACGCTCGCTCACTGGAGCAATCCCTCGCCGTTCCAGCCGTCGGGCGGTTTCGCTCCCATTCGGTCGGCCCACTTGCCGATGACGCCGCCGGCCTCCAGCGCCCGGATCTCCTCGTCGGAGAGGCCGAGGATTTTCTTGAGGACGAACTCGTTGTGGAAGCCCACGGGCTTCCCCGCCCACTTGATCCGGGCCGGCGTGGCGGAGAGCTTGGGCGCCGGGCCGTACTCCACCATGGTCCCGTACACCGGGTCGTCGTGCTCCCACACCGAGCGCCGGGCACGGAGGTGGCGGCTCTCGTAGTGGTCCTTCCCGGTCATCACCGGGGCGGCCGGCACGTGGTGGCGGCGGGCGATCCTTTCGATCTCCGATCGGGTGCGCTTCTCGCACCATGCCTGGATGAGCTCATCCAGGTGCTCCGCGCCCTTGCGGCCATCTCTGGCAAGGCCCGGCTTGCCGAGCATCCGGCACAGCCCGCGGTACTCGGCGTCGGTGCCCGCCACCAAGGCGATGAACCCGTCCTTGCAACGGAACACGCCCGACGGGGAGAACACCGGATCGCGATTGCCGGTCTTGGGACGATCCCGCTTAGTGAGACCCGCGTACAGCCACGTCCAGTCCATGGCCCGGAGCAGCCCCTCGCACTGGGCCATTTCGACGAACTGTCCCTCGCCCGTGCGGTCGCGCCAGCGGAGGGCCGCAAGGGCGCCCAGCGCGGACATACACGCGCCGTACCAGTCGCCGAGGTAGTTACCGATCTTCGTCGGGTGCCCCCCCGGGGTCCCCGTGATTGCCGTCAGCCCCGACACGGCCTGGGCGAGGCCGTCGTAGGAGGCGCGCCCCCGGGCGAAGGGACCCCACTGGCCGAAGCCCGTGTTGGCCACGTAGATCAGCCGCGGGTTCACCTCGCGGAGCTGGCGGTAGCCGATCCCGAACTTCTCCTCCAGCGTCCCCGCCTTGAAGTTCTCGATCACGATGTCCGAGCGGGCCGCCAGCTTGCGGATGAGCACCTGGCCGTCGGGCTTGTGCATGTCGATCCCGACGTGGTACTTGGAGTGGTTCATGCCGAAGAAGGCGACGGAGACGTTCTTCCAGAAGAAGGAGGCGCTGCCGAGGATCCGCGTCACGTCCCCCTGCCCCGGCATTTCCACCTTGATCACCTCGGCGCCCAGCTCTCCCAGGAAGTCGGCGGTGGCGGGACCGAAGATGATGACCGAGAGATCGAGCACCCGGATTCCGTGGAGCGCCTCGGGCTTCTCGTGGATCCGGGCCGCGTCGAACAGCTGGGCGGCCCACTTGAAGTAGGAGTCGGTCATCCCCGCCTACTCGCTCAGGAACTTCCGGATCGTCTCCCCGGCCTTGGCGATGGCCAGGACACCGTCCAGATGTCCGCCATCCCCCTCGATCTCGAAGTACTCCACCTGCTTCCCCTGCTTCTTGAGGATCTCCATCGCCTGCTTCGAGAGGAGCACTTTGGCTTTGACGTCCTTCAGGCCCTCTTCAAGCGTCCCCTTATGCCCGGCCATAAACAGCTATTCCTCCTCATCACACGGTCAGGCATTCGCCATGGATGGTCTCGTGGTGGCCCGATTCTACTCCAATGGGAAACGCGAGTGAAACGAAGAAAGGGGACCCGGGCGGGTCCCCCCAGCAACGCGCCAGCGGTCCTCCCTTACGTGCCGAACATACCGCCGACCTTCATGGCGAGCCCCATGTCCCCCTTCAGCTTCAGCTTCCCGGACATGAACGCCATCTGACCCGACAGCTTGCCCGCCAGCATGTCCAGCCAGTCCTGGCCGGACATCGTGAGGGTCAGGCTGGGGCTGGCCGCGGCTCCGGACGCGACGGCGCACTTGCCGTCCTTGACCGTCGCGTTCCAAGTTCCGCCGCCCTCGCCGCTGATCTCGTACTGGATGACGGCGCTCACTCCGGCCGCCTTCTCCGGCTTGAAGCGGCTCGCCATCAGGTCGAAGGTTTCCTTGACGGTTGGCATGGGCACTCCTCCTTTGTGTTGGCTATTTGCCCTTGAACTCGGCGGGGCGCTTCTGAAAGAACGCCTGGATGCCCTCCGCGGCGTCCTCGGTCTTCAGCACCTGGACGAAGGCCCGGATCTCCGCCGCGAGACCATGATCGATGTCAGTGTTGAGTCCCTCGTCCACCACTTCCAGAATGAGCCGCGTGGCGATGGGCGCGCGCTTGCCGAGCTGGCGGGCCAGGGCCTTGGCGTCGTTGAGGGTCTCCCCGTCCTTCGACAGCTTGTTCACGAGACCGAGCTGGAGCGCCTCGGGGGCGGGGATCTGAGTGCCGAGGATCAGGAACTCGAGCGCCTTCGTCCGCCCGATGAGGCGCGGCAGGCGCTGGGTGCCGCCGTAGCCGGGGATGATCCCGAGGTTCGACTCGGTCTGGCCGAGCCGCGCCGTTTCCTTCAGGATCCGCAGGTGGCAGGCCATGGCGATCTCGCACCCGCCGCCCGTCGCGTGCCCGTTCACCGCCGCGATCACGGGCTTGGCAAAGCGCTCGATCCGGCGCAGCACACCGGTCCCGAACTTGAGGAACTCCTCCAGATTTCCGCCCGAGAAGGCCGAGCCCAGGTCCGCGCCGCCGCAGAAGATCCGGTCTCCGGCGCCGGTGATGATCACCGACAGGACCGCCGGGTCCTTCTCCAGCTCGGTCAGGGCGGCGTCGAGCTCCCGCATCAGTTGCTCGTTGATCGCGTTGGCGGGAGGACGGTTCAGCGTGATGACGGCGTACGACTCCTCGCGGGTCAGAATCAGCGTCTCATAGCCCATGGGTGTCCTCTATGGTTTGACGGCGAGGCCCTTGAGGAAGATATCCGCTACGGCATCGGCGGTCTCGGAGAGCTTGTAGCCGCGCTTGCCCAGCACCCAGCTCGTGGCCATCTGGTCCATGGCCCCGAACAGGACCTTCCGGACGGTCTTGACGGGAAGATCGCTCCGAAACAGCCCGGCGGCCATCCCCTCCTCCAGCACCGAGGAGATCAGATCGAAGTAGCCGCTGACCTCGTTGGCCGAGGCGCCCCGGAAAAACTTCTGGCCCTGGCGGAGTTCCACCTGGACGACCTCGGCCATCTCGGAGTGGTCCTCCAGGAGCTTGAAGTGGAGCCCGATCAGGCGGCGCAGCTTCGCCACGGCGTCGGGTTCCGCGGCGATGGCCTTCCGGACGGTGGCGACGAACTCGGCCATCTTCTCGCGGAAGAGCGTGACCAGGATCTCGTCCTTGGTCTTGAAGTAGAGGTAGATGGTCCCGCTGGCGATCCCCGCCTCCTTGGCGATGTCGGAGACGCGGGAGTTGTAGTAGCCGTTGCGGGCGAAGATTCGGACCGCCGCCTCGATGATCTGCTGGTGCTTGTCCGGCTCAGGCATGACAGGGGTGACTGAATCGCCATTCATTTGTAGCACCGGGCCGAAGGGCTGTCAAACCCAAAAATCCCCACGGGCGAAGCCAAGGGAGGACCCCTCCCAGGGGCGGCGGAGAGCCTGCTCAACCGGTGGATCGTCGAGGTGCGGATCACCGGCCGCGGCCCAACCTCTCGACGCCCTCGAGCCCGGCGTGATCCCGGTGCGGCTTCGCGTCGTCGCCCTTCCTGATTCGCCGCCGACCACCGGGTGCAGGCGGCGGACCAGAGCTTCTACCGGGTACGAGTCGGAACGTACTCGACCCGACGGGAGGCGCGCCGCCAGGCCCTGCGCCTGGCCGCCGCGGGGTACCCCCTGATTGTCATGGAGGAGTAAACCCGCTACGATGCCGCCCATGGAGATCAAGTACCGGATCGGGATCATGCCGGGGCCGTGGCCCGCGGGACCGGGGGGTGCCGGGTTCCTCTGGGAGCTCACAGATTTCTGTGAAAAGAGCGCCATCGACTCGATCTGGCTCTCCGACCGCCTCTCCTCCCCCATCCCCGTCCCCGAAGTGATGACCACGCTCGCCGCCATCGCCGCCCGCACCGTGCGGCTCAAGTTCGGGCCGAGCGTGCTGGTCCTGCCCTACCGGACCCCCGTCGTGGCCGCCAAAGAACTGGCCACCATTGACTACCTGTCGGGTGGACGCCTCTTTCCGGCCGTTGGGATCGGGGTCGAACTCCCGAAGGAGTTCGAGGCGTCGGGCGTGCCGTTCAAGGAGCGCGGGCGCCGGACCG
>JBBTEL010000164.1:0-7286 GCA_038042325.1 Candidatus Methylomirabilota bacterium
AGGCGGTCTGCACCGAGAAGGACCCCGTGCTCAAAGAGGTCAAGCCCGGCCACAAAGTGGCCTGCTGGCTGTATTAGACTCGGAGGCGTGCTTGACACTGTGATGGCCGCCCGCTACTGTAAGAACCGCTTGAGAAACGCGCCATGACCACCAAAGAGGCATTGTTGAAGAAGCTCGAAGGACTCTCTCCCTCGGCGCTCGAGGAAGTGCTGGCCTTCGTTCGCGTACTCGAACGGGAACCGGAGACTCTGACCCCGGAGGAGGCCTCGGAAGTGGAGGCGGGTCGCCGGGAGATTACCGAAGGCCAGTGGACGCGGTGGCGCGAGATAAAGCGCACGGATGTTTGAGGTCCGCCTCTCACGGCGGGCTCGAAGTTACTACGAACGAGTACCCACGGATACTGCCCGTCGCCTCGACCGGGCGTTCGAGTCGCTCGAAACCAACCCGTTCCACATTCTTCCCCGTGGAGAAGCGTACTGATGGCTGAAGCGCTGCTGCGAGTGAAGAACTTGAAGAAGTACTTCCCGATCCGCGGGGGGCTGTTCTCGCGCGAGGTGGCCCGGGTCCACGCCGTGGACGACGTTTCCTTCGATATCTACCCCGGCGAGACGCTCGGCCTCGTGGGGGAGTCCGGCTGCGGCAAGTCCACCACGGGGCGGGTGATCCTCCGCCTCATCGAGCCCACCGCCGGGGAGGTCTCCTTCGACGGCAAGAACGTCACCGCGCTCGACAAGCGGGCGCTCCGGCACCTCCGGAAGGAGATGCAGATCATCTTCCAGGACCCCTACGCCTCGCTGAACCCCCGGATGACCGTGGGCTCCATCGTCGGCGAGGCCCTCGTGATCCACAAGCTGGCGGCCACCAAGCGCGAGCGCGAGGAGCGCGTGGTGAAGATCCTCGAGACCGTGGGGCTCAGCGCCGACCACCTGCGCCGCTACCCGCACGAGTTCTCCGGGGGGCAGCGCCAGCGCATCGGTATCGCGCGGTCGCTGGCGGTCAACCCGAAGTTCATCGTCGCCGACGAGCCCGTCTCCGCGCTGGACGTCTCGATCCAGGCGCAGATCATCAACCTGCTCGAGGATCTCCAGAAGCAGTTCGGCCTCACGTACCTCTTCATCGCCCACGACCTCTCGGTGGTGGAGCACATCTCGACCCGCGTAGCCGTCATGTACCTGGGGAAGATCGTGGAGCTGGCCCCGGCCAAGGAGCTCTACACCAACCCCAAGCACCCCTACACGGAGGCCCTGCTCTCCGCCGTCCCCATCCCCGACCCGACGGTCAAGCGCAAGCGGATTCTCCTCGAGGGCGACGTGCCGAGCCCCATCAAGCCGCCCTCGGGCTGCCGCTTCCACACCCGCTGCCCGATCCGGGTGCCCGCCTGCTCGGTGAACGAGCAGGTGCTGAAGGAGATCTCCCCCGGGCACTGGGTGGCCTGCCAGGTGAGGGCGTAGCACGGAACCGGTCCGAAAGCCCGCCGTCGCCGGACTCTTCTATCCCGATCGGCCGGAGCAGGTGGAGGCCGATCTCTCCCGCCTGCTGGAGGACGTGCAGCCGAAGATCGCCGCGCGCGCGCTCGTCGTCCCCCACGCCGGCTGGATGTACTCGGGCAAGGTCGCGGGCGCGGTGTACGGGCGCGTCGCGCTCCCCCGCCTGGTCGTGCTGCTGGGGCCGAACCATACCGGCCTCGGCCCGCGGGGATCGATCATGAGCGGGGGGCGCTGGGTCCTTCCCGGCGGCGACATTCCGATCGCCGCCGACCTGGGGCGGGAGATCCTGAAGGCGTCGGCGGACCTGCACGAGGACCAGCAGGCCCACGCGCGCGAACACGCGCTCGAAGTGCAGCTGCCCTTCCTCCGCCGCCTTCGCCCCGACGTCCAATTCGTCCCCATCACGCTGATGCGGACGGACCTGGACTTCTGCACGGCCGTGGGACGGGCGGTCGCGCAGGTCGTGAAGGGCTGGCCCGAACCCGTCCTCCTCATCTCCTCCACCGACCTGAACCACTACGAGTCCCAGGCGGTGTCCAACCGGAAGGACCGGCTGGCCATTGAGGCGATTCTGGCCCTCGACCCCGAGGGGCTCCAGCGCACGGTGCGGGACCACCACATCTCGATGTGCGGCATCGCGCCGACGACGGCGCTCCTCGCCGCTCTCAGGGACCTGGGCAGCCCACGGGCCGAGCTGGTCCGGTACATGACCTCCGGCGACGTCTCGGGCGATCACGATCGCGTGGTCGGCTACTGCGGCGTTATCATCCATTAGAGGGTCAGGCTTGCGTATTTGCGTTATACGCAACGCAAATACGCAAGCCTGACCCCAGGCACGTCCAATGCCGACAACTCGCGTGAATGGGATCAACATCTACTACCAGGAGGCGGGAGCGGGCGACCCGCTGGTCCTGCTCATGGGCTGGGGCGGCGATCACACGGCTTGGGCCCTTCAGGTGGCGGCGTTCTCGGCCGAGTTCCGCTGCATCAGCCCGGACAATCGCGGCGCCGGGCGCTCGGACCAGCCCGACACCCCGTACACGATCCGGGTGATGGCCGACGACACCGTGGGGCTCCTGGACGCGCTCGGGATCGACCGGGCCCACGTCGCCGGCCTCAGCATGGGCGGCATGATCGCCCAGGAGATGGCCATCAACTACCCCGGGCGGGTCCGCACCCTCCAGCTCCACGCCACGCTGGCCCGCGTGGCCCCGTTCCTGCGCGCCGTCGGTCAGTCGCTGCTCCAGGCCCGGGCGACGCTCGGCCGGGAGGAGTACGTTCGCCTCCTCCTCACGTGGGTCCTGAGCCCCCGCACGTACGCCGAGCACGCGGACAACGTGGAAATGATGGTCCGCGTCATGGTGGACCATCCCTACCCCGCGAGCCTCGCCGGGCTGACCCGCCAGGCCGAGGCCTGCTGGGCGCATGATACGCTCGCCCGCCTTGGGCGCATCCAGTGCCCGACCCTGATCACGGTGGGAGCCGACGACATCTTCGTCCCCCCTCGGTTCTCGCAGGAGCTCCACGCGCGGATTCCGGGCGCCGAGCTGCGCGTGATCGAGGGCGGCGGCCACGGCTATCTCTGGGAGCAGGCCCCCGCTTTCAACGATTCCTGCCTCCAGTTCCTGAGGAAGCACTCATGACGCCCCGCCGCCTGGCGCGCGCTGCGACGCTGGCGTTGCTCGCGCTCCTGATCGCCGGATGCGCCGTGGGCCCGCGGCGCGTCGCGCTGGGGGAGGACGCCAAGGTGGGGGTGTTCACCTACCGCGTGCTGGCCACCCAGTGGCAGGACCAGCTCGGGCGCGGGGAGCGGGCGGCGGCCCCGGACACCCGGTTCTACGTGGTCTATCTGACGGTCACGAACAACGGGACGAAGCCGCTGCCATTCCCCCGGGCGCGGCTCGTGGATGCGGCGGGCAGGGAGTACGAGGAAAGCCCGAAGGCCCGGCAGCGCGGGATCGGCCTGGGGAGCCTCCAGGCCATGTCGCCGGGCTTCACGATCAACGGCTCGCTGGTCTTCGACGTCCCGCCCGGCGCCTACACCCTGATCCTCTCCGACGGCAACAAGGGCGAAGCCTCCTTCGCCCTCCCGAATTAGCGCAGAGCGCTTCCTGGTTGGCCGCTTTCGAGCGCGGGCTTCCCCCGCGCAACCTGTTTCCGGGGGGAGGAATCGGAAGGGGGGCGGAGCTCCCCTCCGAGGTTAGTCCCAGAGGTAGCCGCGGGGGTTGACCGCCTGCCCTTTGACCAGGATCTCGTAGTGCACGTGGGGACCGGTAGTTTTGCCGGTGTTGCCGCTGAGCGCGATGACCTGGCCGCGCTCCACCCGCTGGCCCTGGGTCACCTGGATCTTCTGGAGGTGGCCGTAGAGGGACTTGATGTCGTTGCCGTGGTCGAGGATCACCGTGTTGCCGTACTGCGCCTGGGTGCCGGCGAAGACGATGGTGCCCGGAGCGGGAGCCTTCACGGGGAAGCCGCGCTCGGAGGCGATGTCGATGCCGCTGTGGAACTCCGGCGCCCCGCTCCACGGGGAGAGCCGCCGGCCATATTCCGAGTTCACCGCCCCGCGAACCGGCCACCGCGACGGCAGGGCCGCCAGGACGCGGCCGGCCTTGACCATGAAGCGCTCGAGAGCCCGGAGGCTCTGCCCCTCCTCGTTGACCGTGGCGGTGAGGAGGTCCAGTTCCTGGGAGAGGGCCACGCGATCGCCGGGGAACGCGGCGCGCACCGGCGCGCCGCCGCCGATGCCGGTCCCCTTCTTGGCCGGGCCCTCCTCGGGGCCGAAGGGTTCCCAGATCTTGGCATGCAGCGCGCGCCAGGTGGAAACCTCGCCGCGGACTTCGGCGATCCGGCGGTGGAAGGAATCGATGAGGGTCCGCTGCTCCGCGACCTGCTGCTGGAGCGCCGCGACCTGCGAGAACTGCCGCTTCAGCGAGACGTAATCACCGTAGATGGCCCCGAGCGTGGAGACCGCCAGGGCCAGGACCGTCAGGCCTCCGTAGAGGATCCAACGAGGAAAGTTCAGGCGAAGGACCCGTGTGCCGTCGCCGTGGACGATCAAGAGGTTGAACCGGTGTGGCTTCCTCATGGTCGTACCTCGCGTTGCGGACCACGCCTCCCCTGATCCCGCCGGGGAGCCGCATCCCGGGTTCACTGCACCTCATTGTAGCCGAATCCGTCGTCAATCCCGTCAGCGTTTGAGCGGCACCACCGAGAATTCCCGTGTGTCCCGAGCGGCCTCCGCCGGCTTGGTCTTGGTCATCCGGCAGTGCCCCTCGAAGAGCACCCCCTCCTCGACGACGATCACGGGCGCCTCCACGTCGCCGAAGACCCGGGCGCTCCCCTTCAGCTCGACCCGCTCCGTGGCCTGCACGTTGCCGACCAGCTCCCCGTTGATGATCACCGTGCCGGCCCGGACCGTGGCGTTGACCACCCCCCGCTCGCCGATGATCAGCGTGTCGGTGGAGGCGATTTCCCCCTGGAACTTCCCGTTCAGCATGACGGTCCCGCTGAACGTGTACTTCCCCTCGATCTCCGACCCCTCGTCGATGAACGCGGTCAGGTCGCCGCGCCGGGCCGACGAGGTGCGCTTTCGGTGCCAGAACATTTATTTCTGCTGCCCGAATCGCTTCTCGTCGACGAGGTACACGGGACGGGGACCCTTCTGGGCCTCCTGCTCCTTCTCCCTGTCCTTGATCTTGATGACGTTGCCGTTGAAGAAGCCGCCCTTGGAGATCACGAGGGAATCGGTCTCGATGTTGCCGCTGACCCGCCCCGTCGCGGCGATCTCCACGTTGCCCGTGGCCACCATGTTGCCCTCGTACTGGCCCATGATGATGGCGTCCACGGTCCTGACGTCGGCGGTCACCACCCCCTTCTGGCCGATCACGAGCTTGCCGCCCACGTTGAGCTCGCCCCCGACCTCACACTCGATCTGGATCGAGTTGGCGATCTCGAACTTGCCCTCCATCCGGGCGTGGTCGCCGACGACGGTGAGAAGGGTGGCGGGAATGCCGGGCTGGCCGTTGTCGGTTCTCTGTTTGCTGCCGGGTCGCTGTGCGCTATTCCGTCCGAACATCGAGACCTCCTTATATTGGGAGCAGATGGACAGGAAAGTTACGTTTTCTTAGCATCGTTCCCCGGGTGGTGTCAACCCCGGAATTGAGGGGGCGAAATCAGGCTGACCTCGCTCCGGAACGGGCGCTCGGCGCGGTGCAGCGGATGGCCTTTTTCCACGGGTCTGCCGCACACCGCGCAGGCGTGGCCGTAGGGCGGTGGCACCACGGTCGAGCTCTCGCACCTGTGCTCCCGGCTCAGCGCCTCCAACAGGTTTTTCTTCCACGGTTTGCCCATGGCTGACGGTCCTTGGAAGCAACCGATATGCCAGGCAGCAGGTCCGGCGAGGGGACGTCAGAATCCAACGCTAAAATTGCTAAGTTAGCCGACGCCGCCGCCCGGTCAGGGCAGGCGCGGAAGGGGCGTAAAGCCCCCATTTCTTGACAGTTCTGAGAGGCCAAGCGTATCATCAACGGTTACAGGTACCCCCGCATGGACGAGTTCTATCGGATCAAGCGCCTCCCCCCCTACGTCTTCGCCATCGTCAACGACCTCAAGACCAAGGCGCGGGCCCGGGGCGAGGACATCATCGACCTGGGCATGGGGAACCCCGACCAGGGCACGCCCAAGCACATCGTGGCCAAGCTCGTGGAGGCGGCCCACAATCCCCGAAATCACCGGTACTCGGCCTCCAAGGGAATTACGCGGCTTCGCGTCGCGATCACGAAGTGGTACCGGGACCGCTACGGCGTCGAGCTCGATCCGGAGAGCGAGGCGATCGCCACCATCGGAGCCAAGGAGGGGCTCGCCCATCTGGCGCTGGCCGTGCTCCAGCCGGGGGACGGGGCGCTGGTGCCGAACCCGACCTATCCCATCCACTCCTACTCGGTGGTCATCGCCGACGGGGATCTCCGCTCCGTGCCCCTGGTGCCCGGCGAGGACTTCTTCGCTCGCCTCCAGGAGACGGCCCGGCTGTCCTGGCCCAAGGCCAAGCTCCTCATCCTCTCCTTCCCCCACAATCCGACCACCCAGGTGGTGGACCGCCCGTTCTTCGAGAAGGTCGTGGCCTTCGCCAAGGAGCACCGGCTCATGGTGATCCACGATTTCGCCTACGCCGACCTCACCTTCGACGGCTACCGCGCCCCGTCGTTCCTCGAGGTGCCGGGCGCCAAGGACGTGGGCGTCGAGCTCTTCTCGCTGACCAAGTCCTACAACATGGCGGGCTGGCGGCTGGCCTTCGCCTGCGGCAACCGGCAGATGATCCAGGCCCTGGCGCGGATCAAGTCCTATCTGGATTACGGCGTCTTCCAGCCGATCCAGATCGCCGGGATCATCGCCCTGGAGGGCGATCAGGCGTGCGTCGGGGAGATCGTGGACGTCTATCGAAAGCGCCGCGACGTCCTGGTGGACGGGCTCGGCAAGCAGGGGTGGGCCATTCCCAAGCCGAAGGGCACGATGTTCGTCTGGGCCCCGATCCCCGAGCCGTTCCGCGCCATGGGCTCGCTCGAGTTCGCCAAGCTCCTGATCCAGGACGCCAAGGTCGCCGTGTCGCCCGGCATCGGCTTCGGCGAGTACGGGGAGGGGTACGTGCGCTTCGCCCTGGTGGAGAACGAGCAGCGGATCCGCCAGGCCCTCCGCGGGCTCAAGTCGGTCTTCTCTCGATGACGCCTCCCCTCACCCCTGCCCTGCTTGAATGCCCCTCACCTCTTCTCCTCTCCCCCTCACCCTGCCCTCTCCCCCTCGGGG
>JBBTEL010000165.1:0-3116 GCA_038042325.1 Candidatus Methylomirabilota bacterium
CCCAGCGCGTGCTGGAAGCGGCTGTGCTCGGCGGCGGGGAACACCCAGCGCGCGGACTGCAGCTGCGGGATCCGCCGGAGGCGCTGGACCCAGGAGGTGTCCATCAGGTCCTGCTCGGTCGCCTCGCCCGGCACGCCGTCCGGCCGCGTGTAGAGGATGTAGCGGTGAATCGGGTCGGCGATGAGCCCGCGCCCCTGGTAGGTGTCCACCCCTTTCATGCCGCTAGGGCCCCGTGGTGTGGAAGAACTGGTAGCGGTCCGCCGGCCGCACGGTGATGGCCTCGAAGCGCGAGCCGCGCAGCACCACCACGGTGAGCTCCTGGCCGACCTCGGTCCCCCAGAGCCGGGTATAGAACTCTTCCTGGCTCAAGACCTTCTCGCCGTTGACGCGCACGATGACGTCACCGCGCTGGAAGCCCGCCCGTCCCGCGGGCCCCACGGGGGAGATGCCGGCGATCACCACGCCGCCGCTCTCGACGGGCAGGGTGTAGAGACCGAGCCAGGGGCGCGGCTTCCGGCTCACGACCCGGCCCTTCTGGATCAGCTCGTCCTTTCCCGGGAGGAACTTCTCGATGGGAATGGCCAGGTTCACGGCCGGGCGCTCGCCCAGCCGGAGGGAGGTGATCCCGATGACCTCCCCGTTGACGTTCACCAGCGGGCTTCCCCCAAACGCCGGGTTGTACGGAGAGACGACGAAGGCCCGGTCCAGCATGTACTCCCAGTAGCCGGCAAACCCGCGGATCTCCGTGACGCTCCCGCTCGTGACGACCAGGTCGTTGTCCTCATCCACCCCGACGGTGGCGGTGGCCTGGCCGACGCGGACGCCGGCCGAATCCCCGACGACCGCCGCGGGCCACGGCCCGGGCCCGTCGAGCTTCACCACGCCAAGGCCGACCTCCAGATCGAGCCCGACCAGCTTGCCCGGCACGGTCCGCCCGTCGCGCAGGGATACTTCGATGCTCCCCGCGTCCAGCAGGACGTAGCTCACGGTCAGCGCGTAGCCCGCGGGGTCGAAGATGACGCCGCTCCCCCAGCGCTCGGGGCCGAGCGTCAGGACCGACGGGCGGTTCGGCGGGACCCGGACCTTGATCCCCACCACGGCGGGTTGCACCCGCTGGACGTAGGAGGGCAGCGCGGGGGCGGTCTTGGGATCGGGCTTCTGCTCGGTGCCGCGCGGCGCGGCCCCGAGGGCGAGCGGGAGCGCCAGGAGAAGGACAAGCCCCGGGGCCATGCGTCTCATGACTGACCTCTCCATTACTCCCGTTAGTCTACTCCGCGGCTTCAGGGTGGGCCAGATACTCCGGGAGGGCGTCGGCCCACGGGCGGAGCGCCGGCCACGACTCGAGCTCCCAGCAGTAGTTTCGAAGGACCGAGTTCCGGGGGCGCGGGGCCGGGCGCTGGAGGTCCTTCGAGCTGATCGGCTCCAGGCGCGTGCCCCTGAGCCCGGCGGCTTCCAAGATCGCGGCCGCGAAGCGGTACCACGAGCAGGAGCCGCTGTTCGTCACATGCCAGACGCCGTAGTACGGCCCGCTGATGAGGCGGGAAATGGCCCGGGCCAGGTCGTCCGCGTAGGTGGGCGAGCCGACCTGATCGTCCACCACTCGGAGCTCCTCGCCGGCCCGCGCCTTGGTCAGGATGGTCTTCACGAAGTTCTTTCCCCCGGGGCCGAAGAGCCAGGAGGAGCGGACAATCCAGTGGCGGGGCGTCAGGGTCTGGACGTAGCGCTCGCCGGCCAGCTTCGAGGCGCCGTAGCACGAGATGGGGTTCGGCGCGTCGAACTCGGTGTACGGGTCGGGCTTCTCGCCGTCGAACACGTAGTCGGTGGAGATATAGCAGCAGGCCGCGCCGGCTTCCTGGCAGGCCACGGCGACGTTGCGGCTGCCCAGCGCGTTGACGCGCCAGGCGTGGTCCGGATCGCGCTCGCAGCCGTCCACGTCGGTCCGCGCCCCCGCGTGGATGACCGCCTGGGGCTTCGCGCGGGCGAGAGCAGCCCGGGTCTTGGGGAGATCGGTGACATCCAGCTCGGCGCGGGCGAGGGCCACAACATCGTGCTCGAGGCTCAGAGTCTCCCGGAGCGCCCGGCCCAGCATCCCGCCGGCGCCCGTGATGAGGATCTTCATGCGCGGGTGGCGTACTGCCTGGCGTAGTAGGCCTTGAACTCTCCCGACTTGATGGGCCGCCACCAGGCCTCGTGCTCCTGGTACCAGCGCACCGTTTCGGCCAGCGCCGAGCCAAACTCGTGAGCCGGCTTCCAGCCGAGGGCCCGGATCTTGTGGCAGTCGAGCGCGTAGCGGCGGTCGTGGCCGGGACGGTCCTTCACCGGCCGGATCAGGCTCTCGGGCTTGCCCAGGAGCCGGAGGATCTGGCGGGTCAGGACGATGTTCTCCACCTCCGTCCCGCCCCCGATGTTGTAGATCTCGCCGGGCACCCCCGCGTGGAGCACCAGATCGATGGCGGCGCAGTTGTCCAGGACGTAGAGCCAGTCCCTCACGTTCTTCCCGTTCCCGTAGAGCGGAAGCGGGCGGTCCTCGATCGCGTTGGTGATGAACAGAGGGATGATCTTCTCCGGATACTGGTTGGGCCCGAAGTTGTTCGAGCTCCGGGTGATCAGCACGGGCAGCCGGTGGGTCGTCCAGTCGGCGCTGACGAGCAGATCCGCCCCGGCCTTCGACGCCGAGTAGGGGTTCGAGGGGCGGAGCGGCGCGCTCTCCTTGGCGGCGCCGCGCTCGATGGAGCCGTAGACCTCATCCGTCGAGATCTGCACGTAGCGGGAAATCCCGAGTTCCCGCGCCGCCTCCAGGAGCGTGAAGGTCCCCAGCACGTCCGTCTTCAAGAACTCGTCCGCCCCCAGGATGGACCGGTCAACGTGACTTTCGGCCGCGAAATTCAGCACGGCGTCCACGCCGCGCATCGCCTCGCGGACCGCCGCCCCGTCCGAGATGTCGCCGCGGACGAAGCGGTAGCGCGGATCGCCCTCCACGTCCCGGAGGTTCTCGAGGTTGCCGGCGTAGGTGAGCTTGTCCAGGTTGACGACGGAATAGCCCGGGTACTTCCGGAGGATGTGGCGGATGAAGTGGGAGCCGATGAAGCCCGCGCCGCCCGTCACCAGCAGTTTCA
>JBBTEL010000166.1:0-4157 GCA_038042325.1 Candidatus Methylomirabilota bacterium
CGCTCAGCGATGGCGGCCCCCGTGATCGTCTCTCCCGGTCAGGCTCTTGAGATACGCCACCAGGTCGATGAGCTGGGCCACGGTCATGCTGTCCCGGTAATCGGGCATCTTCGAGAGCCCGTCCGGTCCCGTGAACCCGGGTCCCTCGACGATGACGGCGTTGGAGTTCACGACCGACTCGAGGAAATAATCCGTCGGGTGGCGGCCGCCCATGCCGGTCAGCTCAGGCCCCACATCGCCCTTCTTGCCGGGGGGGAACTTCTCCCCCTTGACCTGGTGGCAGCTGAAGCACTCGAAGTCCACGAAGGCCTTTCGTCCCTTGGCGGGATCGCCCGCGGGGAAGGCGAACTTCCACCCCGGCGGAACCCCACCGGCCTTGTGGAGCTCTTCCATGGGGATCCTGATCGGCTTCGGTTTGGCGGCCGTCCCCTGCTGGGCCCAGGCCGAGAGCCCGAGACCGAGGGCCAGCGCCAGCGAGCTCCCACACCAGGCCAACACCGTACGCGTCTTCGACATTCCGGGCGGCTCCTTTTTTGCCCAGTATAATAGAGAGAGCCGAACATGAAACGCTCGATTCGCGCCCTCATCTTCGACGCCGGCAATACCCTGCTCCGGATCAACTACGCGGCCATCGCCGAGCAGCTCGGCCTCCACGGCATCCGGAAGAGCCACGAGGCGGTGGCTCAGGCGGAGTACCGGGCGCGGGTGCGGCTCGATCCCCACCTGGCGCCGGGGAGCTCGACGGAGAGCCGGTCTGTCGCGGGCTACTACTTCCGGTATGTCCTGGAGGAGCTCGGGATCACCGATCCGGACACGGTCCAGGCCGTAGCCGAGTGGCGAAAGGAGTATAACCTTCCCGTCGGTCTCTGGCACATTCCCGATCCCGAAGCCGAGACCGCCCTCAGGCTGGCGCGGGATGCGGGCTGCGTCGCCGGCGTCATCTCCAACTCCAACGGATCGGTCCGCTCGATCCTCGAGGAGACCGGCCTGGCGGTCCACCTCCAGTTCATCCTGGACTCCGCCGTGGTGGGCGTCGAAAAGCCCGACCCCAGGATCTTCCAGCTCGGGCTGATCGAGGCACGCGTCGCGCCCGGGGAAGCGGTGTACATCGGCGACCTCTACTCCGTGGACGTCCTGGGAGCGCGGGCGGCCGGGATGGAGGCGGTGCTGCTCGATCCGGGGGGCGTCTGGGGCGCCCGCGACTGCCTGGTCGCGCGGAGCCTGGCGGGCGCGGTCAGGCTAGCCCTCGCGCGGTAAGGTTACGAAGGGGTAGCGGGCGAGCGCGTCGAACACGATCCGCTTCATCGCCTCCAGCTCGGCGTTGGTTCGGGCCTCGAAGCGGAGCGTGAGGTACGGGTTGGTGTTGGAGGGGCGGACCAGCCCCCAGCCCCCCGGAAAGAGGATGCGTACGCCGTCGATGTCGATGGTCTCGTAGCGCCCCTTGAAGTGCCGCGCCAGCTCCTCCACCACGCGGAACTTCTCGGCGTCCGGGCACGGCGCCTTCAACTCGGGGGTCGCGTGGAGGTGGGGAATCGCGTCGAACCGCGCCGACAATGGCTCGGGGCTCCGGGCCGCGATCTCGATCAGCTTCGCTGAAGCGAGGATCCCGTCGTCCACGCCGTAGTAATTCTCGGCGAAGAACATGTGGCCACTGACCTCGCCGCCCAGCAGGATCCCCTCCTCGCGCATCTTGCGCTTCAGGTGGGAGTGGCCGGTCTTGTACATCACCGGCACGCCCCCGGCGGCCGTGATCGCGTCCACGAGGGTCTGGGAGGACTTGACGTCGAAGACGACCTTCGCCCCGGGGTGGCGCGTCAGGAGGTCGCGCGCCAGCAGGATCAGGACCAGGTCGGCTTCGTGGCGGCGTCCCTTCTCGTCCACCAGCCCCATCCGGTCGGCGTCGCCGTCGTAGGCGATCCCCAGGTCCGCCCGGACCTCGACGACGCGCGCCATGAGGTCCCGCACGTTTTCCTCGACCTCCGGGTCGGGCAGGTGGTGGGGGAAGGTGCCGTCCAGCTCGCAGTGGAGCTCGACCACCTCGCACCCCAGCCGGCGCAAGAGGTCCGGCGCGTAGAGCGCGGCGACGGCGTTGCCCGCGTCCACGACCACCTTGAGGCGTCGGGCGACCCTGACGCGTTCGGCGATGTGGGCGATGTAGTCCTCCTTGGGGCTCCGCTGGCTCACGGCGCCCGCGCCCGTCTCGAAATCCCGCGCGTCGATCAGCCGGCGGAGATCCTGGATCTCATCCTCCGTCAGCGGGACGGCGCCGGCGTGGACCATCTTGACGCCGTTGTCGGTGACGGGGTTGTGGCTGCCCGTGACGTTGGCCCCGCCGTCCAGCTTCCAGTGGGCGGTGGCGAAGTAGAGGATGGGGGTCGGCGAGAGCCCGATGTCCACGATGGAGACCCCGGCGGCGAGCACGCCTTCGGCGAAGGCCGCGCTGAGCTCGGCTGAGGAGAGGCGGTTGTCCCGACCCAGGGCAACTTGCTTCCCGGCGTTGATCTCCCGCCCCGCCTGCGGCTTCCCTCCCTTCCGTCGGATCAGCGTGCCGTAGGCCCGGCCGACCTGGCGGAACACGTCGGGAGTGATGTCGCTCCCCACTTTGCCGCGCACGTCGTAGGCGCGAAAGACGTGCGGATTTAACCCGGAGGGGGGCTCTGCCCCCCTTCCGGAGCTCCCCCCGGACCCGGTTGCGCCGGCGGAGCCGTCGCTCGAACGCGCGCGATCCTTGTCGCTTGCCATTGCCTCAGCCTCTCGGCGAGTTCATGGGTCTCCCGTTACTGGAGGGCCTCGGGGTTGACGACGTTGACGGGCCGCCCGGCCAGAAACGCCAGCGTGTTGTCCACGGCCGCCCCCATGAAGCGGTCCAGCGTCTCCCGCGTCACCCAGCCGCGGTGGGAGGTCAGGACCACGTTGGGCAGGCCGGCCCACCGGTGGTTGGCAGGCAGGGGCTCCTGGCCGAAGACGTCGAGCCCGGCGCCGGCGAGCCGGCCGGCGCTCAAAGCGTCCCAGAGAGCGTCCTCGTCCACGATGGCGGCGCGCGCGGTGTTGATGAAGACCGCGCCGGGCTTCATGAGCCCGATCAGCTCCCGGCCCGCCAGGCCCTTCGTGGCCGGGAGGGATCGGACGTGGACCGACACGAAGTCGGCGCGGGCCATGAGGTCGGGGAGGGGGAGCGGCGTGACGCCGTGCCGGCGGGCCCGGTCGGCGGTCAGCCGGGGGCTCCAGGCGCAGACCTCCATCCCGAAGGCTTGGGCGACCTCCGCCACCCGTGATCCGATGGCGCCCAGCCCGACGATCCCCAGGGTCTTGCCGCTGAGCTCGCTGCCGACGTGCTGGGACCAGCCGCCCTCGCGGATCTCCCGGTCGATCGCGTCGAGCCTGCGGCAGAGGGCGATCATCAGCCCGAAGGTGAGCTCGACGACGGCGGGCACCGAGGTTCCGGGCGTGTTGGTCACGACAACGCGACGGGTCGTGGCCGTCTTGAGGTCGATGCTGGCCACGCCCGTGCCGGTCATCGAGATGAGCCGGAGGCTGGGAAGCTTGAGGAGCCGCTCGGCCGTGAACGGCGTTCGCTCCCGGATGGGGATCACGACCTCGGCCGGGCGCAGGCGCTCGATCAGCTCGCTCTCGTCGCGGGGCGGGTCGGTATAGACTTGGACCTTGCCGTGTGGGATCAGCCGCTCGACGTGAGGGCTTCCCAGGTACGCCTGGTCGTAGTCGTCCGGGATGACGAAGTTCATGCGATCAGATCACCGCGATGGCTTCCACCTCGATGAGCCAGTCCGGGTGGGCGAGCGCCGGGGTGGTGATCAGCGTCGAGGCGGGGAGGCGCTTGCCGAAGAACTCCGCGCGGATGGGGATCAGGTCGGCGCGGTAGCGGATGTCGGTCAGGTAGGTGTTGAGCTTCACGATATTCGAAAGCTTACCACCGCCGGCCTCCACCATGGCCTTGAGGTTTTTGAAGACGGCGCGCGCCTGTCCCTGGAAATCCCCCTTGCAGGCCACGCCGCCCTTCTTATCGTACGCCACCTGGCCGGAGATGAAGAGAATCGTCTGGCCCCCGGTCACCTTGATGCCCTGGGCGTAGGTCGGGGGATCGTACACCGACTTGGCGCAGAACTTCTCGATCTTGGCCATGGTCGTCTCTCCTTAGC
>JBBTEL010000167.1:0-2898 GCA_038042325.1 Candidatus Methylomirabilota bacterium
CCCGCGCGTGGTGGCGGAACATCCGCCGCACGGGTCCCGACTGGATTCCGGGCTTCACGCCTCGGGTGCTCTGGACGCCGGGGCTCCAGGCGGAGACGCTTCCGCCCGGGGACGTGATCGTCGCCACGGCGTGGCAGACCGCCGGTCCGGTCAACGCCGCCCCGGCCCGCTGCGGGAGGAAGTTCTACCTGGTCCAGCACTACGAGAGCCTCTACCACGGGAGCCCCGAGGAGGTGGACCGGACCTACACGTATCCTTTGCGGAAGATGGTCATCTCCTCCTGGCTCAGGGAGATCATGCGGGAGAAGTTTCAGGGCGAGGCCGAGCTGCTCGTAACGCCCGTGGATCCGGCGCTCTTTTCCCGTGTGGACCCCGGCCCCGACGACGGCCTGGTGCGCGTGCTGATGCTTCACCACGACTACGCCTGGAAGGGGGTGGCCGATGGCCTCGAGGCGGTGCGGCGGGTGAAGGCGCGGTGTCCCGAGGTCAGGCTCGTCGGCTTCGGCGTCAGGCGACCGAAGCGGGGGGAAGCCTACGACGAGTACCACGAAAATCTTCCCCAAGAGCGGCTGGCGTGGCTCTACAGCCGCTGCCCGATCTACCTCTGCCCGTCCTGGGACGAGGGGCTCGGGATGCCGTCCATGGAGGCGATGGCGTGCGGCGCGGGGCTCGTGACCTACGACAACGGCGGCTGCCGGGACTATGCCCTGGACGGCCGGACCGCACTGGTGGGCTGGCGTCGCGACGTGGCTGACCTGGCCGAAAAGCTCGAGCGGGCCGTGGCGGATCCCGCGCTCCGCGCCAAGCTCGCCCGGGAGGGGATGGCCTACATCAAGCGGGAGTTCGACTGGGAGCGCGCGGTGGCGAAGATGGAGGCGCTCTTCGATCAGCCCCCCGGGAAAAACTAGGAGAAGCCGAATAGGAGTGTGATCATGTAGGCGGCTGGAGGTGCCATGGCGGAAACGTGCCCGAAGTGCGGCTACGCCGACGTCGCCGGCGATGAATGCGCGCGCTGCCGGGTGGTTGTCTCGAAGTACCGCGCCTACCTCCAGAGCCTCGGCAGAGGAGGGGTGGCCACACTGGTCGCCGCGCCGGCGCAGGCCGCCCCTCCGAGCCAGTGGAAGCCGTCGCCGGCGGGTGGCGCCCCTGGCGGGATTCGCCGGCTGTCCTTCCACGGCTCGGGTGGTTCGCTCTTCGGGATCCACATCGTCAACGTCCTCCTGACGCTCATCACGCTGGGGATCTACTACTTCTGGGGGAAGGTCCGGGTTCGGAGCTATCTCCTGAGCCAGAGCGAGTTCGAGGGCGATCGCTTCTCCTACCACGGGACGGGCAAGGAGCTGCTGATCGGCTGGCTCAAGGCCATGCTGGTCTTCGGTATCCCCGTCGGGCTCCTGGCGAACTTGCCAGAGTTCCTCGACGCGGCCTTTGAGGTGAAGGTCGCGGGGGGCGTCCTGGCATACTGCATCGTCACGGTGTTCGTCCCGGTCGCGATGGTGGGCGCCCGCCGCTATCGCCTGAGCCGGACCGCCTGGCGCGGCATCCGGTTCTCGTTCCGGGGGCGCGTCTGGGATTTCGTCAAGCTCTTCGTCGGAGGGACGCTCCTCTCGCTCGTCACCCTGGGCCTGTACTCCCCGTTCTTCGCGACGAAGCGTCAGGGCTTCATGGTGTCTCATTCGTACTTCGGGAACCAGAAGTTCGACTTCGACGGTCGCGGGCGGGACCTGTTCAGCCCGTACCTCGTGGCGATCCTGCTGACGTTGCCAACCCTGGGCCTCTGCTGGATCTGGTTCGCCGCCCGCAAGCGGCGCTATTTCTGGGACCATACCTCCGTGAGCGCCGCGCGCTTCCACTCGACGGTGACGGGAGGGGCTCTCCTCGGCCTCTATGTGGTCAATCTCCTGCTGCTGATCGTCACCCTCGGGCTGGCCTGGCCGTGGGTCAAGTGCCGCAACGCCCGGTTCGCTTTCAGGTACCTGACCCTTGAGGGGCCGCTGGACGTAGCGGGTATCCAGCAGGAGGCGCAGGTCGTGGTGGCGGCCACCGGTGAAGGGCTCGCCAGCTTCCTGGACATGGATTTCGACCTCGGGTAGTTCGGCCGTCTCCGCTCCTTGCCGATGCAGACCGACTGGGAAGGCTTTTACCTGGATGGCCGCACCGCCGCCCGCCAGCGGGCGCGCGCGCGGTTGATGCGAAGCGGCATCGAGGTCAGCACCGAGGGCGGCCTGACGTTCCTCTGGCCGTACGACCAGGTCCGCCAGACCCAGGGCTTCTACGCCGGCGAGCAGGTGCGCCTGGAGAAGGGCGGGGAGCTCGCCGAAGCGCTCCTGATTTCCGACGCGGCGTTTCTCACGGCCCTCCACGAGGTCGCGCCGGGTCTGTCAACGCGCTTTCACGACCCGGCTCGGCGCCGGACGCGGGTCGAGCTGACCCTCCTCGCCGCCCTCGCCGTGATCGGCATCGCGCTGGCGCTCTACCAGTGGGGGATCCCGCTCCTGGCAGCGTTCGTCGCGCCGCGGGTCCCCATCGCGTGGGAGGAGCGGCTGGGGTCCAGCGTTATCGAGCAGCTCGCTCCGCCCAAGAAGCGGTGCGAAGACCAAGAGCTGCGTGCGGCGATCGACGACGTGTTGAAGACCCTCACCGCTCCCCTGCCGAGCCATCCCTTCACCCTTCGGGTGATCGTGGTGAATGACTCTCTCGTCAACGCCCTGGCCGTCCCCGGCGGGTCTATCGTCGTCTTCCGGGGGTTGCTCAAGCGGACCCGCACTCCGGAGGAATTCGCCGGCGTGCTCGCGCACGAGGGCCAGCATGTCCTCCAGCGCCATGTGATGCGCGCCCTGCTTCAGCACGCGTCCACCGGCCTGTTGGTGGTCGCCCTGACCGGGGACGTGAGCGGCG
>JBBTEL010000168.1:0-4257 GCA_038042325.1 Candidatus Methylomirabilota bacterium
CCTGGTGGCCACGCTGGACGCCAGCTTCTTCGAGCAGTTTCACGAACACGCGCAGCCGGCCGGAGAGGCGCCGAACCACCGGTGGTCGTATCCGTGGACCGAGACGGCGGCCGCCCTGATGCGGCTCGGAGAGGGGGACGCGACCCCCTTTGACGACCTCGCCCTTCAGTACGTGAACGGGTCGGGCGGCCCCGTGCTCCCGACCCTCGCCTGCTGGGTTCAGCGCCTCAGGCCGGGCGTCCACACCAGCGCGCACCGGCACGTCTCGAGCTCGGTGTACGTGGCCTTCGAGGGGAGCGGGTTCAGCGTGCTCAACGGCGAGCGCTTCGGCTGGGGGCCTGGGGATATGTTCGCCGTCCCCCCGTGGACGTGGCACGAGCACGCCAACCCCTCCTCCGAGCGCGAGGCCATTCTCTTCTCGATCCAGGACACGCCGGTGCTTCAGGCGCTCGGCCTCTACCGCGAGGAGGCGTATGAGGCGCACGGCGGGCGGCAGCCGGTCACGCGCGAATTTGCCGGCTGATTGGCGCAAGGCTTGATCACGCCCGTCGTTGACGTCCCGGAGCGCTTCAACGCCGCAGCGTTCTTTGCGGACCGCCACCTGGCCGAAGGGCGGGGGAGCCGCACCGTCTTCCGCTACCGGGGCCGCGCGGTCACGTACGCCGAGCTGGCCGAGCGCGTCAACCGCTTCGGCAACGCGCTCAGGGACCTCGGGGTCGAGATCGAGAACCGCGTCCTCCTGATCCTTCCCGACTGCCCGGAGTTCGCCGAAGTCTTCTGGGGTGCCATCAAGATCGGGGCGGTGCCCGTTCCCGTGAACCCCTGGCTCAAGAGCGCGGACTACGCCTTTCTCCTCGAGGACAGCCGCGCCAAGGCGGTGGTCGCCGCCGCGGAGGCCGCGGCGCAGGTCGCTCCAGTCCGGGATCAGTGCCGCTCCCTCCGCCACGTCATCGTCGTGGGCGACCCGTTCCCCAACGCGCTCGGCTACGAAGACCTGCTGGCGCGCGCCTCCGCCTCCCTGGAGCCCGCCGACACCAGCCGCGACGACGTGGCGCTCTGGGGGTACACCTCGGGTTCCACCGGCAAGCCCAAGGCCGCCGTCCACCTCCAGCAGGACCTCCTCCAGGCGGCAGATCTCGTCGGCCGGCAGATCTTCGGGATTACCCACGACGATCTGATCTTCTCCGCCTCCAAGCTCTTCTTCGTGTACGGCCTGGGCAACTCGCTCTACTTCCCCGCGCGTGTCGGCGCGGCGTCCATCCTCGTCCCTGAGAGGATCGAGGCCGAGCGCGCCTTCGAAGTGATCGCCGCCGAGCGGCCGACGGTCTTCTTCACGGTGGCGACCCTCTACGCCCGGATGCTCCAGGTCGAGGGCGCTGAGCGGCGTTTCGACCTCTCATCGCTGCGTCTGTGCGTCTCCTCCGGCGAGGCGCTCCCGGCGGCGGTCTTCCACGCCTGGAAGTCGCGCTTCGGCCATGAGCTGCTGGATGTGGTCGGGTCCACCGAGGCCCTCCACGACTTCATCGCCAACCGGCCGGGAGAGGTCCGGCCGGGCTCGAGCGGCAAGGCGATCCCCGGCTTCGAGGCGCGCCTGGTGGACGACCGCGGCAATCCCGTGCTGGAGGGGAACGTCGGCCACCTCCTGATCAAGGCTCCCACGGCGGCGCCGTACTACTGGAAGCGCCCGGTCCAGACCCGGGCCACCATGCTGGGGGAGTGGCTCAGGACCGGCGACATGTTCTACCAGGACTCCGACGGCTACTTCTACTTCTGCGGCCGCTCGGACGACATGCTCAAGGTGGGGGGGATGTGGGTGTCGCCCATCGAGGTGGAGGGGGCAATCCTGGAGCACCCGGCCGTCGTGGAGGCGGGCGTCATCGGCCGCCCCGACGACGACGGGCTCACCAAGCCCCACGCCTTCATAGTGCTCAAAGCCGGCGTGACGCCATCCGACGCCCTCGCCGCCGAGATCAGGGAGTTCGTGAGGAAGCGCCTCGCCGGCTACAAGGCGCCCCGGTGGGTGGGGTTCGTCCCCGACCTCCCCAAGACCGCCACCGGCAAGGTCCAGCGCTTCCGTCTTCGCTCGGAGGGGGGCTCCGCCCCCCTTCCGACTCCTCCCCCCTCGAACAGGTTGCGCGGGCAAAGCCCGCGCTCGAACACGCCGCGCGAAGGCCGGTAGCGTATGCGTGTGGTCATAGAAAGGCTGTCGAAGACGTACGGGGACCGGAGCGGGCAGAGCGTCGAGGCCCTCCAGTCGATCGACCTCAGCGTGGAGGAGGAGGAGTTCCTCGCCATCGTGGGGCCGTCGGGGTGCGGAAAGTCCACCCTACTGAATATCATCGCCGGCCTGCTCACGCCGAGCGAGGGCGACGTCTTTTTCGATGGCCTCCGCGACGGCTCGCATCCCCCGACGGCCATGGTGTTCCAGGAGTTCGCCCTGTTCCCCTGGCGCACGGTGCTCGGCAATATCGAGTTCGGCCTCGAGGAGCGCGGGGTCGCCGCCGGGGAACGTCACGAGAGAGCCATGAGGCTCGTCGAGCTGGTGGGCCTCGCGGGCTTCGAAGAGAAATACCCCCACCAGCTCTCGGGCGGCATGCGCCAGCGCGTCGGCATCGCCCGGGCGCTGGCGGTGGACCCGGCGGTGCTCCTGATGGACGAGCCATTCTCCGCGCTCGATGCCCAGACGAGGCAACTGCTCCAGATCGAGCTGCTCGCCATCTGGGAGAGGACGCGGAAGACGATCCTCTACGTGACCCACAACATCCAGGAGGCGGTGTTCATGGCCGACCGGGTCGCGGTGCTCTCCCGGCGCCCCGGCCGTCTGATCGCCATCGTCCCGGTGGAACTGAAGCGCCCGCGCAGCGAGACGATGCTGGGGGACGCGAGGTTTCTCCAGACGGTGGACCTGATCTGGGGTCTGATCAAGGCCGATGCCGAGAAAGCGCTCGTTTCCCCGGAGGGGGGCTGATGCCCCCCTTCCGGCACCTCCCCCCAAGGGATTGCGCGGGCAAAGCCCGCGCTCGAACCAGGACGCGCCCATGACCGAGCAGCGAGTTCCGGTCGAAGATAGGACGCGCTTCCTGGAGCGGAAGGAGCTCAAGACCGCGCGCGTCCTGTCGCTCATCGGCCTGGTTTTCCTCTGGGAACTGCTGGCGCGGATCGGCTGGGTGCCCCGCCTTTTCCTGCCCGCTCCCTCCGCAGTGGTCGGCGAGGCTATGGAAATGGTGGCGTCGGGGGAGCTCTTCCGCTACCTCGGCTCGAGCCTCCTGCGGCTCGCCCTCGGCTTCGCCATCGGCGCGCTGGCGGGGATCGTCGTCGGCATGGCGGTGGGCTTCTCCAGCCTGGCTGAGGCAGTGGTCATGCCGGTCATCGCTGCCACCTTCCCGATTCCGAAGATCGCGCTCCTCCCGCTCCTCATCCTGTGGCTCGGCATCGGCGAGCCCCCCAAGGTGGCGGTGATCGCGCTGGGCGTCTTCTTCCCCATGGCGATCAACTCTTTCACGGGAGTCCGCAACGCGGATCCGCTCCTCGCCAGGGCCGCCGTGTCGTTCGGCGCCGGCCGGTGGAGCGTGATCCGCAAGGTCATGCTGCCGAGCGCCCTCCCCATGATCTTCGCCGGGCTCAAGCTGGGGGCCGGCACCGCGCTCCTGCTGCTGGTGGCGGCGGAGATGATCGGCGCGGAGTCCGGGATCGGCTTCCTGATCCTCCACGCGCAGAACATCATGGAAACGACCAAGCTCATGGTGGGGATCGTGGTCCTCTCGCTCCTCGGCATCCTCTCCCACTGGTTCCTGACGTGGCTGGAGCGGGCAGCGATTCCGTGGAAGCACACGTGACGGGAGGCGTGTTCATGCGCAGAGTGATGGCGGTGGCGCTGATCGCCGCGCTGGCGGCGGCCGGTACGGCGGCGGCTCAGGAGCGGAAGGTGAAGGTCGGCGCGCTCAAGCTCACCTCCTCCGCCCCGATCTTCGTCGGAGTGGAAAAGGGGTTCTTCAAGGAGTTCGGCATCGAGCCCGAGCTGGTCTTCTTCCAGGCCGCGGCGCCGATCGCCACGGCCCTGGCGGCCGGTCAGGTCGAGGTGGGCGCCACCGGCCTCACGGCCGCCCTCTACAACATCGTCCTCCAGGGGGAGAAACTCTGGATCGTGGCCGACAAGGGCAGAGAATGGCCCGGTTATCCACTCGTCGGCATCGTCGTCCAGAAGGAGCTCTGGGACAGGGGAGAGATCCGGTCGGTGAAGGACCTCAAGGGGAAGCG
>JBBTEL010000169.1:0-6911 GCA_038042325.1 Candidatus Methylomirabilota bacterium
GCGGCGATGGCGAAGATCAAGCCGTACGAGAGCTGGGTGACTTCGTAGGGCGGCAACACGGACGGGAGCACGAACAGAAGCAGGGCGATAGGGATGGCGTAGAGTAGAACCCGCTTCGGCGGAACCGGGATGGGACTCATGCTCCCTCGGAGGGGGGCTCCGCCCCCCTTCCGAACCTCCCCCCTGAGGATTGCGCCGGCAAAGCCGGCGCTCGAACGGCCGCGGAGCCATCCAATCGCAATGCGGCGGCGGGAGTAGAGTGTCTCATGTGCGGCCGAAGAGCCCGGCGGGCCTGATCAGGAGGACGATGGCCGCCATGAGGTAGAGCACGGCCAGCTCGATTTCAGGGAAGAGGGCGATGCCGACCTCGCGGACGACGCCGACCATGAGGGCCCCGAGCAGGGCGCCCTCCAGGCTGCCGAGGCCGCCGATGACGACCACCACGAACGCCAGGATGAGGGCGTCCACGCCCATGCCCAGCACCGCGCCCTGCTGAGGGACGACGATGGCGCCACCCAGCCCGGCCATGAAGCAGCCCAGGGTGAACGCCTGGACATAGACCCGGTTCACGTTCACCCCCAGCGCGGACGCCATCCGCATGTTCTGGGAGGTCGCCCGCAGGATGACGCCGAACTTGGTCTTGTACACGAACGCCCACAGGCCCGCGGCCGCCAAGCCGCCCACCGCGATAACCGCCAGGTTGTAGGTCGGGTAGATGGACTCGCCGATGGCGAAGCTCCCTGGACCCTCGAAGAGGGCGCTGGCCGAGAGGGGATAGGGCCCCCAGACGAAGCGGATCAGGTCCTCCAGGACCAGCAGCAGCCCGAAAGTGATCAGGAGCTGGTACTCCTCGGCGCGCTTGTAGAGCGGCCTGAGCAGGGTCGGCTCGAGGACCGCGCCGACCGCCGCGGCAGCCACCGCGCCGACGGGAAGGAGGGCGTAGAGCACCACGACCGGCGCGTCGCCCAGGACGCGGCCCACGGCCCAGGCGGTCGTGTACGCGCCGACCGCGTAGAGGTTGCCGTGCGCCAGGTTGACGATCCGCATGACCCCGTAGATGAGGCTCAGCCCGCCGGCAATGAGAAAGAGGACCGAGGCGTAGAGGAGGGAATTCAGGAGGTGGATGAGGAAGGTGTCCACGGGCGGATAAAGTGCCCTAAACGGCCGGCCGAGTCAAGCCCGAAGTCACTGGACCACCTTCACCTCGGGATTGACGGAGTTCTCGCCGAGGGACAGCGCCACCATGATCGTGTGGGGGCCCGGCTTCAGCTTGCCCCTGAGGTCCACGCTGAACAGGCCCACCCTGTCGTAGGACGCGGTTCCGGCCGTGAGAACGTTGCCATCCTCACCGACCACCACATAGCGAGCAACGGGGATCTCCCCGGCGCCCGTGTCGGACGCCGGTCCGGCCAGCGGCTCTCGGACCAGGGTGAAGGATCGCTGGAACTTGAACACCCTTTCCACCTCCGCGCGGATCTCGAGCCGCTCCCCGCGGCGCTCGATCCTGGACACGTAGGCCCGTCGCGGCATGGCGTACCGGTTGAACAGGCCGAGGCCCACCGGGTAAGTGAATTCCCGGAAGGCCTGGAGCGCCACAAAATCCCGCCCCCACTGCTCGAGCTGGTACGGGCCGTTGGTCACGAGGAAGTGGCGGCGCTTTTCGTAGAACTGCTTGAGGGCGGTCCAGCGCGCTCGCGCCTCGGCCGGGGTCACGAAGCCTCGGAGGGGCGCCGGGACGTACCCCTGCCGTCGAAACTCCTCCACCAGCGCCGCCAGGCCGTCTTTCACCTTCTGGTCCCTGACGAGGTCCAGCCAGGGGACGCCCTGCCGTCTGGCCTCCTCCTGGGAGAGCGCCCCGAGCCCCCGTTTCACGGCTTCCTCCATGAGCACGATCAGCTGCCACGGGAGACTGCTCCAGGGCGGGGCCACCGCAGCCACCTGCCGGGGGTCCGCCAGGGTGTGCTTGAGGTACACCTCGATGATCAGAACCTGGAACGTGAGCTGCTTGTCGTGCAGGTCCTTGATGTCTTGCTCCACCCGCAGGACCTTCACCCCCGCGAGCCATTCCCGCACCAGCAGTGTCGAGGCGGCGATCAGGAGGTCATGGGAGCGGGAGGCGAAACTGAACGGATAGAGCGCATCGGCGACTGTCATCGGGACCTTGTCGTGAAACGGGGACGCGAGGACGCGGTACAGAACCTTCGCCCTGGCGCGCTTGGCCTCCCCCACGGGCCGGAGCAGGCCAGTCCCGGGCTCGGGCAGGAGGGCATCCGTCGGAACCTCCAACTCGTTGGCCACGACCGTGGAGGTGACCCGGTTGGGGACCCAGCTGGAGTCGTACGGGGCGGGGAACTGCCCGGGGTCGCCCACGGCCGCCCAGATCAGCCGGCCCGGCGCGTCGGTGAAGCCGCCCAGGGGATTCCAGGCGGCCCGAGGCTTGGCCTCGACTCCCAGCCGGAGCCAGCCGTTCCAGAGGAAATCTTTCAGCTTCACGGTCCGGATGAAGATCGGCGAGGTGAAGCCGGCCTGAGAATCGTGGGCGATGTTCTCGATGCCTTCCGAGTAGTCCGAGTTGTTAAAGTATTCCCGCCGCGTGGTATAGCCGACGACGACCCGCTCGCAGCCCTCCCGCAGGAGCGAGACCAGCCTCCGCTCGAGATTGAATCGCTCGGTCTCGTCGCCGTACGCCCCGGTCGCCACGCGCCGGTAGAGTGCCTCGGCGGCCTGTTTCGAGATCTTTTCACGGAGGGTTCCGGCATGGAGGAGGTAGGCCTGAAACCAGCCCTCCTTGATCCAGGGAGGGCCGAGCCACCCGTTGAGGCCCACGCGGTGGGGCGCAACAAGGTCGTCTACCGCGATCTCCTCCACCGTCACGTCCCACCCCGGCCCGGTCTCCCTGAGCGCAGACGGCACCAGTTGCTTGGCGAGTGTGCCGTTCGGTCGGATTTTCAGGGCAAGAGAGGACACGCTCGGGCCGGGGCGCGGGTCATAGCGCCTTTTCGCCGATTCGGAGAGGTCGAAGTGGTGGAGGTAGTCCATGTGGAAAGGGGTCACCGGGTACGGGTGGAAGACGTAGGCTCCCTTGGCCGCGGCGAGGATGCTGACCAGCGTTCCGGCGCTCGCGCACCGGGCGTCCCGGTTAGCCATCGCCCTTGAGGCGGTATTGAACGTCGCGACGAGGTATGACCCCAGGGACTCGACGTGGCCCAGGCCGGGGGGAGGCTTTCCCCCCGGGAACGGATCCCCGCCCAAGTACGCGTGGAGCGAATTCTTGGCCAGGAGCTTCGCGGCCGAGGCCGGATCAATCGCCTCGATCCGGATCTCATGGGGATAGTAGGAGGGATAGAACTCCAGGACATCGTCCGCCAGCGCGTCGTGGAGCGGGGAGGCCAAGGCGAAGAGCAGGGCGGCCAGGAGGATCAGGCGGCGCGTCACGGGAAAAAGACCTGCCCCCCGCGGGCGGTCCCGGGGGGGCAGGTCATCGAGCGCTGGATCGACTGCAGGCTAGGCCTTGGTGACCTTCGGCCAGGTCTTGTCGATCCAGGTGTACGTGGACGTCGGCTCTCCCTTCGGCCACCCCGGCGGCGCCGTGATGTTCCGGATCGGGACCGTGATCATCCGCTTGGGATCGAGAATCTGGAACGGATAGTCCGGTGAGTTAATGCTGAACCCCGTCACCGCGTCCTTGTACCCCTGGTGGATATCGGCGCGGATGTGAAGATAGCCGGCGGGACCCGCGATGGACGCCCCTTCGAGCATGGTGATGATCGCCTCGTCGTCGGGCCAGCCACCCGCCAACTTGTTGGCCTTCTCGACGGCCTGCTTGAGGAGATAGAGCGTCGTGTACGCGCCCTCGGACTGGAAGTTCGGGTACTCCTTCCACCGGTCGAAGTACTTCTTGACGAAGATGTCGTTCAGCGGCCACTTGCCGCTCGGCGGGTAGTTCCAGTAGTAGTTGGAGTGAATGCCGCCGATGACGCCCTCCGGGTGGTCCTTCCCGATGGCGTGGGGCGCGACCCCGAAAGCGATCATGCTGGTGAACTTCATCTTCTTGAACAGGTCGTACCGGAGGGCCTGCTTGTACATGGCGATATAGTCGCCGCCCCACACCGAGGAGACGAGCAGGTCCGGCTTGGCCGCGATCGCGTTCGTGATGTGGGAGGTGAAGTCCGTGGTGCCGAGCTTGGGCCAGCCCTCGTAGACGACCTTCGTGTCGGGGACGAGTTTCTCGATGGCCAGCTTGAAGTGATCGAAGGCGTTCCGCCCGTAGGAGTAGTCGGGGTGGATGTGGGCGATTTTCCTCACCTGGGGCCACGTCATGGCGGTGGCGACGGCGGCGATGACGCCGTCCGCCGACTGCATGTTGGTGATCCGGAAGATGTAATGGGGATTCGGGACCGCCTTGTCGAAGAGGAAGTCCGTGCACCCGTCCACGAAGATCGTCAGGAGCTTCAGCTCCTCGGCCACCGGTCCAAGGGCCGGCGTGTTGCCGCTGGAGATGACCCCGGTGAAGAGGTCGATGCCCTCCGACAGCTTCATCCGGCGCATTTCCTTGACGTTGGCGTCGGTGCCGGCCGCCTCGTCCGCTTTGAAGGTCTCGATCTTGCGCTTCCCCAGGAGCCCACCCTGGGCGTTGATCTCCTCGGCGGCCAGGATGTGCCCCTTGTACGAGGGCTCCCCCAGGACCGCCGCGGCCCCCGTGAAGAACGTCATGTGGCCGATCTTGTAGGGCTTGTCGGGGATGGTTCCCCGGACCTGGGCCTCCGCCCTAGACGGGCCGACCACGGAGCCGACCGCCCCAGCCGAGGCTGCAACGGCGGCCCCCACGGTGACACCTAACGAGTTCAGGAAATCTCTACGGCTCACTTCCCCCATCTTCGCGCCTCCTTAGTGAGAAATCGTTGAGGGCCAGTTGTGGATATCCCCTTTTACATGGCCCCTTTCCGCCTGTCAAGGCCAAATATTTCGGCCAGTTGCGCCAGGGTATCCACGCCAGTATAATCGCCGCAAGCGTTGCCAGGTTCCGCGGGAGGGCCATCCGGTGGGTGCTGTCGCGCGTGTGCTGAGGGGGATCGGAAGGGCCGTCAAGGCGCGGCTCAAAGTCTTTGCGGCCGTCGCCCTGGGCGTGTTCCTTCTGGACGTGTTCCTTCCCCCCCTCGTGCTATCGCTGGTCCGGAAGCCCTGGGACTATTTCACGTTCAACCCGTGGCTCAAGAGGCTCCCCGAGTACCTGGCCTCGGCTACCGTCCCGCTTGAGAAGAAGCTCGAGTTTCTCCCTAACTTGGCCCTGTTCTGGTTCACGGCCGACGGCCCCTTCGTTCCCGAATGGGGGTTCGCGGTGACGGTGAGCGACCTTTTCAGATTCGTTTTCATGTCCCTGTTGTTCGGCGCGTACTTTGCGCTCTGGTTCTACCGGCGGCAGAGCCTGGCGCAGATGGGCTGGGGGGCGCGGACCGGCCGCCAGGGGGGAGTGCTCGGGGCGCTCATGAGCACGCTCGGGCTCTCCACGGGGCCCTGCACGGTGACCGGCTGCGGAGCCCCGGTGATGCCCGTCCTGGGCCTGGCCTTCGCCGGTCTCTCCAGCGGCACCATCACCCTGCTCTCGGAAGGTTCGAAAGTGGCCACCTGGATCCTGCTCACCGCGATGACGCTGGGCGTGGCATACCTGGGCTGGGTCGTCGGCCAACCCCGCCGCTAACTTCAAGGAGGCTCAGCGATGAAATGCCGTAACCGCGTTCTCCTGCTCCCTCTCGTCGTGATCTTCGGCCTCGCCCTTGTCGTCCCGGCGTCGCTGGCCCAGCAGCGGCGGCTCGTGTCGATCGCCTCGGGCTGGGTGGTGGGCGTCTATTACCCGCTGGCCGGAGCGATGTCCCGCATCGTGTACAAGGTCAAGGACCTGAACCTCCGGGCGACAGTGGAGTCCTCGGGCGCCTCGGTGGCCAACGCCCAGCTCATCGGCACCGGCGACGCCGACTTCGCCCTGCTCCAGAACGACATCGCCTTCTACGCCTACAACGGCGTCACGCTCTCCGCCTTCAAGGACAAGCCCATCAAGAACATGGGCGCGGTCTTCACCATCTACCCCGAGCTGGTGCACGTGGTGGTGACGAAGGCCTCCGGGGTCAAGACGGTGAGGGACCTCCGGGGCAGGAAGGTGGTGCTGGGTCCCCAGGGCTCGGGCACCGAGGCCAACGCGCTCCAGCTTCTCGAAGCCTACGGGCTCCAGGAGAGCGACCTCGGCAAGGCCGAGCGGATCGACGCCGCCGCGGCCGCTGACCAGCTGAAGGACGGGCGCGTGGACGCCGCGTTCTTCACGACCGGGATGGGCTCGGCGGTGATCCTGGACATGTTCATCAGCGGCAAGGCGGCGCTGGTGCCCGTGGCGGGGTCTGAGGCTGAGGCCATGAAGAAGAAGTACCCCTTCTACACCTCGGTCACGGTCCCGGCCAATACCTACAAGGACCAGAGCGAGGCGACCACGGTGGCGGTGATGGCCATGATGGTGGCGCGGAGCGACCTTCCCGAGGACCTGGTCTACCGGTTCACCAAGGCGATCTTCGACGACCTGAAGCAGTTCCACGCGGCCCACTCGGCCGCCACCCATCTGACGCTTGAGACGGCGCTCAGCGGGAATCCGATCCCGCTCCACCCCGGGGCCGCCAAGTTCTACAAGGAAAAGGGCATCCTCAGGTAGGTGTCCCGCCGCCGGCTCGTCTGGCTCGCCCTCGCCGGGGGGCTCCTCCTCCTGGCGGGGGCGATTTATTTTCTCTACGTCTCCTGGCGGGCCGAGCTCCTCGTGGTTGACTCGAAGGCGAATCGCGTTCTGTTTCGGACGCCGGTTCGCCCCGGCGACAGCTTCACCCTCTCCTACCTCCACTCCGTCGCCAAATCACGGGTCAGCGGGATTTTCG
>JBBTEL010000170.1:0-16759 GCA_038042325.1 Candidatus Methylomirabilota bacterium
AGGTCCTGAAGCGCGAGCTCCGGGATCGCTACTGGGCCGGCAGGCAACGGAAGGTCTGAGACCCCTCACCTTAATCCTCTCCCCAGAGGGGAGAGGATTAAGGTGAGGGGCGAGGAGAGGCAAGATGAGAGCCGTCGCCATCATCGGTGTGGGGTCCACCCCCTTCGGCAAGCTCGAAGGGATGGGAATCCTGGACCTGGCCGTCTCGGCCTGCCGCGAGGCGCTGGCCGAATCTCGGGTGCCACGCGAGAAAATCCAGGCCCTCTACTTGGGGAATTTCGTCGGCGAGCGGCTCGCGAGCCAGGGGGCTTTGGCCGGCCTCGTCGCCAACCGCCTCGGGCTCACGGGCATCCCCGCCACGAAGGTGGAGGGCGCCTGCGCCTCGGGCGGCATCGCGCTCCGCCAGGGGTTCCTCGGGATCGCCCTCGGTCTCTACGACTTCGTCCTGGTCGCCGGTGTGGAAAAGATGACCTCGTCCCCCACCGCCGAGGTGACGGCCGCGCTCGCCACGGCGGGCGACGAGGAGGGCGAGATGCGGACGGGCCTCACCTTCCCCGGCGCCTTCGGCATCATCACGCGCGAGCACATGGCCCGCTACGGCACCACGCGCGAGCAGATCGGGCTGGTCTCGGTGAAGAACCACGGCCTCGGCGCGTCCAACCCCAAGGCCCAGTTCAGGAAGCGGGTCACCCTCGACGAGGTGCTCGCCTCGCGCCTCATCGCCGACCCGCTCCGGCTCTTCGACTGCCCACCCATCTCCGACGGCGGCGCGGCGGCGGTCCTCTGCCCGGCCGAGTGGGCGCGCGACTTTCACCCCAAGCCCGTCCGCGTGTTGGGGAGCGGCCACGCCACCGGGCCGGCTACGCTCTGGGAGATGGAGGACATCACGTCGTTCCCGGCCACGGTACGGGCCTCGCGCGAGGCCTATCAGATGGCCGGGGTCACCGCCGCCGATGTCCAGGTAGCGGAGGTCCACGACTGCTTCACAATGGCCGAGATCATCGCCACCGAAGACCTCGGCTTCTTCCCCAGGGGGAAGGGCGGGCCGGCGGTGGAGGAGGGGCAGACCGGCCTCGACGGCAAGGTGGCCGTCAATCCCTCCGGCGGCCTCATCGCCAAGGGGCATCCCGTCGGCGCCACCGGCTGCGCCCAGGTCTACGAGCTGGTGAAACAGCTTCGCGGCGAGGCGGCTAACCAGGTCCTGAACGCCGAGATCGGGCTCGCCCACAACCTCGGCGGCACGGGCGTCGTCAGCACCGTCACGATCCTGGGGAGGCTCTGATGCTGAAGGCGCGTCGCTGCGCCGAGTGCGGAAAGCTTTCCCTGGAGGCGGGCCATCCCTGCCCCTTCTGCGGGAGCGAGGGCGGAAGCGCCGTCGCCCTCTCAGGCCGCGGCCGCCTCCTCTCCTGGACGGTCATCCGCGTCGCCCCCGGCCGTTACGCCGCCGAGGCGCCCTACGCCGTCGGCCTCCTCGAACTCCCGGAAGGCCTTCGCCTCACCGCCCGCCTCGAGGCCGACCCCGAGCAGTTGGCCGCCGGTCAGGCCGTCGCCTTCGCGTCGCTCGACCCCGCCCGCGGCCCCATCTTCCGCCCCGCCTGAGCCATGCGTGCGGCGGTGTTTCACGGTCCTCGCGACATTCGTCTGTCCGAGGTGCCCGATCCCACCCCCAAGACCGGCGAGGTCCTCGTCAGGGTCCAGCGCGCCGGCATCTGCGGCAGTGACGTGAAGCGTTTTCTCTACGGTTCCTACCCCTGGCCGCCCGGTTTCATCATGGGGCATGAGTTTTGCGGCGAGATCGCCGAACTGGGTCCCGAGGTGGGGGGATGGCGCGTGGGGGAGCAGGTCGTCGTGGAGCCGACGCTCTATTGCGGGGCCTGTTTCTACTGCCGCCAGGGCCATCATAATCGGTGTGTGGATTTCATGCGGCGCGGGATCACCGGCTCCGGCACCGACGGCGCATTCGCCGAATACGTGCGCCTGCCGGCCTATCAGCTCCACCGGCGTCCGCCGGAGCTTTCCACGAGGCTGGCCGCCCTGGTCGAACCGACGGCCGTGAGCGTCCACGGCTGGCATCTGGCGGGCCTCAATCGCCCCGACAGCGTGGTCGTGATCGGTACGGGGAACATCGGGCTCCTGGCCATCCTGGTCGCGAGAGCCAAGGGCGCCCGCCAGATCATCGCCGTCGGGAAGTACCCGCCGCGGCAGGACCTGGCGCGGGCGTACGGCGCCCAGCTCGTGCTCGAGCCCGATGATGCGCGGCTCCAGGACCTGATCCTCGAGCGCACCGAGGGGCTGGGGGCCACATTGGTGCTGGAGGCCGCCGGCACGCCGTCGAGCCTTCGAACGGCCGTCGCGGCCGCCCGCAAGGGCGGCAAGATCGTCATCCTGGGCGTCTTCCAGGAAGAGGTGGCGCTCGACTACCGCACGATCCTCTTGCACGAAAAGCAGATCATCGGGTCGCTGATCTACCAGCGACAGGACTTTGCCGACGCGCTCCGCCTGCTGGCCCGCGGCGAGGTGGACACGCGGCGGCACGTCACCGGCGAGATCCCGCTGGAAGCCATCGTCTCACGAGGCTTCGTGCCGCTCACCGAAAAGAGGGCCGAGCACATCAAGGTCCAGGTGTGTCTCCCCGAGGAGTGAGCCAATGAAGGCCAAGGCCGCCGTGCTCTTCGAGGTAGGACAGCGACTCCAGATCCGCGACGTCGAGGTGCAGGCCCCCCGGGCCGGCGAGGTGCTGGTCCGCATGGCCGCCGCCGGCATCTGTCACAGCGACCTGCACGCGATGACCGGCCACCTGGTGGCCTCCCTGCCGGCGATCCTCGGTCACGAGGGCTCCGGGATCGTGGCCGACGTGGGGCCGGGCGTGACCTCCGTCAAGCCCGGCGACCACGTGATTCCCCTCTGGCGGCTCTCCTGCGGGACGTGCGAGTACTGCAGCGACGGCCGGCCCGCGCTCTGCCCCGAGGGTACGCACATCCGGATGACGGGACGGCTCCTCGACGGCACCACCCGGTTCACGCTCGACGGCCAGGAGATCAAGCACTTCGCGGGGGTGTCCAGCTTCTCGGAGTACTCCGTGATCCCGGCGCGCGCGGTCCTCAAGATCCCGGAGGACTTCCCCCTCGACCGCGCGGCCCTCCTCGGGTGCGCGGTGATCACCGGTGTCGGCGCCGTGTTCAACTGCGCGCGCGTCAGACCCGGCAGCAGCGTGGCGGTCTTCGGCGCGGGCGGCATCGGCCTCAACATCATCCAGGGCGCGGCCATCGCGGGCGCGGAGAAGATTATCGCGGTCGACGTCCTGCCGAACAAGCTCGAATTCGCCAGGCAGTTCGGCGCCACGCACACCGTCAACGGGTCGACGGCGAACGCGGTCGAGCAGATCAGGGCGCTCACCGACGGGAAGGGGGTGGAGTACGCCTTCGAGGCCATCGGCCTTCCGGCCACCATGCGCCAGGCGTACGATTCGCTCCGCAAGCGCGGGATGGCGGTCGTCGTCGGGGTCACGCCGATGACGGCGGAGGTCTCAGTGCCCGTGATGTCCCTCGTCTACGAGGAACGGATCCTGACGGGATCGGTGTACGGCTCCAGCCGGCCCTCGATCGACATTCCGAAGCTGATCGCGCTCTACCGGAGCGGCAAGCTGAAGCTCGACGAACTCCTGACGCGCCGCTACCCCTTCGCTCAGATCAACGAGGCCTACGACGCGCTGGAGCGTGGAGAGGTGGCCCGGAGCATCGTGACGTTCTGAGACGCGGCGCTAGCCGCCCAGGTAGCCCTCGATCACGCGCGGGTCGCGGCGGAGCTCGTCGGCGGGGCCGCTGAGAAAGACCTCGCCGGTGCGCATGACGTAGCCGCGGTGGGCGAGGACCAGCGCCTCGGCGGCGGCCTGCTCGACCAGCAGGAGCGTCACGCCCTGCCGGTTCAGCGCCTGGAGCGTCGTCATGATCTCGTCCACGACCTTGGGAGCGAGTCCGAGCGACGGCTCATCCATCATCACGAAGCGGGGGTCCATCATGAGCCCCCGGGCGATCGCCAGCATCTGCTGCTCCCCGCCCGAGAGGGACCCGGCGATCTGGCCGCGGCGCTCGCTGAGCTGCGGGAAGCGCTCGTACTCGCGGGCCAGGAACTCCCGCACCTTGGCGCGGGCCCGCGCGAGCCGGTACGCCCCGAGGAGGAGGTTGTCCTCGACGCTGAGGTCGGGGACGATCTGGCGGCCCTGGGGGATGTGGGCCACACCCAGGCGCGAGATCCGGTGGGGCGGCATCCGGTGGATCGGCCGCCCCTCCAGCATCACCTCGCCGGCGACGATGGGGGCGAGCCCGGAGACGGCGCGCAAAAGCGTGGTCTTCCCCGCGCCGTTGCTGCCGATCACGGTCACGATCTCGCCCGCCCGGACCTCCAGGCTCACGCCCTTGAGGACCTCGATCTTGCCGTAGTGGACGCGCAGGTTCTTAACGGCGAGCATCGGCGGCGCCCCAGTGCCCCAGGTAGGCCTCGATCACCTGGGGATTGGCGCGGACCTCCTCGGGGGTACCCTCAGCGATCTTCTCGCCGAAGTTCAGGACCGACACCCGGTCGGAGATCCGCATGACGAAGTCCATGTTGTGCTCGACGAGGAGGATGGTGATCCCCGCCGCCCGCAGCCGCCCGAGGATCTGAACGATGCGATCCACTTCGGTCCGGTTGGCCCCGGCGACAGGCTCGTCGAGGAGGATGATGTCGGGCTTGACGGCCAGCGCCCGCGCCAGCTCGCAGAGCTTCTGATGCCCGTACGCCAGCTCCGTCGCCCGGAGGCCGGCCAGCTCGCTGATCCCCACGAAGGAGAGGAGGGCCAGGGCCTGGCCGGTGTGCCGCGCGGTCTCCCGGCGCGCGCGGGGAAGGCCGAGGGCGTACTCGAGGAGGGTGGCCTCGCCGTGGCGGTGGAACCCGACGAGGACGTTCTCGAGGACCGTGAGGTCGGGGAAGAGCTGGAGGTTCTGGAAGGTCCGGGCAATCCCGAGGCGCGCCCGATCGGGCGTCGCGAGCCCGTCCAAATGGCGGCCGCGGTAGAAGACGCGCCCCCGGTCGGCGGGGATGCGGCCGGTGATCAGGTTGATGAAGGTCGTCTTGCCCGCGCCGTTGGGGCCGATGAGGGCGTGGATGGTCCCCGGCTCGATCGTGAGCGCCACTCGCTCCACCGCCGTGACGCCGGCGTAGTGCTTGGTGAGCTCCACCGTCTCGAGAAGCGCTCCCTCGTGCCCGTTCGCGGGGGCGGCAAGCACCCGGGCCAGGTCTACCTCGACCTCCGGCGGCGCCAGGCGCGTTTCGCGCCGGCGCTTGAGCCATTTCTCCAGTGTCCCCACGATCCCGTCGGGCAGGAAGACGAGGGTGAACAGGAGGAGGCCGCCCAGGAGGAAGAAGCGCTGCTCGTAGAGGCCCGCGGAAAAGTGCGTGATGAAGGCGAGGAAGACCGTCCCCACCACGGGACCGTAGTTGGAGCCGACTCCCCCGATGACCAGGGCCACGAGATAGTACAGCGACGCGCCGAACGTGAAGCTGTCGGAATTGATGTAGCCGCTCTGGTGGCCGAAGAACGCGCCGCCGATCCCGGCGTACACGGCGCTCACGCCGAAGGCCGCCACCTTCCAGCGGACCACGCGGATCCCCACGCTCTGCGCCGCCTCTTCGCTCCCCTTGAGGGCCAGGAGCGTCTTCCCCCAGAGCGAGCCTGTGAGATGGTTCATCGCGAGCTGGAGCGCCACCGCCACACCGGCCACGAGGTAGAAGTAGCCGACCGGGCCGAAGGGCTGGGGGATGGCGTAGATCCCCATGGTGCCGCCCGTCAGGTCCACCCAGCGCTGGGCGAGGATCTCCACCACGAAGCCGAAGCCCACCGTGATCATGGCCAGATAGAGCCCTTTGGTGCGGATGGCGGGGAGGGCCAGGAGGAATCCGGCGGCGCCGGCGAACGCCCCCGCAGCGGGAAGCGTCAGCCAGAGCGAGAGCCCGTACGACGTGGTCAGGAGGGAGGTCGTGTAGGCGCCGATGGCGAAGAAGCCGGCGTGGCCGAGCGAGATCTGCCCCGAGAACCCCACGAGGAGGTTCAGGCCGACGACCACGATGGTGTCATAGGCGGCCGTTTGGAGGAGCAGCGTGAAGTACTGCGTGGGCAGCGCGGAGGGGAGCACGTAGAGGACAACGACGACGGCGATCCACACGAGAGGGCGGAGAGGGCTCATCGGGCCGTGGGATCGCGGAAGAGGCCGGAGGGACGGAAGATCAGGACGAGGATGATGATGAGGAACGGATAGAGATCGCCGAACTGGGAAGAGATCAGATTCGAAAAGAGCTCGATGATCCCCAGGAGGATTCCGCCCACCCAGATCCCGACCGGGCTCATGAAGCCACCCATAATCCCGGCGGCGAACCCCTTGATGGCGAACTTCACCCCCATGAACGGGTGGAGGGAGGTGATGGGGCCGACCAGGATCCCGCTCACCGCCGCCAGGATCGCCGCAATCACGTAGACGAGGATCGCCATGCGCCTGACGTCAACGCCGAGGAGGGCCGCGGTGTCGCGGCTGAAGGCGACGGCGGCCAGGGCCTTGCCCGTCAGCGTCCGGTTCAGGAGGAAGAGGTACCCGCCCATGATCAGGATGGAGGCGATGATGATGAAGAGTTCCTCCACGACGATCCCGACGCCCGCGACCCGGATCACGTCCACGACCTTCCCGCCCACCAGCGAGGGAAACGACTGGGAAGACTTCCCCCAGAACGCCGTCGCCACGTTCTGGATGATGACACCGAAGCCCATCGTGGTGAGGACCCAGGAGAGGGTGAGGTGGCCGACCGGTCGGATTGCCACCCGTTCGAGGAGCACGCCCAGCGCCGCCAGAACTGCGACGACGATGAGCGCCGTGAAGAGGATCGGGACCCCGGCCTTGACGAGCGTGAGGCCGAGGAAGGCCCCCAACATGAGGAAGTCGCCCTGGCCGAAGTTGAGCGTCAGGGTCGTCCGGTGGGTGATATAGAAGCCCTGGGCGATGAGGGCATAAATGCTCCCCACCGCCACCCCGCCCACCAGGATCTGAATGAGGGACTCGGGGCTCACTTACTGCTTCAGCCTGACCACCTTGCCTTTCTCCCAGATCCCCAGGAAGACGTCCTTCTGGTCCACGCACTCGTGGTCGTCCTTGGCGTACGGCTTCTTCGGGACGCCGGTGGTGACGGCGTCGAAGTTGTCGATCCGCTCGAGCGCGTCCCGGATCTCGTCCGGGTTGGGCCCGGCCATGTCGAGGGCCTTGAGCACGAGGTTCGCCGCGTCGTAGCCGAAGGAGGCGATGACCGGCCAATGGTACTTGTTGCCATACTCCTTCCGCATCTTCTCATCCCACGCGCGCGCCTTGGGCTCGTTCAGATCGAGAGCCTGGCCCATCACCGCGTTCTTCAGGAGGTCGTCGCCCACGATGTCCCGGAGTTTGCCCGAGGACATCCCCCAGTTGCCGGCCATGATCGGGTTGTAGCCGATCTTGACCAGGTTCTTGAACTGGATGTCCCACTCCTCGGCGAACGTGAGGATGATCTCGATGTTCTTCTCCTTGAACTTGAGGAGCTGGGGCGTGAAGTCGGTGATGCCGGGGTTCGAGGACTCCACCACTACGGGTGGCACCTTCCGGGCCTCCAGGCCCTTCAGGATCTCGCCCTTGGCGAACAATCCGTAGCCCGTCGTGGAGTGGAGCAGGCCGATGGACCTGGTCTTCTTGGTCGCCCAGTCGAGGAGCGCGTTGACCTGGAACTCCTCCACCATGGAGCAGCGGAAGACGTAGTTCTTCGGCTGGTCGGCGAACTTCTTGGTGATCGGGGTGGCGATCGAGGGGCCCGCCATCAGCGGGATCTTGTACTGCTGGTTCAGGTGCATGACGGCAAGCACGTTGCCCGAGTTGGTGGTGCCGATGATGACGTTAACCTTGTCCTGGGTGAGGAGCCGGGTGAACACCTCCACGGCGCGCTTGGGGTTCCCCTCGTCGTCATAGATGACGAGCTGGACCGGCTTCCCCTTGTAGCCGCCGCGGGCGTTGTACTCCTTCACCGCGAGCTTGTTCCCCTGGAGGTAAGACTCCCCGAAATCCACGATGACGGGAATCCCGCTCAGGGGCTGGACGATCCCGATCTTGACCTCCTGGGCCTGGGCCGCCGGGCCCAGCCCGAACACAATGACGTGGAAGAGAAAGACGAAGACCCCGATCGCGGACATTCTGGAACTCATGGGCCCCTCCGGTGTCGGCAAAGTGGGATTGGCGGTTCGACGAGCCATTGTCGGAAAGTCTCGCCGACAGGTCAAGAGGAGATTTTCGCGGGGATCTAGCGGTCGAGCCAGGCGACCATGAGGCGGCGCCCGTAGCGGCTACCGACCGCGGCCGGGCCGCCGGTGGGGAGGGGGGGGGGCGCCGCGCCGCGGGCCACCGCGGGCGGAGAGCCGCTGCCGGCGTTCTTCCGCATAACGGCGGCGCTCCTCGGCGGTGGGCTTGATCTCGGGAAGAAAGAGGTCGTCCTCGGCCCACCCGACCGGGATCTTCTGGGTGATGAAGCGCTCGATCGGCTCGAGCAGGAGCGCCGTCGCTTCATCCACCAGGCTGATGGCCGTGCCGCTGGCCCCCATCCGCGCGGTTCGCCCGATCCGGTGGACGTAGTCCCAGGCGTCCTGAGGGAGGTCCCAGTTGATCACGTGGCTCACGCCCTCGATGTGGAGCCCGCGGGAGGCCACGTCGGTCGCCACCAGGACCGGCAGCTTCCCCTCCTTGAAGTCATTCAGAATGCGCAGCCGCTTCTTCTGGTCCACGTCGCCGGTCAGGGCGCGCGCCTCCCAGCCGTTCCGGCCGAGGCGGTCTTCGAGCCGCCGCGCCGCCTCGCGCGTGTTGGTGAAGATCAGGATCCGGCTCCCGCCCTCGCGCTTCAGGAGGCCCAGGAGGAGGTTGAACTTCTCCTCCCGGCTGACGTGGTAGAGCAGCTGGATCGCCGTCTCCACCGTCTTCTGCTGGGGGGCGATCGTGATCTGGGTGGGGTTGTTCATGAACTCCCACGTCAGCTCGAGGACCCGGAACGAGAGCGTCGCCGAGAAGAGGAAGGACTGCCGCCTCTCGTGGGGCGGGAGCCGTCGGAGAATGAAGCGCAGATCCGCGATGAAGCCCATGTCGAACATCCGGTCGGCCTCGTCAATGACCAGCACCTCCACCTTCCGGGGGGACCAGACATTCTGCTTGAGGTAGTCGATGAGCCGGCCCGGCGTGCCGACGAGCATGTCGCAGCCGGCCCGGAGCTCGTCCCGCTGCTTGGCGTAGTCGATGCCGCCGTAGACGGAGAGGATCCGAAGGCCCGTGTGCCGGCCCAGGAGCCGGGCGTCCGCCTCGATCTGGACGACCAGCTCCCGGGTCGGGGCGATGATGAGCATCCGGGGGCCCGGGCGCGGCTCCCGCGCCTGCAGAAGGCGCGTGAACCCGGCAATCAGGAAGGCGGCGGTCTTGCCCGTCCCGGTCTGAGACTGGCCGGCCACGTCTTTGCCCTTGAGGGCGACCGGCAGGGCGGCCTCCTGGATCGGCGTGCACTCGACGAAGCCGGCGCCGCGGATTCCGGCGAGGACCGGCTCGGGGAGGTTGAGGGTGGTGAAGGGAAGGGCCAGGACTAGCCCTCCTCGTCGATCAGCTTCGCCTTGACGAGCGCCGCCTCCAATGCCCCCATGGCTTTCTTGAGCTGGGGGAAGAGCGACACGCGGATCTCTTCATCCGCGTTCTTCTCAATGGTGGCAATCAGCTGATCCATCGTGCTCCCCTTCCCTGCGTGTCATGGCGCCACTTCCGGCGCCGGCGCGGGCGCCGGCTTGGGCCGCCGGCCGAAGATCCGGGCCGAAATGATCCCCAGCTCGTACAGGAGGATCATGGGGCCCGCCATGAGGGACTGGTTGAGGATATCCGGCGTGGGAGTCAGGATCGCCGCCACGACGAAGGTCAGGAGGATCGCATACTTCCGGTTCTTCGCGAGGAACTGCGGGGTGACCAGCCCCATGCGCGAGGCGAGCGTGATGGCGACGGGCAGCTCGAAGATCGCCCCGAACGCCAGGGTGAACTTCAGCACGAAGTCCACGTACGAGCCGACGGAGATCATCGGCGTCAGGTCCGGACCGGGGAACGACACGAGAAACCGCATCGCGAACGGGATCACCACCAGCTGGGCGAAGGCGGCGCCGATCAGGAAAAACAGCGAGCCGACGATCACGAAGGGCGCCGCGAACCGCTTCTCGTGCGTGTGGAGCCCCGGGGCGACGAACGCCCAGACCTGGTAGAGCACGACCGGAATCGCCAGGACGACGCCCGCGATCAGCGCCACCTTCATGTACACCCAGAACCCCTCGGTGGGGGTCAGGAACACGAGCTTCGCCCCGGGAATGGCCGCCTCGAACGGCCGCCGCACGAACTTCATGAGGCGCTCCGCGAAGCCGAGCGCGATGAGGAGCCCCACGAGGATGGCGACCACGCTCCAGACGATACGCTTGCGGAGCTCCCCCAGGTGCTCCAGGAACGACATCCTCTGATCGGGCGCGTCCGTCATGTCCTCGGAGGGGGGCTACCGCCCCCCTTCCGATACCTCCCCCCTGGGGTTGCGCGGGCGAAGCCCGCGCTCGAACACGCCTGTTCGAAGGTCGACGCTCATGCTACCAGTCGGCGATGAAGTGGCGAAGCACACCGACGCCCTTCCCGGGAGCGAACCCCTCGCGGATCGCCCGCGTCACGTAGGCCTTGGCGTCCCGGACCGCCTCGGGGAGCGGGCGGCCCCTGGCCAGCCCGGCGGCGATGGCCGCCGAAAAGGTGCAGCCGGTGCCGTGGATGTTGGCGGAGTCAATGCGCGGCGCGCTGAACGCCGTGAACTCGCGGCCGTTGAACAGGAGGTCCACCGCCTCCCCCGTGAGATGGCCGCCCTTGACGAGGACGTGCCGGGGCCCGAGCTTGGCGATCCGCCGGGCCGCCTCCTCCATGTCCTCGCGCGTAGCCACGGCCATCTCCGCCAGCGCGCCGGCCTCGTGGAGGTTCGGCGTGACGACCAGCGCCAGCGGCAGGAGCTCGCCGATCAGGACCTCCCGGGCGTCGGGCTGGAGGAGCGGGTCACCGGACGTGGCGATCATCAGCGGATCCACCACGAGCTTTTCGACCCGGTGCTCTTTGAGCTTCGCCGCGACGGCGCGGATGATGCCGGCCGTGGCGAGCATCCCGGCCTTGGCGGCGTCCGTCCCGAAGTCGGAGAGGACCGACTCGAGCTGCACCGCCACGAACGCCGGGGGCAGGGTCTCCACTCCCTGGACGCCGACGGAGTTCTGGGCGGTGACGGCGGTGAGGACCGACATCCCGAAGACCCGGTAGGCGGAGAAGGTCTTCAGGTCCGCCTGAATTCCCGCCCCGCCCCCGGAGTCAGAGCCGGCGACGGTCAGGGCTCTCGGAATCGTCATGCGCGCGCTCCCACGTCTTGCCGCAACCGGCTCAGTATACGCCGGGGGTGCCACCCGGACAACCCCGCGGGATGACCAGCGTGAACTCTCCCCGGACCCCGCGTTCCTTGAAATGAAGGAGCAGCTCTGCGGCGTTCGCGGCGACGATCTCCTCGAACTGCTTCGTCAGCTCCCGCGCCACGACCACTTCCGCGTCGCCGAAGACCTGGCCGATCGCCTCCAGGGTTCTGAGGAGCCGGTGTGGCGACTCGTAGAGCACCACCGTCATGTCGAGGTCACGGAGCGCCTTGAGCCGGTTGAGCCGCCGCCCGGCTTTGGCCGGAAGGAACCCTTCGAAGACGAACCGGTCGGCGGGAATCCCCGCCGCCGAGAGAGCGGCGATCACAGCCGACGGCCCGGGCACCGGCACCACCCTCGCGCCGGCGGCGCGCGCCTCCTTGACGAGGAGGAAGCCGGGGTCCGAGACGCTCGGCGTGCCGGCGTCGGTCACGAGCGCGATGGATTTGCCCTCCGCCAGGAGCCTCAGCAGCTGCCGCCCCTTCTGGAGCTTGTTGTGCTCGAAGTAGCTCGTCACCGGCGTGGCGACCCCGAAGCGCGCGAGCAGGGTCCTCGTGCGACGGGTGTCCTCGCAGGCGATCAGGTCCACCTCGCGGAGGGTGCGGAGCGCCCGCGGCCCGAGGTCCTCGAGGTTGCCGATCGGGGTAGCGACGACGTACAAAGTGCCCGTCATTGTGCGCGTTCGAGCGCGGGCGTCGCCCGCGCAATCTCAGGGGGGAGGCATAGGAAGGGGGGCGAAGCCCCCCACCCAGGATTAAGCAGACACGGCCCCGAATGGGGCGCCGTGGAATCCGAACGGCCGGCCGCGCGCTAGGCAGACTCGGCCTTCTGCTCCATGATCAGGATCGGGCGCTCGTGGTTCAGGATGACTTCCCGGGTGATGATGCACTCCTTGAGCCCCTGGATGGAGGGCAGCTCGTACATGACGTCCAGCATCACCTCTTCCAGGATCGCCCGGAGTCCCCGCGCCCCGGTCCCGCGCTTCAGGGCCTTCTTGGCGATGGCGACCACGGCGTCGTCGGTGTACTTGAGGCGCACCTTCTCCAGGTCGAAGTACTTCTGGTACTGCTTCATGATGGCGTTCTTGGGCTCCCGGAGGATCTTGATCAGTGCGGCTTCGTCAAGATCATCGAGCGTTGCAACAACAGGCAGGCGCCCGACGAACTCGGGGATGAGCCCGTACTTCAGGAGGTCTTCGGGCTGGCCCAGGGCCAGGAGATCGCCGATCTGGCGGTCGTCCCGGCTCCGCACCTCGGCCCCGAACCCCATCCCGCTCTTTCCCACCCGGCTCTCGATGATCTTGTCCAGCCCCACGAAGGCGCCGCCGCAGACGAAGAGCACGTCGGTCGTGTCCACCTGGATGAACTCCTGGTGGGGGTGCTTGCGCCCGCCCTGGGGCGGGACGTTGGCCACGGTCCCCTCCAGGATTTTCAGGAGCGCCTGCTGCACTCCCTCGCCCGACACGTCGCGGGTGATGGATGGGTTCTCGGATTTCCTCGCGATCTTGTCGATCTCGTCGATGTACACGATCCCCCGCTCGGCCCGCTCGACGTCGTAGTCGGCGGACTGGAGCAGGCGCAGGATGATGTTCTCCACATCCTCGCCGACGTAGCCCGCCTCGGTCAGCGTCGTGGCGTCGGCGATGGTGAAGGGTACGCGCAGCATCCTGGCCAGGGTCTGCGCGAGGAGCGTCTTCCCCACCCCGGTGGGGCCGATCAGCAGGATGTTCGACTTCTGGAGCTCGACCTCGCCGACCTCCCCGCCGGCCTCGATCCGCTTGTAGTGATTGTGGACGGCCACCGCCAGGATCTTCTTGGCGCGCTCCTGCCCCACGACGTACTGGTCGAGGACGCTCTTGATCTCGGCCGGCTTCGGGAGGCGCCGGATCTCCCGGCTCTTTTCCTCCTCCCACTCCTCCGCGATGATGTCGTTGCAGAGCTCGATGCACTCATCGCAGATGTACACGGTGGGGCCGGCGATGAGCTTCCGCACGTCGTTCTGGCTCTTGCCGCAGAACGAGCACTTCAGCACGCCGTTGGTCTCCCGCGTTCGGGCCATGGACGCGTCCTACCCTGCCGAGGCGCCCGCAAGCGCCCCCGCCGCCTCCGCGACGGCCCGCGGGGTCGGCTTGGAGGAGATGACCTCGTCCACGAGCCCGTAGGCCCGCGCCTGCTCCGGGGTCATGAAGAAGTCCCGGTCCGTGTCCCGCTGGATCCGCTCCAGGCTCTGCCCCGTGTGGTGGACGAAGATGAGGTTCAGCTCGTCGCGGACCCGGAGGATCTCCTTGGCCTGGATGTCGATGTCCGTGGCCTGCCCCTGCACCCCACCCAGCGGCTGGTGGATCATGATGCGCGCGTGGGGGAGCGCGAAGCGCTTGCCCTTGGTGCCGGCGGTCAGGAGCAGCGCGCCCATGGAGGCGGCCTGCCCCATGCAGATGGTGGAGATGGTGGGCTTCACGTACTGCATGGTGTCGTAGATCGCCATGCCGGCGGTCACCGAGCCGCCCGGCGAGTTGATGTAGAGGAAGATGTCCTTGTCCGGGTCCTCCGCCTCGAGGAAGAGCATCTGGGCGATGACCAGATTGGCCAGCTCGTCCTCGATGTAGGTGGGCAGGAAGATGATCCGCTCCTTGAGGAGCCGCGAAAAGATGTCGAAGGCCCGCTCGCCGCGGGGCGTCTGCTCGATCACGATGGGAACCAGCGCCATACGGACTCTCCTTACCTGCCCATAGTGTACATCAGGATTCGATCCGCGCCTGCTGAATCAGAAAGTCGACGGTCCGCGCCTCTCGGAGGGAATACCGGAGCCCCTCCAGGTCGCCGCTCTTCTCCATGAGCCGCCGGACCGCCGGCGCCGGCCGCTGGCTGGCCCGGGCGATCTTCTCCACCTCGGCCTCCACGTCGAGGTCGATCGGCTCCAAATCCTCTTTCTCGGCAATCGCTTCCAGCAGCAGCGCGCGCCGCACCGCGCGGAGCGCCCCCGGGCGGAGTTCCTCGGCCAGCTTCTCGTAGTCCCACTTGATCTGGTCCGGATCCACCCCTTGCCGCCGCATCCGCTCGCGGGCGTGCTCGATCAGGTGGGCGACCTGGCGGAGGACCATGGCCTCCGGCACCTGGAAGTCGTGCTGGGCCAGGAGCGTGTCCACCACCTTGTCCTCCAGCGCCCGGCGGCTCTCCCGTTCCCGCTGCGCCTCGAGCTCCTTCCGAATCGCCGTTGTGAGCTCTTCGAGATTCTGGTACTCGCCGAGCCCCTTGGCGAACTCGTCGTCCAGCGCCGGCAGCGCCTTCTCCTTCACCTCCACGACCCGCACGGTGGCAACGCCGCCCTTTCCCCGGAGGTCTTCCCGCCGGTGGTCGTCGGGAAAGCGGATCCGCGTCTCCCGCTCGCCGCCCGCGGCGAGGCCGATCACCGCCTCGTCGATCTCGGCGAGCACCGCCTGGGAGCCCACGAGGAACGCGTACCCCTGCTCGCGCCGCGGCTCCAATCCCTCGGGCGTCAGCGTGTAGTCCACGATGACCAGGTCCCCCGCGGCGGCGGGGCGCTCGACGCTCCTGAACTCCGCGTGTTGCTCGCGGAGGTGCTCCAGCGCCTTCTCGAGATCCTCATCCGTCACCGGGACCGGCGCATGCTGGACGGCCACGCCCGTGTAGGTCCCCAGCGCGATCGCGGGCTTGATCTCCACCACCGCCGTGAACTTCAGCGGAGCCCCCTCCTCCAGCGTCACGTCGCGGAAGTCCGGGTCCTCGACGGGGTGAAGCTTCGTCTCGGCCAGCGCCTGCCGGTACACCTCGGGAATGAGCCGCTGGGCCACCTCCCGGCGCACCTCGTCGGCGAAATGGAGCTTCAGGAGGTTACGGGGAACATGGCCCTTCCGGAACCCCGCCAGCTTCGCCTGCCCCCCGACCCGCCCGTAGGCCTCCTCCCATGCCTGGCGGACGAGGTCCTCCGGCGCCTCCACCTGGAGGCGGCGCTTGCAGGCCTCAAGCTCTTCGACGGCGACTTTCATCGGACTGGGGGCCTCACTTGGTCTGTCAGGCGAACGAGTGGGGGCAGCCGGAGAGTGATTCTCGGATAAAACCCGGACACCGTCAAGTCGGACCTTCGGAAGCCGGGGCGCTACGGTCTAGAGGAGAAGGATGAGATAGGCGCTGGCGACGCGGTCGAGAGCCTGTAGAGACCACGGCAGCCACGTTTCGCTCTTGGCGTAGACCAGGCCCGCGGACACTGCGGCGACGAGCAGCAAGAAGGCCCAATCCGGCAAGCCGAGCATACGACCGACCCGCCCGAGAGTCCCCGCCAGGACCACCCACACGAACAGGAGCAGAAACAGCGCCACAACGCCGACGATCGGCGTCAGCAGCAGCAACGAGACCAGGCCGAGGAGCCCCTCGGCGCGGGGGAGGCCGGGTTGCTGGCTCAGGATCTGCTTGATCGCTTCCTCGACCGGCCCCCACGAGAGTAGGCCGAAGTACGTGGCGAGGAACATGGGTCCGACCAGGAAGAGAAGCCAGTGGCTCCATCGCCGCGGGAACAGCGTGAACATGGTCGTCATCAGTCCTCTTGCCCAGTCAAATGATGCAGGGCCCATGCCGAGGCGGGATCGTTACAATAATCTGAAATCATTGATTATTGCGCCCCCCGAGGGTAGCAGAGGACGGTCAGCCTGACACGTGACGAACCAGAGTGGCACGGCCTGGAAATGGTGCGAGAGGGGGGACTTGAACCGCCCTCGAACGCTCTTACGTTTCTAGGGGAAACGCTCCATTTCCGGTGACTGACTCCCCGATACGCCTAGTGCCCGCTGTGGGCTCTCCTCGACGGACTCAACGGACCCGGACGGACCCGCGAACCCCTCGAGGAGGCTCGCCGAAGGGGGCCGGGAAGGTTCCAGAGTGCCCCTTTACGCTGTGGGGTGTAAGGGAACGCGGCCAGGCAAGGCGCGGCTCGGCAAGGCAAGGCCGGGGCGAGGCAGGGCATGGCAGGGCAAGGCACGGTGTGGTAAGGGAACCGGGGGGTGTTGAGCCCCCCGGTTCCATTTTGTCCAGACAGTTCTGAACAGTTCCCCGCCCTGGGCGGGGGACATCATCCTTACACGTCGGTGCAGATAGCCTTCCCCGCAAGGCCAGCGCTGACATCGGCCCCACGGAGAGAGATTTCATCCGCTTCAGGTTGTGGTCGGGTAGCTCAGCCATTCGGCTTTCGCCCCCACAGATCCGAGCGAGCGGC
>JBBTEL010000171.1:0-1691 GCA_038042325.1 Candidatus Methylomirabilota bacterium
GCGATGATGTAGGGCTCGAAGATCCGGGCCAGCCGGTAGTTCCGCCCCAGCACCAGCCCCGCCACGAAGCCGGTGGAGACTCCGACGAAGAAACCGATGAAGGTGGACTCCACCGTGGAGAGGAGCATCTGCCAGAGGGTGAGGCGGACCTTGTCGGAGTTCAGGTAGAAGAAGCGCTCGACGATCTTGGAGGGGCGGCTGATGAAGAACGGGTCGATGAAGTAGAGGCCGGGGATCTTGGAGACGGCCTTGATCCCGGTGAGCCACTCCCAAGCCCCCACCCCCACAACCAGGATCGCGAGCCGCCAGAAGTTGATCTTGAGCGTTTCGTTCATCGGACGTGCTCGGCGAATTCTTCGCCCAGGACGTGCCAGATCTGGCTGTACTCGCGGGCGTACTCGTCGCTCTCCCTGAGCTTGATCACGTCCCGCGGGCGCGGCAGCTTCACCTCGTGAATCAGCTTGATCCTGCCCGGGCGGCGCGTCAGCACGACGATGCGATCGGCCAAGGTGATCGCCTCTGAGAGGTCATGGGTCACGAACACCACCGTCTGGTGCTTGGCCTCCCAGAGCGCCAGGAGCTCGGCGTGGAGGCCGAGCTTGGTGTGGGTGTCCAGCGCGCCGAAGGGCTCGTCCATCAGGAGGATCTCGGGCTCCACGATCAGCGTCCGCATGAGCGCCACCCGCTGGCGCATCCCACCCGAGAGCGTGGCGGGGAAGGCGTCCTCGAAGCCGGCCAGGCCGGCCAGCCTGATGGCCTCCGCCACCCGGCGCTCCTGCTCGGGCCCGGCGATCCCCCGGTACTCGAGGCCGAGGGCGATGTTGCGGGCCACGGTGCGCCAGGGAAAGACCGTGTCCTTCTGGAAGACGTACCCGACCTGCCGCGGGACGTCAGACACGGGAACCCCATCGATCAGCACCTGACCCGCGGAGGGGGCGATGAGGCGACCGATCATGTTGAGGATGGTGGACTTGCCGCAGCCGGAGGGGCCGACGAGGGCAACGAATTCCTTGTCGAGGATGTCGAGGGAGACCCTGGAAACGGCGGGGACCTCCCGCCCTCCCTCGCGGAAGGTCTTCGAGAGGTCCCGGATCTGAATTCGGACCCTTGGCAACGGCGCGGGCAGGCTACTTGAACTTGGCCTGGGCCTTCTTGACGAAGCTCATGTCCACGACCTGAGCGTACGGGATCGGCTTCTCCACCGCGAGCGGGAGCCACACCTTCATGCCGTTCTCGTAGTCCTTGGGCTCGATCAGGAAGTCCCAGTCGAAGATCGTCTTGTAGTACTTGATGGAGCGGAGGACCACGTCACGGCCGAAGGTGTCCATGTAGGGCTTGTGGAGGAGGTCGGCAATCTCGCCATCCGAGGCGCTCTTGATCCACTGCTGGGCCCGGTAGTTGGCGTTGACGTAGGCCTGGACGAGGTCGGGGGACTTCTCGACAGTCTCCTTCAGCACGTAGCCCACGGTCACGGGGATCTTGCCGCCGAAGACCCGGTTCCACGCCTTCTCATCCAGGACGTCGTAGATCGGCGCGCCGAACCCCTCGTCCTGGGCGGCCCACTGCCACTCGGGGACGGCCATGATGGCGTCGAACTTCCCCGCCTTGAGGCCGCCCAGCATGGTGGTGGAGGCGCCGCCCCCCACCCACTCCACGTGGTCGTTGATGGGCTTGCCGTCGGGGGCCTTCGT
>JBBTEL010000171.1:1791-4993 GCA_038042325.1 Candidatus Methylomirabilota bacterium
TGTCTCATGCGGGTCCTCCGGTATTAGGGTTTGAGGAAGACTGGGCGCACTGTACACCGAGGGCGCGCGGGCTGTCAACGGCCGGGTGGCCCAAAGTTATTGACTGTTCAGGGAAATTTGACTATATTACAGCGATGGCTGGGCTGCTTTCCCTCCTTACCATCCCCGCCTCGAGGCACCCATGATCCGAAGCATGACGGGATACGGACGGGCCGAGGTGGTCGGGGAAAAGATCGTCGTGTCGGTCGAGGCCCGGTCGCTGAACCATCGCCACCTCGACGTCGCTCTGAAGCTCCCCCGCTCGCTGGCCGGCCTCGAGCTGGAGGCCCGGCGCCTGATCCAGGGACAGATCCAGCGGGGGCGTCTCGACGTCAGCGTGGGCGTGAAGCCCCTCGCCGAGGGAGGGGGCGGCTTGAAGGTGGACGCGGCCCTCGCCCGGCGCTATATCGAGCAGGCGCTGGCGCTGAGCGACGCCCTGGGCCTGGACACCGAGCCAACGGTCGAGTGGGTCCTCGAGCGTCCCGGGGTGGTGACGCTCGGCGAGCCCGAGGCGATCGCGCCCGAGGCCGGGTGGCCCGTGCTGGCCGAGGGGCTCACCCGTGCCATGGAGGACCTGGTGGCCCGGCGGGAGGCCGAGGGCGAGGCACTCGCCAAAGAGCTCAGGGCGCTGCATGACGCCCTCGCCGCGGAAGTGGAGCGGATGGCGCAGCGCGTCCCGGCGGCGCTGGCCCAGCGCGCGGGGCGGGTCAGGGAGCGGATCAGGGCCCTCTTGAGCGAGCACCCCCTGGACGAGGGGCGGCTCGCCATGGAGGCCGCCGTTTGGGCCGACAAGACGGACATCAGCGAGGAGCTGGCGCGGCTCAAGGCCCACCTCGGCCAGTTCGCGGGCCTGCTGAAGGAAGGCGGCGCGGTGGGACGGACGCTGGACTTCCTGGTCCAGGAGATGAACCGCGAGGTCAACACGGTGGCGTCAAAGGCCAACGACCTGGAGCTCTCCCAGCTGGCCCTGGCGTCCAAGGGGAACCTGGAGAAGGTCCGTGAGCAGGTCCAGAACGTAGAATGAATCCGCGGTCCCCGTTCAGGGCGGTTCGAGCGCCGGCTTCGCCGGCGCAAGCTCGTGGGAGGAAGAATGAGCGGGGGCGTGGAGCCGGTCGCTAGGCGGCGTGGGACGCTGGTGGTCGTGTCGGCCCCGTCGGGGGCCGGCAAGACGACGCTCTGCACGGAGGTGCGCTCTCTGATTCCCGCTCTGGCCTACTCGGTCTCCTACACGACGCGGGCGCCGCGCCCGGGAGAGGTGGAGGGTGAGGACTTCCACTTCGTCAGCGCGCCGGCGTTCAAGGGCATGGTCGAGCGGAACGAGTTCGCCGAGTGGGCGGTCGTGCACGATAATTACTACGGGACAGCGGCCCGGCCGCTGGAGGAGGCGCTGGCCGCCGGGCTCGACATCCTGCTGGACATCGACACGCAGGGGGCGCGCCAGCTGAGGACGCGCTACCCCGAGGCGGTCTCGATCTTCATCGTCGCGCCGTCGCTGGCGCTCCTCGAGCAGCGGCTCCGCGAGCGGAAGTCGGACGCGCCCCGGGAGATCGCCCGCCGGATGGCGCGCGCGCGGGAGGAGATCGCGGCCTGGCGGGAGTACCACTACCTGATCATCAACCGAGACCTGAAGGAGGCGGTGGATCAGCTGGCCGGCATCATCCAGGCCGAGCGCTGCCGGACGAGCCGGCTGGCCCTGAAGCTCTCCGACCTCGCGCTCCCGGAGTCATAGGAGGCACGCATGGCATTCCCGTCCCTTGAAAAATCTCTGCAGAAGGTGTCGAACCGCTATCTTCTGGTGGTGCTCGCCTCCAAGCGGGCCCGCCAGCTCAATCGCGGCGCCACGCCCCAGGTGGAGTCCAAGCACAAGAAGTGCACCAGCGCCGCCCTCGAAGAGGTGGCTCAGGCCAAGGTGGGGTACCGGGTGAAGGACGAAGCGCCGTAGATGACGCTCGCCGGCAAAGAGATCATCCTGGGGGTCACGGGGTCGATCGCCGCCTACAAGGCGGTGTATCTGCTGCGGGAGCTGGTGCGCCTCGGCGCGGGCGTCAGCGTCGTCCTGACAGAGCACGCCCAGAAGTTCGTCGCCCCCTTGACATTCCGCACCCTGTCCGGGCGTCCCGTATTGACCGATCTCTTCGATCCCCAGACCGACGCGGCCGTGGAGCACGTCGAGCTGGCGAATCGCTGCCACGCCTTCGTCGTGGCGCCGGCCACAGCGAACCTCCTCGCCAAAGCGGCCCATGGCATTGCGGATGACTTTCTGACGACCCTCCTCCTGGCGACGCGCGCCCCGGTTCTGATCGCCCCGGCCATGGACGCCGGGATGTGGGACCATCCCGCCGTGGTGGCCAACGTCGCCACGCTCAGGGCCCGCGGCCTCACCGTCCTCGAGCCCGACGCCGGCGAGCTGGCCTCGGGGCTCGCAGGCAAGGGCCGCCTCCCCGAGATCGACGCGATCCTCGAGGCGCTCCACCGCCTTCTGTCGCCCCTCAAGGACCTGGCAGGCCAGCGGTTGTTGATCACGGCGGGCCCCACGCGGGAGCCTATCGACCCCGTGCGCTACCTGTCGAACCGCTCGTCGGGCAAGATGGGCTACGCGCTGGCCGTGGCGGGGCTCCGGCGCGGCGCCGAGGTGGTGCTGGTGTCCGGTCCTACGAGCCAGACGCCGCCGGCCGGGGCGGTCTTCGTCCCGGTGGAGACCGCCGAGGAGATGCGCGAGGCGGTGCTCCAGCACCTCTCCTGGGCCACCATCGTGATCAAGGCCGCAGCCGTCGCTGACTACCGCGCCCGGGAGGCCAACAACGCCAAGATCAAGTCCAAGCAGGAGTGGCTGACCCTGGAGCTGGCGGCCACGCCCGACATCCTGAAAGAGATCGCGGCGCGGAAGGGCGACCAGTTCGTCGTGGGGTTCGCCGCCGAGACCCACGAGGTGAAGCGCCACGCCATGGCCAAGCTCGAGGCCAAGCGGATCGACCTCATCGTGGCCAACGACGTGAGCCAGAAGGGGATCGGCTTCGAGGCCGACGACAACCAGGTCACGCTCCTCGACCGCTGGGGCGGGGCGATCGAGCTTCCCAGGATGCCCAAGCTCGACGTCGCCAACGCCGTCCTGGACCGCATCCTCGCCCTCCGCACGGCCGCACCCGCGAAGGTCCCGCGCTAG
>JBBTEL010000172.1:0-4332 GCA_038042325.1 Candidatus Methylomirabilota bacterium
TCGGAGGGGGGCTTCGCCCCCCTTCCGATGCCTCCCCCCGGAGGGTTGCGCGGGCGAAGCCCGCGCTCGAGACGTGCTAGGGCTGCTTGGCCTTGGCGGGTCTCTCGGGGCACGCCTTGTGGTACCAGACCTGGCCGAGCTTGATGTGGTTGCCGTTGTGGCGGATCTTGCGCTTGCACTTGGGACACGTACCCATGGACAGCTCCTCCCCGAGGCCTGTCTTGACGACCAGCTCATTATACGATAGGGCGGCCCTCGGATGAGCCAAACGTGCATTTTCTGCCGGATCGTGGCGCGGGAGACCCCTGCGGACATCGAGTACGAGGACGCCGAGGTGCTCGCCTTCCGGGACCTCTACCCGAAGGCGCCGGTCCACATCCTGATCATCCCCAAGCGCCACATCGAATCGGTCGCGACGCTGACGCCGGCCGACGCCGAGCTCGTCGGCAAGTGCTTTCTCGTGGCCCGCCGGCTCGGCGAAACCAAGGGCGTGGCGGACCGGGGCTACCGCGTCAACTGCCACTGCGGGCCCGAGGGCGGCCAGGTCGTGTACCACCTCCACCTCCACTTTCTCGCCGGGAAGCGGGGGGAGCCGGTCTCCCGCGCGTGATCGAGGTCCGCGGCCTCACCAAGATTTACCCGCCGAACACCGTCGCGCTGCGGGACGTCTCGCTCAAGATTCCCGACGGCCAGTTTGTGACCGTCATCGGTCCCAGCGGGGCCGGCAAGTCGAGCCTGCTCCGCTGCCTGAACGGGCTGGTGGCGTCGACCGCCGGGGAGATCCTCATCGACGGGGAGAGCCTCACGGCGGCGAGGGGGGAGCCCCGGCGGCGCCTCGTGGCCCGCATCGGCTTCGTCTTTCAGCAGTTCAACCTGATTAAGCGGCTGTCGGTTCTCGATAACGTCCTGGTGGGCCGGCTCTCCCACGTCCCCGAGTGGCGGTCCCTCGTCGGCTCGTTCCCGCGGCGCGACCGCGTCCTGGCCGACGCCGTCCTGGCCCGCGTCGGTTTGGCGGAGCTCGCCCACCGGCGCGCCGACACGCTTTCGGGCGGGCAGCAGCAGCGGGTGGCGATCGCCCGGGCGCTCGTCCAGGAGCCGCGGACCATCCTGGCCGATGAGCCGATGGCGAGCCTGGACCCGGCGCTCTCCCGGACCGTCATGGACCTGTTGCGGCGGATCAACGAGGAGGACGGCATCACCGTGATCACCACGCTGCACGTGATGGACCTCGCCCTGGCCTACGGCCAGCGAGTCATCGGGCTTCGCGACGGGCGGGTGGTCTACGACGGCGGCCCGGCGGGCGTCACCGACGAGATCGTGGACGCCATCTTCGGAGGGGGAGCGCGATGAGGACGGCGAGCCGGTGGACGGGCGTCGCGGTCGTCGTGGCTCTCTTCCTCTGGTCGGCCTGGGAGACGGAGCTCTCCCTTCCCCGGATGGTCGAGGGGCTTCCCTTCATGGCCGACTTCCTGCGGCGCATGTTCCCGCCGGACTTCTCGGTGCTCGGCAACGCGGGCAGGGGAGCGCTGCAGACCCTCCAGATCGCCGTGGTGGGAACGACGGTGGCCGCCGTGGCGGCGCTTCCGCTGGGGTTCCTGGCGGCCCGCAACGTGGCCCCGGCCTGGCTCTTTTACGGGGTGCGCTCCCTGCTCAACGCGCTCCGGGCCATCGACACGCTCGTCTATGCGCTCTTCTTCGTCGCCGCGGTGGGCCTGGGCCCGTTTCCGGGCGTGCTGGCCGTCGTAGCCTACACGACGATGATCCTGGCCAAGCTCTATTCGGAAGCCATCGAGGCCATCGACCCGGGTCCGGTGGAGGCGGCGACCGCCGCGGGCGCCACCCGGCTCCAGGTGCTGCGGTTCGGCGTCGTGCCGCAGCTGCTGCCGCTCTTCATCTCGTTTACCCTCTACCGCTTCGAGACCAACATCCGGGCGGCGGCGATCCTGGGGTTCGTGGGGGCGGGAGGAATCGGCTTCTACATCCAGACGTACTTGCGGATGCTCAACTATCCGGCGGCGTCCACGGTGCTGCTGATCCTGATCGCGCTGGTCATGGCCGTGGACTTCACATCGTCGCGGATCCGGCAGCGGCTGATCTGAGGGCAGAAGGTCAGACGCCGCCGAGCATGCTCTTGTAGAGCTCGACCCCGATCGTCGGGAGGCCGGCTTTGGCCTCGAGGGGGAGCCCCGCATTGGCCCACGCGCCCAGCCCGCCCTTGAGGATCTTCACGTCCTTGTACCCCATCCGCCTCAGCTTTTGCGCCATCCTGGCGCTCGTGGCTTCGTCGGGTCAGGTGCAGTAGGCGACGACCGTGCGGTTGGGCTCGACCTCCAGGTCGTACTTGCCCGCGTCGATTGCCTCAGGGGAGATATAGAGGGCGCCGGGGATCTTGAGGGGGCTGGCCTCGAAGGCCGACGGCTTCCGGACGTCGAGGACCAGGGGGCTCTTGCCCTCCTCCAGGAGATGGACGACGGCGGAGGGGGAGATCCGGTGGCGGTTTTTCCACCACTTCCGTCCCCAGATGGCGCCGTAACTTCCCAGGCTCGCCAGCGTCACACCGAGGGTGACCCACGCCCATGGGAACGGCCGGGGCGGCGGGTTCTTGATCTTGTCCTGGGCCTCCGCGAGCATCCGCTTGACGTCGGGGAGGTTGGGGACGAGCTTGTTCGCCTCGCTGAAGTACCGCTCGGCGGCCTTGTAGTTGCCGTCGAACTCCTCCGACAGCCCGGCCCACCAGACCTTGTTGAAGGGGCTCCCGGCGCTGGGCTTCACCTCGGTCCCCTGGAGGAAGTCTTGGACCGCGTTCGACGGGATGACGAAGTTGAAGCCCATCACGATCCCGCCCTCCGGCCCAGGGGCGAGCGAGACGAAGGTCAGCACCCCGACGACCTCGCCCTTGGCCGTGACGACCGGGCCGCCGCTGTTGCCCCAGGCCGCCGGGGCATCGGTCTGGATCACCGGCTGGTTCGCCTTGTCCTGCTTGAAGCCGGAGACGGCGCCATTGGTGACGGAGGCTTCCACGGTGACGGATTGGTTCAGGAGCTCGTGGCTCAACACCACCCCGGGAAAGCCCAGGATGTGGATGGGGTCGCCGATCTTGGCGGCCTTCGAGTCCGCCAGCGGCAGGATCGGGAAGTCCTTCCCAGGGATTTTCAGGAGGGCCAGGTCCCGGCCGGACATCTTGCCTTCCGGATCGTCCCCCAGGGAGAGCGGCGGGCTGTACTTTTTCACCTCGGCGCGCACGCGCGTGCCGTTGGAGAGGACGACGAAGATACCCGGGTCCAGCTTGACCTTCGTGGAGGGCAGGACGCTGTCGAGGGCCTGCCGCTTGACCCGGTCCTCGGCCGCCGGCTGTTCGCCCGGGGCGATCCCCATCCGCTTGAGGATGGCCGGCACGCAGGCGGACTCGATGGCCCGCTTGGCGAACGAGTTGACCATCCAGCGGGGCGGGGTGTGGGCCGGCTGGACGACGTGACCGTTCGTGATGATGAACCCCCGCGCGTCAATGAACCATCCGGTGCCGGTCTCCCTGAAGGGGGGAGGCGTGTGCTGGATCTCGCCGCTCCCGCAGTTCAGGCGGACCTCGGCGACCACCTCGGCCACGATCAGGGCGACGGCGGGCTTGGCGCGGAGGATCGCCTCCTGGACCGTGAGCGTCCGGTCGGCCCCAGCGAGCCCGGCCCAGATGAGGACCACGCTCAACGTGAGGCCGGTCGTCGCGAGGATGCGCGGGAGGGGCAGGCTCATCGGAGAGATTCTATACCGGTTGGGTGGCGAAAAAAAGAAGGCCCCAGGGGGTTGCCCTGGGGCCTTGTGTAACCGAGGGAGGTTACTTCTGCTGCAGGACCGCCATGGCGGCCTTGGCCTTCTCGGTCGCCTTGGTCATGTCGCCGGCCTTGCACGCCGCCTCGGCCTCGTTCACGAGGATCCGAGCCTTGTCAGCGCGAGGGGCCTGGGCCATCGTGCCGCCCGTGGTTCCAGCGCGAGGAGCCTGAATATCCTGGCCGCGGGGCGCCTGGACATCCTGACCGCGCGGGGCCTGCACATCCTGGCCACGAGGAGCCTGAATAGCCTGCCCACGGGGCGCCTGCACATCCTGCCCACGAGGAGCCTGGACATCCTGCCCGCGCGGGGCCTGCACATCCTGACCGCGAGGAGCCTGCACATCCTGGCCACGCGGGGCCTGGGGCGCTAGGGTCCGGGGGGCCTGAATATCCTGCCCACGAGGAGCCTGGACATCCTGACCGCGCGGGGCCTGCACATCCTGACCGCGAGGAGCCTGCACATCCTGGCCACGCGGGGCCTGGGGCGCTAGGGTCCGGGGGGCCTGAA
>JBBTEL010000172.1:4432-12785 GCA_038042325.1 Candidatus Methylomirabilota bacterium
CCTGCCCGCGAGGAGCCTGGACATCCTGACCGCGGGGCGCCTGCACATCCTGGCCGCGAGGAGCCTGGACATCCTGGCCGCGAGGAGCTTTGATATCCTGGCCACGGGGCGCCTGAACATCCTGGCTCCGGGCACCAGCGAGCGAGCGAGGAGCCTGAACAACATCCTGGCTCTTGGCGACCTGCTTGGTCAGCAGGTTCTTGGCCGCCTGGACCTCAGGCGGGCAAGGCGAAGCCGCCTCGACCACCATCGGCGAGAGCGCGACGAAGAGGAAGAAGATCATCAGGGTTGCTAGGAACTTTCTCATTTGGGTTTGCCCTTTCTCCTTATTGTTGTGTTGAGACGGTTTGTCTCCTGGAACCGTTTGCCTCCCCCCGGATTGGCCTGTTCCCCCCACCTCCTTTTTATGATTCATGACCGTCTGAACCCCGGATGGTGTCGGCACGGCCATTAGTAAAGCAGGATGGATGCCAAGGGGAGAGCCACGATCTTTCTCCATATCTCCCGTATGTTATCAATCTGTAGGGGATCAGTTCCGGCATCGTCCGCTGGCTTTCTGCCCGACCGGCGAGAGGCAATCTGCCCGACCCCCGAGGGTCGGCGGGAGGCTAGGAGCGGCCGAACATTTCGGTGCGGTTACGCCCCTTTCGCTTGGCGGTGTAAAGGGCCGCGTCGGCCGCCTGGACGAGCCCCGTGGGGTCGGAGGCATCCTCCGGATAGGCGGCAAGCCCGAGGCTGATCGTCAACCGCCCTCCCGGCAGGACTTCCTCGCCCGGGATCTTGGTCTCCTCCACCGAACGGCGAAGCTTCTCGGCCACCAGGCGGGCATGGGTCTTCGTGGTCATCGGGAGGATGACGACGAATTCCTCGCCGCCGATGCGGGCCACGATGTCCACCTGGCGGGTGTTCTCGGTCAGGCGGGCCGTCACTTCCTTGAGGACGTTGTCCCCCTCGTGGTGCCCCTGGCTGTCGTTGTAGATCTTGAAATGGTCGATGTCCGCGATGAGCAGCGCCACGGGCAGGTTGTAGCGGATCGCGCGCCGCACCTCCCGGTCCAGGGCCTCCTCGAAGTACCGGCGGTTGAAGAGGCCCGTGAGCGCGTCCCGGTAGCCCAGCTCCCGCGTCTTGATGAAGAGCTGGGCGTTCTCGATCGCGATGACGAGCTGCTTGGCGACCACCGTGAAGTAGGCGGTCTTCCGCTCGCCGAAGGCGCCGGTGGCCGGCGAGTAGAGCAGGAGGACGCCGAGGGTTCGATCGGCGGACGACAGGGGGAGCGCCACGACCGACCGGACGTGAGAGGGGATGTCCGGCCAGGGGAGCGGCCCTCCGGCAGAGTGCGTCTCCGGAGTCCGGGTCTGGTAGACGCGGCCCGCGAGCCCTTCACCGATCGCGAAGGAGCGGTCCTGAAGGGCTTCCATCCCCGTCCCGCTGACGGTCCGCGCGACGAGCTTGTCCATCGTTTCGTCGTAGAGGAACAGCGCGTAGCTTTCCACGCGGGTCGTCTCGGCGACCCGCTTCATGGTCGTGGTGAAGAGCTGGTCCAGATCCAGCGAGGCACTGATGGTGCGGCCCAGCTCCACCAGGGAGTCGAGGTCGAGCATCCCTTCCTGGAAGGTGGCGATCGTCTCCTCGAGGCGCTCCGCGTCGGCCGGGCCCTTCGGCGGCCCGTCGCGCCAGAGCCGAGGCGCGAGCGCCACCCCGAAGAGACCGCCCCCCAGCGCGAGCAGCAGCGCGGCCAGCGGGGAGGGAAGGAGTTGCCAGCCGATGACGACGAAGAGTCCGCCGCCGGCCGCGAACAGGACCTGCCACCTGCTGAGGGGGCTCATCCCCGGCTCCGGCTCATGGTCATCCCCATAGTACATGGAACCCGTATTCCGCGCACCATCGTGGCCGATCCGGGGGCGTTTGCTTGTGGGCTCCTGCAAAGTCTGGTACGCTGAATCGCCCATGTTCGCATCCAGCCGCCCGCTCGCCGTGCTGCTGCTTCTGACGGGGTGCGGCGCGACCGCATCCATGCCGACTTCCGGCTCGCCGAGTCTCGATCGACCGACGCGCCTGGTGCTCGACAACGGGATGCGGGTGATCATCCAGGAGCACCGCGCGAGCGATGTGGTGGCCCTGCACCTCTGGGTGGGCGTCGGCGGCCGCGATGAGCGCCCCGCGGAGCTCGGCTTCTCCCACCTCGTGGAGCATATGCTCTTCAAGGGGACTGAGACGCGGGGGCCCGGCTTTGTCGACCGGGAGGTCGAGGCGGTGGGCGGGAGGACGAATGCCGGCACCTCCCTCGATTACACGTTCTATTACATCCTCCTGCCGGCCCGCCAGGCGCTCCGCGCCATCGAGGTCATGGGCGACGTCGCCTTCAACTCGGCCTTCGACCCGAAGGAGCTGGAGCGCGAGCGGCAGGTGGTGTTCGAGGAGGTCCGGCTCGGCGAAGACAACCCGCGGTCCTCGCTCTTCCGCCAGCTCTACACGCACGTGTTTCCGGGACACCCGTACGGGCGCCCGGTCCTGGGCGACGAAGCCGCCCTGAAGGCGGCCACCCGGGAGACGCTTCGAGGCTACTACCGGCGCCACTACGCTCCCGAGAACATGGTTCTCGTCGTGGTCGGGGCAGTGAATCCCACCGATGTCAGCGCCGTGGTGGAGCGGACCTTCGCCCGGGTGACGGCGGCCGGGTACCGCCGCCGGCCCCTTCCGCCGCCGCCGTCACTGCCGGGCGTGCGGCGTCACGTGGTCTCCCGGAACGAGAAGCAGGCCCACCTGGCGCTCGGGTGGAGCGCGCCCCCGCTGGATCATCCGGACGTCTTCGCCGTGGACCTCCTCGCGTCCATCCTCGGCGGCTCGCGGAGCTCGCGGCTCAACCAGGCGCTCCGCGAGCGCGACCGGCTCGTCTCCTCCATCCGCGCCAGCTACGGGGCGCTCCAGGGCGGGGGGCTCGTGAGCGTCTCCGCCCAGCTGGAACCCGGCGACCTGGGCAAGGTGGAAGGGGCGATCCTGGCCGAGATCCGGCGCGTCCAGACGGAAGGCGTCACCGAAGTGGAGCGCCGGCGGGCCGTTACCGCGGCCGAGTCCGAGCACGCCTTCGCCATCGAGACGGCCGAGGGATTGGCGTACGCCTACGGTCTGGCGGAGACGGTCTGGCGCCTCGAAGAGGAGCTGCGTTACCTGGAGCGCCTCAGCAGCGTGACCCGCGAGCAGATCCACGAGGCCGCCCGCCGCTATCTGCCCGTCGACCGCTACGCGGTGCTCGCGTTCACCCCGACGGGCGGGGCCCGATGAGAAACCCGGAGGGGGGCTCCGCCCCCCTTCCGGACCTCCCCCGAGGGATTGCGCCGGCAAAGCCGGCGCTCGAACAGGCCGTGAGTTAAGACATGATGAGGCAGAGTAGTCCAGTGAGACAACCGGGGGTGCTCGGGCTGATCGTGGCGGCGGGGCTCACGCTGATTCCGAGCGCCGCTCCGGCGTCCGGCCATCTCGCGCCCGTGCTGCGTCACCGGTTCCCGAACGGCCTGACGCTCCTGGTCCGGGAGAACCCGGCCGCGCCCGTCGTGGCCGTCTCGCTCCAGGTCAAGATGGGCGGGCGCTGGGAGCGCCCCGAGGACGCCGGAATCTCGAATCTCCTCCAGCACGTCGTGGTCAAAGGGACGGCCCGGCGGAGCGCCCAGGCGATCGCGGAGGCCGCCGAGGAGATCGGCGGGAGCGTGAGCGCCTCGGGGGACACGGACTACTCCGAGCTCCGCGGGACCGCCCTGGCCCGGCACTGGAAGGCGCTCCTGGACCTCATCGCCGACGTGGCGCTCAGGCCGAGCCTGCCGGCCGAGGAGATCGAGAACGAGCGCCGGGTGATCCTGAGCCAGATCCGCAACCGCGGCGACCTGCCGTTTCCCCTCACGTTCGATACGCTGCTGGCCTCGCTGTACGGTCCCCATCCGTACGGGCGGCCGGCGCTCGGCCGGCGCCAGACGGTGGAGCGGCTGGACCGGGGCCGCCTTGAGGAGCAATACCGGCGCTACTATCGCGCCGGCAGGATCGTGCTGGCGGTGAGCGGCCAGGTTTCGGGTCCGGCGGTGGTGAAGGAGGTCGAGCGTCTCTTCGCCGACCTGCCGGCGGGCTCCGAAGCGGAGGCTCCCGCCCCGCCGGCTCCCGCCGCGGCGAGCGCCCGTCAGGTCCTGGAGCGCCCCGCCGCTCAGGCCCAGATCCTGATGGGGTACCTGGCGCCGTCGCTCGCCGGGGGGGACTACGCGGCCGTGAAGGTCCTCACCACGCTCCTGGGGGGCGGGATGGCCGGCCGGCTCTTCGTGGAGCTCCGGGACAAACAGGGGCTCGCCTACTCGCTCGGCGCGCTCTATCCCTCGCGCGCGGAGACGAGCTTTCTGGTGATCCACATGGGGACCGCGCCCGAGAACCTGACCCGGGCGGAGGAGGGGCTCCGGCGCGAGGTCGCGCGGATCCGCGAGGAGCGCGTGACGCCGAAGGAAGTCCAGCGGGCCAAGGCCTACCTGCTCGGAAGTCTGGCCATGGATCGCCGGACCAACGCGCGCCAGGCGTGGTACCTCGCCTTCTTCGAGCTGGCCGGGGTCGGGCATGAATTCCTCGACCGCTACGCGGCGGCGGTGGAGGCGGTCACGGCGGAGGACATCCAGCGTGTGGCCGGCCGCTACCTGGCGGACCCGACCGTCGCGGTGCTGAAGCCGATTCCGAAGTAGCGGCGCCGGATGCTCCCGCTCAAAGACGATATCCCCACCCGCACCGTCCCATTTGTCACCATCGGCATCATCGCGGCCAACATGCTGGTCTTTCTCTACCAGGCGTCGCTTCAGCTCGGCGACGATCCCGCGGCGTCCCGCGCAGCGGAGGCGTTCATCTTCGAGTTCGGGCTCATCCCGTGCCGGCTGACGGGCGCCTGCGAAGTCCCCGCGGGCGCGCCGAGCCCCCTGGCGACGATTTTCACATCCATGTTCATGCACGGCGGGTTCTTCCACATTTTCGGGAACATGCTGTACCTCTGGATCTTCGGCAACAACGTCGAAGACACGCTCGGTCACGGGCGTTTTGTCGGCTTCTATCTCGGGTCGGGCATCGCCGCGGCCCTCGGGCAGACCCTGATGGGTCCGGCCGCCACGATCCCGATGATCGGGGCCAGCGGCGCGGTGTCCGGGGTGCTGGGCGCCTACCTGCTTCTCTTTCCCTACGCCAGCGTGCTCACGCTGATCGTCTTCGGCTTTTTCATCCGCATCGTCCGGATCCCCGCCCTTATCGTCCTGGGCTTCTGGATCGTCGTGCAGTTCCTCAACGGGCTCATCACCTTCGGCGCGTCCGTGGCCGGCGGGCGGCCCGAGGGCGGGGTGGCCTGGTTCGCCCACATCGGCGGATTCCTCGCCGGGATCGCGCTCCTGTATGCGCTGCGGCCCCGGCGCCCCGCCCGCTACTCCTAGCGCTCGCGGCCGCTTTGCCGTGGCGCGCGCCGCTCCTGTATAATCGATTCGTTCGCCTCTTCCCACACGCTAGGAGCGGTCATGAAAGCTCTCATCATGGCGGGGGGATTCGGCACGCGGCTCCGACCCCTCACGACGCACGTTCCCAAGCCCATGGTCCCCATGGGAAACGTCCCCATCATGGAACACACGGTCCGCCTCCTCCGCCGCCACGGGTTCACCGACCTTCAGGCGCTGCTCTACTTCCTTCCCGAGACCATCACCGGTTACTTCGGCGACGGCAGCCGCTTCGGCGTCACGCTCGAGTACGTCACCCCGCCGGCCGATCTCGGGACGGCCGGTGCGGTCAAATTCGCGCTCGGCAGCCCGGCGGAGCCCATCCTGGTCATCTCGGGCGACGTGCTCACCGACTTCGATCTGGCGGCGGCGGTCGCCTTTCACCGGGAGCGTCGGGCCGAGGCCACCATGGTGCTCACCCGCGTCCAGCACCCGCTCCCGTACGGCATCGTGATCACCGACGAGGCGGGCCGGATCACCCGCTTCCTCGAAAAGCCCGGGTGGGGGGAGGTGTTCAGCGATACCATCAACACCGGCATCTACATCCTGGAGCCGTCGGTCTTCGACGCGATCCCGCCCCACCGGGAGTACGACTTCGGCAAGGAGCTCTTCCCCGCGCTGCTGGCCGAGGGCCGTCCGCTCTACGGTCACGTGGCGGAGGGCTACTGGCGGGACGTGGGCGACCTGACGGAGTACCGGCTGGCCCACCTGGACCTCCTCCAGGGGAAGCTCCGGGTCGAGATTCCGGGACGGAAGCAGCCGGGGACGCCTCACGCCGTCTGGCTCGATGACTTCGCCCAGGTCAACTCGGCGGCCGCGCTCACGGGCGCCGTCCTCGTGGGGCGCGGGGCCCGGGTGGAGGCCGGTGCGCGGATCGCCGACTCCGTCATCGGCCCGGGCGCGGTGGTCGAGGAGTGGGCGGAGGTCAGCGGGAGCGTCCTCTGGGAGGAAGCCCGCGTCGGTCCCGGCGCCGTGGTGAAGGAGGCTGTGGTCGGCCGGGGCGCGACGATCCGGGCCAAGGCATTCCTCGCCGAGGGCGTGGTCGTCGGTGACTTCTCGAAGATCGGCGAGTCCAGCACGCTCAAGGCCAACGTGAAGGTCTGGCCGTACAAGGAGGTGGAGGACGGCGCGACGCTGGCCGTGAGCCTCGTGTGGGGCGCGCGGTGGTCGCGCGCCCTGTTCGGGCGGTACGGCGTCACCGGGCCGGCCAACATCGAGGTCTCGCCCGAGTTCGCCTCCAAGCTCGGCGCCGCCTTCGGAGCCAGCCTCGGCAAGCGCCGCGCCGTCATCACGAGCCGCGACCACCACAAGACCTCCCGCATGATCAACCGGGCCCTGATGGCGGGGGCGCTCTCGGTGGGCGTGGACGTCCAGGACCTGGGCGTGGCGCCGATCCCGGTCGTGCGGTATCAGATTCCGGCGCTGGGCCTGGCCGGTGGCAGCCACGTGAGGAAGTCCCCGTACGACCGAGAGCTGCTCGATATCAAGTTCTTCGACGCCCGCGGGCTCGACCTGGCGCCGGAGCGCGAGCGGGCCGTGGAACGCCTCTTCTTCCGTGAGGATTTCTACCGCGCGCCGACGGACGAGACGGGGGTGCTCTCCTTTCCCCACGCGGGCACCGACCGGTACCGTGACGGCATGCTGCGGACGGTGGATCGAGAGCTCGTCCGCAAGGCCCAGCTCAGGCTCGTGCTGGACTACGCCTTCGGCCCGGCCTCCGCCATCTTCCCGGCCATCCTGGGGGAGCTCGGCGTGGAGGTGATCTCCCTCAACGCGTACCTGGACGAGACGCGCATCGCGAAGACCACCGAGGAGTTCCGGCGCTCGCTGGATCAGCTGTCGAACATCGTGCGGACGCTGGGCGCGGATCTGGGGGTGCTTCTGGATACCGGTGGCGAGAAGGTGTTCCTGGTGGACGAGAAGGGGGAGATCGTCCCCGGCGAGCTGGCCCTGGCGGTGATGGCGCTCCTGGCCATGCGCACGCATCCCCCCGGGACGGTGGTGGTCCCGATCACGGCCTCCCAGGTCGTGGACCGGCTGGCGGCGGAGCACGGGTTCAGGCTGATCCGGGCCCGCGGGAGCCCCCGCGCTCTCGCCGAAACCGCTCTGAGTCCGGGCGTCGTGCTCGTGGGCGAGGAGCTGGGCGGGTTCATCTTCCCCGCCTTCCAGCCCGCCTTCGACGCGATGGCGGCGGTGGTCAAGCTGCTCGAGATGATGGCGCGGCTCGAGGTCCGGCTGCACGCCCTCATCCGCCAGGTACCCGAGAGCCACGTGACGCGTGGCGAGGTCCCATGCCCCAACGAAGAGAAAGGGGCCGTCATGCGCCGCCTGCTCGCCGCCACCAAGGGGCAGGCCGTGGACCTGGTCGAGGGGGTTCGCGTCCGCATGGGAGAGGAATGGGTGGCCGCGATTCCCGACCCGGATCGAGCCTGCTTCCTCGTGGTCGGGGAGTCGCCGGATCGGGATCGGGCGCGCGCCCTGGTCGAGGAACTGAAGGAGCGGATCGCCGCCTGGCGGAGGGAAGGCCCATGAGACATCGTGTCTCAAGCCTGACGGATTCGTCGAATGGCTCCGCGCTTGTTCGAGCGCGGGCTTTGCCTCGACCCGCCTTCGGCGGGTGCCCGCAAAGGAGCGGCTCCGCCGTCGTGAGGGCTCGCCTCCGCTCGCGCGTTCCCGAGATAAGGGGCGGGGACCCGGGCATCCACGGCGGAGCCGTGGGGGGGCCTGGGTGGCCCCCCTCCGAGGATGTATGAGGGCCCCGGCAAAGCCGGCGAGGAGGCGGGAGAGGCTGGATCGCCTGCTTGTCGCGCGGGGGCTCGCCCCGAGCCGGGAGCAGGCCGCGCGCCTCATCCTGGCCG
>JBBTEL010000173.1:0-1501 GCA_038042325.1 Candidatus Methylomirabilota bacterium
CCCGACGTGCAGAAGTTCATCCGCCTCTACATCTCCAACGCGCAGGACGCGGCGCTCGACGGGCAGGGACGGATCCAGATCCCGCCCGACTACCGGGCGCGCGCCGGGCTCATCAAGGACGTGGTGCTCGTGGGCGGAGTCCGGAACTTCGAGATCTGGAACCGAGAGCGCTGGGAGGAGTACGCGCGGACGAACGAGCCGGAGCTGCCCTCGCTCTTCGAGAAGATCAGTAACAGGGGAGTCTGAGCCCGGTGGAGCCGGAGGCCGGGATTCACGTCCCGGTCCTGCCGGACGAGGTGACGTTTCTCTTGCGCCCCCGCACCCGGGGGTGGGTGGTGGACGGAACGGTGGGCATGGGCGGACACGCGGAGCTGCTGCTGGAGCACGGTGGGACGGGGGTCAGGCTGCTGGGGATCGATCGGGATGAGGTGGCCCTTGCCCAGGCCCGGCGCCGGCTCGCCCGGTTCGGGGACCGCGTGGTTCTGAGGCAGGCCAGCTTCCGCGACCTGGACAGCGTCGCGCGGGAGGCCGGCGTGGACGCGGCCCAGTCGGTGCTGATCGACCTCGGCCTCTCCTCCCATCAGCTGGTCGCCCCGGAGCGCGGCTTTTCCTTCTCCACCGAGGCGCCCCTCGACATGCGCTTCGATCGCTCCGGGGGGGAGACGGCCGCCCAGCTGCTGGCCCGCCTCCCCGAGGCGGAACTGGCGCGGATCATCTTCGAGTACGGCGGGGAGCCCCGGGCCCGCCGGATAGCGCGCGAGATCGCAGCACGGCGGCGGCGCCAGCCGCTGAGGACTACGGTCGATCTCGTTGCGGCGGTGAAGGCGGCGGTGCCCCGGCGCGCGTGGCCGCGGGCCCGGCACGTCGCGACCCGCACGTTTCAGGCCCTGCGCATGGCCGTGAACGAGGAGGTCGAGGCCCTGACCGAAGCGCTGCCGCGCGCGGCGGGGCTGCTCGCCCCGGGGGGACGGCTCGGCGTCATCAGCTTCCACTCGGGAGAGGATCGGATCGTGAAGCGGGCGTTTCTCTCGCTGGCCCGGGGGCCCTACGCCGTGCTGGAGCCTTGTCCCCTGACCCCCTGCCGCGAGGAGATCCTCCTGAACCCGCGCTGCCGGAGCGCCAAGCTGCGGGTGCTGGAGCGCGCCGGAGGCCCCCATGGCACCCGGTGACCAGTCGGCGCGGGTGATCCGTGAGCGCGACCGGGGCCTGCTCCGGGCCATGGGCGCCACGCTCCTGATCTCCGCCTGCCTGGTCGGCGGGGTGCTCGGGATCGTCGGGCTCAAGGTCAACCAGGTGAAGTTCTCGTACCGGCTCGAGCAGCTCCGGCAGACGCGGGGGCAGATCGAAGAGGTGAACCGCCAGTTGCGGGTGGAGCTCGCCACCCTCCGCGCCCTGGCCCGGATCGAATCCAAGGCGCGGGGCGAGCTGGGGATGCTCTCCCCGTCGCGCAATCAGGTGAGGATGGCGAGGGAGTACGTGCCGGGCCGGGCCCCCGTCGCCG
>JBBTEL010000173.1:1601-13541 GCA_038042325.1 Candidatus Methylomirabilota bacterium
TCCTGTTCGTCTTTTTCGCCTGCGCCCTCCTCGCCCTGATCGGTCGCCTGGCGTACGTTCAGGTCGTCAAGCACGAAGAGTTCTCCCGCCTCGCCGAGCGCCAGCGGTCGAAAACGATCACCCTCCGCCCGAAGCGGGGCCCGATCCTGGATCGTCACGGCGAGGCCCTGGCGGTGTCGAGCCACGCCGAGTCGGTCTTCGCGCTGCCGGCGCGCATCGACGGTCCGGAGGACCTGTCCCGGCGCCTGGCCCCGCTCCTCTCGGAGCGGCCCGAGGAGATCCTGAAGCGGCTCCAGGCCGACCGCGCCTTCGTCTGGGTCAAGCGCAAGCTGCCGCCGTCCGTGGCTCAGGCGGTCAAGGCCCTCGGCGAGCCCGGGCTCGGGTTCGTCCAGGAGAGCCTGCGCCTGTACCCGAACCGCGAGCTGGCGGCCCACGTCCTGGGGTTCGAGGGGCTGGATGGCCGGGGGCTCGAGGGCATGGAGCGGGCCTGGGACGGCCACCTGGCCGGCGAGCCCGGACTGGCTCTGGTGGAGCGGGACGCCCTCGGCCGCGAGGTGACCGGACTTGCCGCCGTCCTGAAACCCTCGACGCCGGGGCAGGGCGTCGCCCTCACCCTGGACACGACGATCCAGTACCTGGCCGAGAAGGAGGTGGAGACCGCCTGGCGGCGGACCCGCGCCAAGAGCGCCATGGCCATCGTCCTGGATCCGCGCACGGGGGAGCTGCTCGCCCTCGCCGTCCGCCCGACGTTCAATCCGAACAACTTCGCGACGGCCACGTCTAACGAATGGCGCAACCGCGCGGTCACCGATCCCTTCGAGCCCGGCTCCACCTTCAAGGTGATCCTGGCCGCCGCCGCCCTGGAGGAACGCGTGGTGCGTCCCGGCGACCGCTTCTACGGCGAGCAGGGGGCCATCACCGTGGCGAGCACCGTGATCCACGACTGGAAGCGGTACGGGTGGCTCACGTTCTCCGAGGTCCTCCAGAATTCGTCCAACGTGGGCGCCGTCAAGGTCGGGCTGGCCCTGGGGCGGGAGCGCTACTCCCGCTACATCGCGGGCTTCGGCTTCGGCAGCCTCACCGGCGTCGGGCTGCCCGGGGAGAGCCGCGGGCAGGTGCGGACGCCCGAGCGCTGGTCGGGCCTCTCGCTGGCGACGCTGTCCATCGGCCAGGAAGTTTCCGTGACGGCGCTCCAGATGGTCGCCGCCTTCGGCGCCGTGGCCAACGGCGGCCGCCTCATGCAGCCTCAGGTCGTGCGGGCCGTGCTGGACTCGAGGGGCCGAGAGGCGCGCGGCTTCGAGCCCCGCGCCATCCGTCAGGTGATCTCGCCGGAGACGGCGCGGACCCTGACCCAGATCATGACCAGGGTCGTGACGGATGGCACCGGTCACAACGCCGCCATCCCCGGCTACGACGTGGCGGGGAAGACCGGGACCGCCCAGAAAGTCGATCAGGCCACGAAGCGCTACTCCCGGGCCCCGGGGATCCTTTCCTTCGTGGGCTTCGCACCCGCCGACGACCCGCGCATCGTGATGCTGGTGCTCTTGGACGAGCCCAGGAACGAGAAATGGGGGAGCGAGGCGGCCGCGCCCATCTTTGCGGCGCTGGGGCGCGAGGTCCTGCGGTACCTGAACGTGTCGCCGCGCGACACGCCGCCCGTGCAGATCGTCCGCGGGCTCGAGCCCGGGATGGTGGTGCCCGTCTCCTCCGGCCTTTCCGCCGGGAACGGGCGGCCGGCCCTCGATCAGGACGCGCTGGACCCGCTCATGCCCGACGTGGCGGGGAAGAGCCTCCGCGCCGCGCTGGCGAGTCTCGAACCTTTGGACATTCGGCTGGAGGTGGTTGGGCGCGGGGTGGTGGTGGCCCAGCGGCCGGCGGCCGGCGAGGCGCTCGCGCCGGGCTCGGTCGCCCGGCTGGAGCTGGCGCCGCCGACCGCTCGGCGATGACCCGGCGGCGCGTGGCCATGGAGACTCTGCTCGAGGCGCTTGGGATGAAGACGGTGCTGGGACGGCTTCCCGAGGCCGTCACGGGTCTCGCCTACGATTCGCGGGCCGTGACGAAGGGAGACCTGTTCGTCGCGGTCCCCGGGCTCAAGCGCGACGGGCGCCTTTACATCCCGGAGGCGCTGGATCGGGGGGCGGCGGCGGTGGTGACCGAGGGCGAGGATCCTCTCGCCGGGTCGAGCCACGGCCGCATCCTCGTGCCGTCGGCGCGGGAAGCCATGGCGCGCCTGGCCGATCGGTTCTTCGACCACCCGTCGGGGGCGCTCACGGTCGTGGGGATCACGGGGACGAACGGGAAGACGACGACCTCCTATCTGGTGGAGGCGCTGCTGCGGGGCAGGGGGGTGAGGACCGGCATCGTCGGAACGATCCAGTACCGGGTCGGCGACGAGCCGACGCCGGCCGGCCAGACGACGCCCGAGGCGCCGGAGCTCCAGGGGCTCCTGGCCCGTATGGTGGAAGCCGGCGTGAAGGGCGTGGCGATGGAGGTCTCCTCCCATGCGCTGGCCCTCCACCGGGTGGACGGCATCGACTTCGACGTGGCCGTGTTCACCAACCTCACCCAGGATCACCTGGACTTCCACGGCACGCTCGAGGCGTACCGCCGGGCCAAGCGGCGGCTCTTCGAGCTGCTCGCCGTCTCGCCGAAGCATGATCGCTGGGCGGTCATCAACCTGGACGACCCCGTGGGCCCCGGGATGGTGGAAGGGCTCCCGCTCCGAACCCTCGGATACGGTCTCCGGCCTGCGGCCCGGGTACACCCGCTGGAATTCGCCTCCACGCTGGACGGGATCAGGATGGCGGTCGAGACTCCCTCCGGCCGCCTCGACGTGGCCTCGCCGCTCATCGGCGAGCACAACGTCATGAACCTTCTCGCCGCGTGCGCCGTGGGCGTCGCGCTGGGAATGGAGCCGTCGGGGATCGGCCACGCCCTCGCGACGGTGCCCGCCGTCCCGGGACGCTTCGAGCGGGTGGAGGCGGGGCAGCCGTTTCTCGTCGTGGTGGACTACGCCCATACTCCCGACGCCCTGGAGCGCGTGCTCACGACCGCGCGAAAGCTCACCCGGGGCCGCCTGGGCGTCGTCTTCGGCTGCGGCGGCGACCGGGATCGGGGGAAGCGTCCCATCATGGGCGGGATCGCCGCGCGGCTCGCCGACCGGCTGTGGGTGACCTCGGACAACCCGCGCAGCGAGGATCCACCGGCCATCATCAAGGAGGTCGTCGCCGGCGTCGGCGCCGTGTGGCCCGACTTGGAGCGGTGTGCTATGATCCCGGACAGGCGCGCTGCCATCAGAGCCGCACTCGATTGGGCCCGCTCGGGCGACCTTCTCCTCATCGCCGGCAAGGGCCACGAAACCTCCCAGATCATCGGCCGAGACATGTTCCCCTTCGACGACCGGGCGGTGGTTCGTCAGATTCTCGCGGAGCGCTCGTCATAGGGAGGCCTATGCCGTTCACGGTGCAGGAACTGGTTCGAGCCACCCACGGGGCCCTGATCGGGGGCGACCTGGGGGTGCCCGTGACCGGTGTCAGCATCGACAGCCGGAGCCTCGCGGTCGGCGAGGCGTTCTTCGCCATCCGCGGCTATCGCCTGGACGGTCATGGCTACGTCAGGGACGCCGCCGCGCGGGGCGCCTCCTGCCTGGTGGTCCACGCCCTGCCGGACGAGATCCCGCTCGACGTCCCGGTCATCCTGGTTGACGACACGACGCGGGCTCTGGGGCGGTTGGCCGCGTTCCACCGCAGCCGGTTTTCCCTCTCGGTCGTCGCCGTCACGGGCTCGAACGGGAAGACGACGACCAAGGAGATGATCGCCGCGATCCTGGCCGCCCTCGGCCCCGTGCTGAAGCCGGAGGGGAGCTTCAACAACCAGTGGGGGCTTCCCCTGACCCTCCTGCGCTTGACGCCCGAGCATCGGGCGGTGGCGCTGGAGCTGGGAGCGAGCCGGCGGGGAGACATCGCGGCCCTGGCCGAGATCAGCCGGCCCACCGTGGGTGTGGTGACGACGGTGTCCAGCGCGCACACGGAATTTCTGGATTCCCTCGAAGGGGTGCAGCGGGAGAAGGCGACGCTCGTCGAGGCCATCCCTCCCGATGGGCGCGTCGTCCTCAACGCGGACGACGAGCGGGTGATGGCCATGGCCGCGGTGAGCCGGGCGCCCGTGTTGACCTTCAGCACGCGAGGCGGAGCCGACGTCAGCCTCGTCGGGGCGCCCGACGAGACCACCGGCGGGCTGGGCTTCACCCTGGACATCGGAGGCGCTCGCCGCTCGGTCAGTCTCTCATTCGCCGGCAGACACAACGTGGTCAACGCCCTGGCCGCCGCGGCGGCAGGATGGGCTGTGGGGCTCTCGCCGGCCCAGATCGTGAGGGGGCTCGAGGCGGCGCGGCCCCCCAAGGGGCGCTGCGTCTGGCGCCGGGCCGGCGCGCTCCGGATCCTGGATGACACGTACAACGCCAATCCCGCCTCCGTTCTGGCCGCCCTCGGCACGCTCCAGGCGGCGCGCGCCGCCCAGCGCCTCGTCGTGGTCCTGGGCGACATGCTGGAGCTCGGGGCGATCGGCAAGTCGGCCCACCGCACGATCGGCCGCGCTGTGGCCGCCACGGGCGCCGCCGAATTCATCGCGACGGGATCGCTCATGCGGCTGGCGGTCGAGGCCGCCCGCGAGGCGGGCCTCGCCGAGAGCCATCACGCCCCCACCTTCGAGGACACGGTGGCGCTGCTCCTCAAGCGGCTCGTGCCGGGGGACGCCGTGCTGGTGAAGGGCTCGCGCGGGATGGGGATGGAGCGGGTGGTGGACGCGCTCGTGGCGCGGCTGGGGGGAGGCGAATGAACGATGCTGTATCATCTCCTCGTGCCGTTCGCCAAGGAGCACATCTTCTTCAACGTCTTCCGGTACATCACCTTCCGGACGGCCATGGCGACGGTGACGGCCTTGGTCCTGTCTTTCGTCCTGGGACCCTGGCTGGTGAGAACGCTCCGCGCGCGTCAGGCAGGTGGCGAAACGATTCGAGCGGACACGCCGGAGCGTCATCGCGCGAAGGCCGGCACCCCGACCATGGGGGGGATCTTGATCCTCGTCGCGGTCCTCGCCTCCACCCTGCTGTGGGCGAACCTCAAGAACCGCTACGTCTGGATGATCGTGCTGATCACCGCCGGGCTGGGGCTCATCGGGCTGCTCGACGACATCCGGAAGCTCCGGACCAAGAGGGGGCTCTCGACCAAGCAGAAGTTCGGCGCCCAGGTCCTGCTGGTGGCCGCGCTGCTCCTGTCCCTCTACCTGTTCCCGGTGGACGGCTTCTCGCCCCGGCTGGCCATTCCGTTCTTCAAGGGCTGGCTGGTGGACCTGGGCTGGCTCTGGATTCCCTTTGCGCTGCTCGTCATCGTCGGCGCCTCCAACGCCGTGAACCTGACGGATGGGCTCGACGGGCTGGCCATCGGGCCCGTCATCATGGCCGGCGGCGCGTTCGCCATCCTCGCCTACCTGACCGGCAACTTCATCGCCGCCGAGTATTTGAAGATCCCGAACGTCAAGGGCGCGGGGGAGCTGACGATCTTCTGCGGGGCGCTGGTGGGCGCGAGCCTGGGGTTTCTCTGGTTCAACAGCTATCCGGCGCAGGTCTTCATGGGCGACGTGGGGTCGCTGGCGCTGGGGGGCGCGATCGGCGGCCTCGCCGTCCTGACCAAGGCGGAGCTCCTGCTGCCCCTGATCGGCGGGCTCTACGTGGTGGAGGCCGGGTCGGTGATCATCCAGGTGGTCTCCTTCAAGCTCACCGGCCGGCGGGTCTTCCGCATGGCCCCGCTGCATCACCACTACGAGCTGGCGGGATGGGCGGAGCCCAAGATCATCGTGCGCTTCTGGATCGTCTCCTTCGTCCTCGCGCTGCTCGCGCTGACGACGCTCAAGCTGAGGTAATGGAATGACGATACCTTCCGGCGTTCGAGCGCCGGCTTCGCCGGCGCAACCGAGTCTGGGGGGAGGCATCGGAAGGGGGGCGGAGCCCCCCTCCGAGGATCTGTGGGAGGAAACGGAGTTGTTGAGGGGACCGGCGTACCGCGAGTCGCTCCTGGGGCGGACGGTCTCGGTGGTGGGCCTTGCCCGGAGCGGAGTGGCGGCCTGCCTACTGCTCCGCCGGCTGGGAGCCGTCGTCCTGGCGTCCGACGCCAAGTCGCGCTCCGCGCTGGACCGGGCCGCGCTGGCGCTGGAGGCCGAGGGCGTCCGACTCTCGGCCGGCGGGCACCCGGCAGAAGCCTTCCGGGGCGCCCAGCTGGTCGTCGTCAGCCCCGGCGTGCCCACCGACCTCCCGGCCCTCCAGGAGCTGCGGCGTGCGGGCGTTCCCGTGATCGGTGAGCTCGAGCTGGCCTGGCGGGTGATGGAGGCCCAGGTCATCGCCATCACCGGGACCAACGGCAAGACGACGACCACGGCCCTGACCGGGGCGCTCCTGCGCGAGCAGATCCGCCCCGTCCTCGTGGCGGGCAACATCGGCACTCCGCTCTCGGCCCACGCCCTCACGTTCCCGCGGGACGGGATCGTGGTGGCGGAGGTGTCGAGCTTCCAGCTCGAGACCATGGAGATCTTCCACCCGCGGGTGGCCGCGATCCTGAACCTCACGCCGGACCACCTGGATCGGCACGGCACCTTCGAGCGGTACGTGGAGGCGAAGGCGCGGGTCTTCGCCAACCAGACCGACGCCGACTGCACGGTGCTGAACGCCGACGATCCGGCGACCGCGGCCCTCGCACGGCGAACGCCCGGCCGCGTGGTCTGGTTCAGCCGCACGAAGCCGCTGGATCACGGCGTCTTCTGCGCGGACGGATGGATCGTCGCCAAGCTCAACGGCGACGTGGAGCAGATCTGCCCCGTGAGCGAGGTCTTCCTGCGCGGCGCCCACAACCTCGAAAACGTGCTGGCCGCCACGGCCTGCTCGCTCTGGACCGGCGTTGCGGCGGAGCCGCTGCGCCGGGCGATCCGCCTGTTCCGAGGCGTGGAGCACCGGATCGAGTGGGTCCGCGACCTCCAGGGCGTGGCGTACTACAACGACTCCAAGGGGACCAACGTCGCCTCGACGATCAAGGCGCTGGAAAGCTTCAGCGAGCCCCTGATCCTGATCGCCGGGGGGCGGGGGAAGGGACAGGATTTCACCTCCCTCGGGGCGGCAGCGCGGGGACGCGTCCGGCGCGCGGTCCTGATCGGCGAGGATCGGGAAAAGATCCTGCGCGGCCTGGGCCCCGGAATTCCCCCGGCGTTTGCCCAGTCCATGGAAGAGGCGGTTCGCATGGCGCGCGCGGCGTCGCGGCCCGGCGACGTGGTGCTGCTGTCGCCGGCGTGCGCCTCGTTCGACATGTTCGAGAACTTCGAGCATCGGGGGGCCGCGTTCAAGGCGGCCGTCCTCGCCCTCGGAGAGGGTTGATGCCGAGGAAACTGGTGCCGGACATGTGGCTCTTCGGCGCGGTGGTGGCCCTGGTGTCTGTCGGGGTGGTCATGGTCTACTCGGCCAGCGCCATCATCGCCGCCGACCGCTTCAGGGACCCCTACTTCTTTTTGAAGAAGCAGCTCTTCTGGGCGGTGCTGGGCTTCGGCTGCCTCTGGGCGGCCATGACGCTGAACTACCGGATCCTCGAGCGGATCATGCTGCCGCTGCTCGTCGTGTCGCTGGTCCTCCTGGTCCTGGTGCTGGTTCCCCCGTTCAGCCAGGAGATCAACGGCACGCGCCGGTGGTTCCGCTGGGGCCCGGTCTCGTTCCAGCCCGCCGAGCTGGCGAAATTTTCCCTGGTGGTGTACCTGGCGCACTTTCTCACCCGCCGCCGCGAGGTGGTGGAGAGCTTCTGGCTGGGTCTGCTGCCGCCGCTGCTGGTGGCGGGCAGCATGGCGGGGCTGGTGCTCCTCCAGCCGGACTTGGGATCGAGCCTCACGCTGGTCGTGCTGGTCTTCTGCCTCCTCTTCCTGGCGGGAGGTCGCGTCCGGCAGATGACGCTGGTGGCCGCCTCGGCGCTCCCGCTCCTCGCCGTGGCCATCTACATGGCGCCGTACCGGCTGAAGCGGATCATGACGTTTCTGGATCCGTGGGCGGATCCGCGGGGAAGCGGGTTTCAGATCATCCAGTCCTACCTCGCGCTGGGCTCGGGCGGTCTCTTCGGGCGCGGCCTGGGGGAGTCGAAGCAGAAGCTCTTCTACTTGCCGGAGCCCTACACGGACTTCATCTTCGCCGTCCTCGGCGAGGAGCTCGGCCTGCTCGGGGCGGTCTCCGTGATCGGCCTGTTCGGTCTCCTGATCTGGCGGGGCATTCGCATCGGGCTCGGCGCCCCGGACCCCTTTGGGGCGCTCCTGGCCCTGGGGTTGACCGCCCTGCTCGCCTGCCAGACGCTCGTCAACCTCGGGGTGGTCACCGGCGCGCTGCCGACCAAGGGGCTGCCGCTGCCGTTCATCTCCTTCGGCGGTTCGTCGCTCATCATGGCCATGGTCTCGGTCGGCGTCCTCCTCAATATTTCCCAGCACGCGAGGGACGTGTGATAGAGCCCAGGGCGAGCGCAAACCCCCGACTTCAGTCCGGGGATAAGCGAGCAGGCGCATGCAGATAACCGTCAAGCTGCGGTTGAGGGATCGACACGTGGCGGATCTGAACCGCCAAGCGCGTGCCGTGAATGTCGTCTGGAACTACTGTAACGAGCGACAGCGGCAAGCCGTGAGGGAGTGCCGCCGATGGCTAAGCTACCCGGTCTTGGCTGCCCTCACGGCCGGAACAGGGTCCGACCTCAGCCTGCACTCACACACCATCCAGCGCGTGTGCCGCGCCTATGTCGAGGCCCACCGGATGCACAAGAAGCCCTGGCTCCGGTGGCGCGGGCGGCGGTCTCTCGGCTGGGTGCCGTTCAACACCGGGCATGTCGCCTTCGACGGTTCGGCGTTCACCTTCCGGGGCGTCCGGTACGAGACGATGCACCTGCGCGACATTCTGGCCGGGGCGACCATCGGTGCTGGTTCGTTCAACGCCGACTCGCGTGGCCGGTGGTACATTAACCTCCCCGTCGCGGTGCCCGAGGCGACGAGCGCGAGCATCCAGCACGTCGGGATCGACCTCGGCCTGAAGGACCTCGCAACCCTCTCGACTGGCCAGAAGATCGCCCCACCGTGTTTCTACCGTGCGTCCGAGCAGGTGCTGGCCACCGCGCAGCGTGCCCGTAAGACGAAGCGCGTCCGCGCGATCCACGCGAAGGCGGCGAACCGGCGTAGGGACTTTCTCCATCAGCAGAGTGCGAGGATCGTCAAAACCCACGGACTCATTGTTGTGGGCGACGTGAACGCATCGACACTTGCTCAGACCGCTATGGCGAAGAGCGTGCTCGACGTCGGGTGGTCCAGCTTCCGGGCTATGCTCCGCTACAAAGCGCGATTACGCGGGGGCGGGGCGTGCCTGGAGGTCTCGGAATACGGCAGTACCCAGACCTGTTCGGCGTGCGGCTCGGTGCCGTCGTCGAGGCCGAGAGGTATCGCAGGTCTGCGTGAGAGGGTGTGGACGTGTAGCGACTGCGGAACGGTCCACGACCGCGACGTGAACGCCGCGCGCAACATCCTCCGTCTGGGACAGCAGACGCTCGGAGGAGGAGCCCATGGCTGAGATCGGGAAGCCCCGGTCTTCAGACCGGGGGAGCTGTCATGTTTAAGAAGTACCAGCAGATCCACTTCGTGGGGATCGGCGGCGCCGGCATGAGCGGCATCGCCGAGGTGCTCCTGAACATGGGCTACCGGATCACGGGCTCGGACCTGAAGCGGGGCGAGGCGGTGGAGCGGCTCGAACGCCTGGGGGCCAAGGTCTTCATCGGGCACGAGCCCTCCCACGTCGAAGGCACCCATGTGGTCGTGTACTCCTCGGCGGTGGCCAAGGACAACGTGGAGGTCCAGGTGGCCCGGCAGCGTCAGATCCCCACGATCCCGCGGGCCGAGATGCTGGCCGAACTCATGCGGCTCAAGTACGGGATCGCGGTGGCGGGCACCCACGGCAAGACCACGACGACCTCCATGGTCGCGGCGGTGCTGGCGGAGGGCGGGTTCGACCCCACGGTGGTGGTCGGCGGGCGCATTCATGGGCTCGGCGCCAACGCCCGATTGGGCCAGGGCGAATATCTCGTGGCAGAGGCCGACGAATCGGACGGCTCCTTCCTGAAGCTCACCCCGACCATCGCGGTGGTGACTACCATCGACGCCGAGCACCTGGACCACTGGCGCGACATCGACGCCATCTCGGACGCCTTCCTGACCTTTATCAACAAGGTGCCGTTCTACGGGGTCGCGGTGCTCTGCCTGGACCAGCCCTACATCCAGCGCCTGATCCCGCGGATGGAGAAGCGGCTCCACACGTACGGCCTCGAGTCGGGCGCCGATTTCACGGCCCGCCGCCTGGCGCTGTCGGGCCTGACCTCCCGGTTCGAGGTCGTTCATCGGGGGCGCTCACTGGGAGAGTGCGTGCTGCAGGTCCCGGGCCGGCACAACGTCCTCAACGCTCTCGCTGCGATCGCGGTCGGGATGGATCTGGAAATCTCATTTCCGAGCATCCAGCGGGCGCTGGCCGGCTTCTCGGGCGTCCAGCGCCGCTTTCAGGTCAAGGGAGAGGTGGGCGGGGTGCTGGTCGTGGACGATTACGGCCACCATCCCGCCGAGATCCGGGCGACGCTGGCCGCCGCCAAGGCCGGCTTCGACCGGCGCGTGATCACCGTGTTCCAGCCGCACCGGTACACGCGCACCCTCCACCTCCGTCAGGACTTCCTGACGGCGTTCTACCAGACCGACGTGCTGGTGGTGATGGACATCTACCCGGCCGGCGAGCCGCCAATCCCGGGGGTCCACGCCCGCGACCTGGCCGAGGGGATCGCGTCCCACGGCCACCGCGAGGTGGTGTACCTCGACAACGATCGCCAACGGATCCTGGACTATCTCACCGAGATCACCCGCCCGGGCGACCTCGTCCTCACCCTCGGGGCCGGCGACGTCGGCACCCTGGGCGGAGAACTGGTGACCCGGCTCGCCATCCAAGAGGGGTCAACGAGGAGGAGGTCGACATGCTAGGAGCGATCCGGGGCGAGGTGCGCTTCAAGGAGCCCCTGAGCTTCCATACCTCCTTACGCATCGGGGGGTCGGCGGACATCTTCGTCATCCCGCAGGACGTGGACGATATCCGCCAGGCGCTGTCCTACGCCGAAAAGGAGGGCCTGCCGCTCGAGGTGATCGGCGGCGGGAACAACCTCCTGGTCAAGGACCGCGGCGTCCGCGGTGTCGTCGTCAAGCTGGAGGGCTGTCTGGGACGAGTCGAGTTCCGCGGCGAGGAGGCCGTCGCGGGCGCGGGCGCCAGCCTCTCGGCGCTGATCCGCGAGGCCGCGGCCCTGTCCCTGGGCGGCATCGAATGCCTCGTGGGGATCCCGGCCACCATCGGCGGCGCCCTGGCGATGAACGCGGGCACGCCCGACGGCTGGATCGGCGACTTCGTCTCGGCCGTGTACTTTCTCCACCCGGACGGCACGCTGGGGGAGTTCAAGCCGGGGACCGGGGCCTTCTCCTACCGGACCTTCCACTGCCCGTCGGGCGCCATTTTGATCGGGGCGCGGCTCCAGCTCCACCGGCGCCCCCAGGCCGAGATCCAGAAGGACATCAAGCAGCGGCTCAAACAGAAAAAGGCCACCCAGCCGCTGGCGCTCGCCTCGGCCGGGTGCGTCTGGAAGAACCCGCAGTCCGATTACGCGGGGCGGCTGATCGAAAAGGTGGGACTGAAGGGCAAGCGGCTGGACGGCGCGGAGATCTCGTCCAAGCACGCCAACTTCATCGTCAACCGAGGCGGCGCCCACGCGGCCGACATCCTGGCGCTCATGGACCTGACCCGGGAGCGGGTGCAGGCCCAGTTCGGGATCACGCTGGAGCCCGAGATCCGGATCATCGGCGAGTGAT
>JBBTEL010000174.1:0-5720 GCA_038042325.1 Candidatus Methylomirabilota bacterium
GTGGGTCACCTGATCGTACACCGGACCGGCGATGCGGACGGTGATGACCCAGCGCCCGGTCATCTCAAGCTCTAGCGCGCCGTCGTAGGTGCCCGCCCCCGCGCCCGGCGTGGCCGTAACGGGGCGCACGCTGTGGGCCAGCGGCATCGAGGGCATGTCGGCCGCGAGCGTGACCGCGGCGCCGTTGACGGGCCGGCCCGTCCGCCGGTCGATGATGGTGACGGTGCAGCGCTGGCGCAAGGGCGACGCCTCCGGGACGCACGAAACCTGGACGGTCGGGGGCGGAGGCGCGCTCGGAGAGCAGGCGACGGAAAGGGCGGCGAGCAACGGCAGGGCCCGCCTCATGAGGCCCGAGCCTTGCCGAGGTAGGCCTCCAGCACCCGCCGGTCGGCCCGGAGGGCGCCGGCCGGGCCGTCGAAGATCTTCTCTCCCAGGTGGAGCACGGCGACCCGCTCGCAGAGCCGGGAAATGACCCGGAGCTTGTGCTCGACGACGACCGTGATGATGCCGGGCGCGATCGCCCGCTCCAGGAGCGCCGCGATGTCCTCGGTCTCGGCCGCGCTGAGCCCCCCGCACGGCTCGTCGAGGAGAAGCGCCCGCGGCCGGCCCGCCAGTGCCCGCGCCAGTTCCAGACGGCGGGCCTCTCCCGGCGTGAGGGCCGCGGCCAGGTCGCCGCGGCGCGCCAAGAGCCCCACGAGGCGGAGCCACGGCTCGGCGTCGAGAGGCCGGCCCGCCCTCACGTTCTCCCCCACGGTCATTCGCGAGAAAAGTCTTGCTGACTGGAAGGTGCGGGCCACACCGGCTCGCGCCACCGCGTCGGGGGGGAGGCCGGTCAGCGTTTGGCCGTCGAGACGGATCGCCCCCGCCGCCGGCCTGACGAGGCCCGTGACCACGTTCAGGAGGGTCGTCTTGCCGGCGCCGTTGGGACCGACGACGCCCAGGCGCTCACCGGCTGCCACCGCCAGGCTGACCGATGAGAGGGCTGAGATTCCAGCGAAGCGGACGGACACACCTTCGACTGAGAGCATCACCGCCGCCCCCACGCCACGAGCCGGCTCAGGCGGTGGACGGCGACCTCGTCCAGGAGCCCCCGCGGGCGTACCACGAGGAGCCCCATCACGAGCCCGCCGAAGACGATCATCCGGTAGCCGGCGAGGAAGCGGAACGACTCGAGGAGCCCGATGTCGAGCGCCACGCCGATGATGGGGCCGAGGGGCGTGCCGAGGCCACCAATGAATGCATACGCAAGGCTGTGAACGCCCAGCATGACGTCGGAGTGCCCCGGCTCTATGTAGGTGACGTAATGGACGAAGAGGCCTCCGCCCAACCCGGCGAGGGCGCCCGCCCCGGCCATCGTCAGCGCGGCGACGCGTCTCACCCTCACGCCGAGAGAAGCAGACGCTGTCTCATCCTCCCCCACCATGCGCATCGCTTCCCCCCACCGCGAGCTGAGAAGGAGGACGATGACGACCGACGTCACGGCTAGCAGGCCCGAGACCGCCAGCATGTACGTGGTCACCGACATCCCGCCGGTGAACAGCGCGCGGATCCCCCGGAAGCCGTCGGCGCCCGCGGGGCCCGTCAGATCCGCGCCCACGGGCACCTGGTAGTGGAAGCTCAAGAGCGCCACCCGGACCAGTTCCCCGAAGGCCAGGCTCCCCGCGGCGAAGTAGATGCCGCCCGCCGGCGCCATCACGGCGGAAAGGAGCGCCCCCGCCACTCCCGCCGCTACGGCCCCGACCATGATGCCCACGGCGAGCGGAGCGCCATAAAGGGCCGTCGCGATGCCGGCCGCATAGCCGCCGATGACGAAGAACGCCTGCTGGCCGAACGAGATCCGCCCGATCACCAGCAGGAGGTAGGCGGAGAGCGCCACGAAGGCCTCGACGCCGATCCGCACGAGTAGGGAAACGGCATAATCACTCACAGGGTCGGCTCCGAGCGGGCTCGGGGGCTCAGCGCGACGACGAGGAACAGGAGGGCGAAGGAGGCCAGGTCCCGCCACTGGCCGCCGAAGTGCCAGAGTGTCTGGGTCTCCACCACGCCGAGGATCACGCCCCCCGCGACGGCGCCAGGCAGCGAGCCGGCGCCCCCCAGGAGCATCGCCGTCAATCCCTTCACCGTCGCCCACAGGCCGAAGTAGGGGGTAACCTGCTGCTGGCTCTGGGCGATGAGAACGCCGGCCAGGCCGCCCACGGTGGAGGCGAGGAGGAACGCTGCTGCCCCGATGACGGATACATTGACGCCCATGAGCGTCGCCGCTTCCGACGAATCGGCCACGGCGCGGACCGCCGTGCCGAAGCGCGTCCGGTAGAGGAGGACGAAGAGGGCCAGCATGATCGCCGTGGCGCCGCTCCACATGAGGAGCGCGTCCGACCTGAGCAGGATGGGCCCCACAGTCAGCGCGGGAAGCCAGGCCGGCGAGGGGTACGGCATGGTGCGGCTCGCCTCGAAGAGGGAGACGAGCTCCTGGAGCTGCATCCAGACCGCGAAGGTCGAGATCATGGAGACCACGGGGGCCTGGCGCGCCAGCGCCCGGAACGAGCAGCGCTCCACGTAGATCCCGCAAAGGATCGCGGCCACCACCGTCGCGGCCACGACGGCCCAGAGGGCGCCGGGCCAGGCGAGGCCCACGTGGCTCCCGGCGTAGATGCCGACGAGGATCGTCGGGCCGAAGGCGAGGTTCAGCCGGCGGAGGACGCCGAAGATGAGCGTGAAGCCCAGGCCCAGCAGCGAGTAGGTGGCGCCCAGCATCACCCCGTCCACCAGGGCTTGCAGGAAGTCCACCACCTCCCGGTCAGCCTCCCTTGATGCCGAGGTACGCCCGGCTGATCCCCTCGTTCGCCGAGACTTCGGACGGGGTGCCGTGAAAGGCGATGCGCCCCTGCTCGAGGAGGTACGCGTGGTGGGCGATGGAGAGCGCGAGCCGCGCGTTCTGCTCGACCAGGAGCACCGTGATGCCCTCGCGGTTCAGCCCCTGGACGATCTGGAAGATCTGCTCCACGACGAGTGGCGCGAGCCCCAGCGACGGCTCGTCCATCATGAGCAGGCGGGGGCGGGCCATCAGCGCGCGGGCGACCGCGAGCATCTGCTGCTCGCCGCCAGAAAGGGTGCCGGCGGCCTGGCCGGCGCGCTGCTTCAGAATGGGAAAACGCGCGAACATCGCGTCCAGGTCCGCCTCCACGCCGGCGCGGTCCCGCCCGAGCCGGACGTAGGCGCCGGCCAAAAGGTTCTCACGCACCGTCATGTGCGGGAAGACGAGGCGGTTCTCGGGCACCAGCGAGATCCCGCGCCCGACGACGTCGGCGGCCGAAGTCCCCGCCAGCTCCCGTCCCTGGAAGCTGATCGAGCCGCTCCGCGGCCTGAGGATCCCCGCGATGGTGTAGAGGAGAGTCGTCTTGCCCGCCCCGTTGGGGCCCAGGATGCAGGTGACCTCGCCCTCGCGCGCAGCCAGGCTCACGCCCTTGAGGGCCTGGATCATCCCGTACGACGTGACGACCTCCCTAACTTCCAGCATCGGGGTCAGGCCTGAGTATTTGAGTTGTTGATGTCATATTGGCCTCAAGTCAATAACTCAGGCCTGGCCCCCGCCTTGGCGGTGGCCGAGGTAGGCTTCCCGCACCCGCTCGTCGTCCTGCACCGCGGCCGGCGGCCCCTCGGCGATCTTCTCGCCGAAGTTGAGCACGGCGACGCGCTCGGCGATCCCCATGACCAGCTCCATGTGGTGCTCGATCAGGACCACCGTTTTCCCCCGCTGCTTGAGCGCCAGGATGCGGTCCCGGAGGTCCTCGATCTCGGCGGCGTTCATCCCCGCGGCCGGCTCGTCCAGCAGGAGCAGGTCGGGCTCGGCGGCCAGGACCCGGGCCAGCTCCAGCCGCCGCTGCTCGCCGAACGCGAGGTTCCGGGCCAGCTCGTCCTTCTTGTCCCGGAGGCGGCAGAACTCGAGCGTCGCCTCGATCTTCTTCATGGAGGCGCGGTCCACGGCCAGCCAGCGACGGAGGAGTCCCCCCTCGCCCTCTTCGGACTTGGCCTTCTGGGCCACCCAGAGGTTCTGCCAGACCGTGAGACCGCCGAAGATCCGGATACCCTGAAACGTCCGCCCCATCCCGGCCGCGAGCACCCGGTGGGGCGGCCACCCCGTGATGTCGCGGTCCCTCAGGCGAACGCGCCCCTCGGTGGGGGGAAACACGCCCGTGACCACGTTGACGATGGTGCTCTTGCCCGAGCCGTTGGGGCCGATCAGCCCGAGGATCTCGTTCCCCCGGACTTGGAGGTCCACGCGGTGAACGGCCTGGACGCCGCCGAAATGCTTGCTGAGCCCCTCAATCGCCAGCATAGGCCCTCCCGCCGGCGGGGCGGAGGAGCGAGGCCACGCGGCGCACGAGACCGACGTCGATGATCCCGTGGGGGCGCAGGTTCATCATGGCGACGATCAGGACCCCGAAGAGGAGGTTCCGCCAGTCGCCGAGGAAGCGGAGGCCATCGATCAGGAGCGAGAAGAAGAGGACGCCGGCGATCGGCCCGAGCACGCTCCCCGTCCCGCCGATGAGCGCGTAGGCGATGGCGAAGGTCGCCAGCAGGACGCCGAAGTCCTCCTGGGAGACGTACGTGGCGTAGTGGGCGTAGAGCGCGCCGGCGAGCCCCGCGACGAACCCCCCCGCGGTCATGGCCGCCACCTTCACCGCCGTGAGGTTGATGCCCACGCTCGAGGCCGCCAGCTCGTCCTCGCCGACGGCGCGGAGCACCGCCCCGGCGCGCGAGCGATCCATGAGCCAGAAGGCCAGGAGCACCAGGAGCACGAAGAGCCACGTGAAGACGACGATCTGGAGCGAGGACCAGCCGTTCTGGAAGTAGTAGGTGATCCCCCGGAACCCCTCGGCGGCCGCCGGGCCGATGGTGCGGTCGCCAACGCGGATCGTGTATTTGAGATTCAGAAAGACCATCCGCACGATCTCGGTGAAAGCGAGCGTGGCGATGACGAGGAACAGGCCGTGCACGCGGAGCGCGGGGAAGCCGACGAGTAAGCCGAAGAGCCCACCCACCAGCCCGCCGAGCAGGATGGCGGGAAAGATCGGCCACCCCCACATTGAGCTCGCGGCCCCGGCGGTGTAGGCGCCCAAGGCGTAAAACCCGGCCTGGGCCAGGGAGATCTGGCCCGTCAGGATGACGACATAGGCGGAGAGCCCGAGGAGGATCCTGAAGCCGAAGAGCGTGAGCAGACTCAGGTAGAATTCCACAACGCCCTCAGTGGCGCGACTGGCCGAAGAGGCCGCCGGGGCGGAACACCAGGAAGGCGAACAGCAGGAGGTACGTCACCATGTCGCGGTAGCCGATCCCGAAGAAGAAGAGCGCCTCGTACTCGACGATCCCGAGGAGCAGCCCCGCCGCGATGGCGCCCGGGATGGAGCCCAGGCCCCCGAGTACCGCAGTGACGAGCCCCTTGACCGTGAGGGGAAGGGACAACAGCGGCGAGAGATTGCCCACCGCCGAGCCGATGAGGGCGCCGGCGATGCCGCCGATCATCCCCGTGATGACGAACACGGCGGCGTTGACGCGCCTCAGGCCGATCCCGCAGAGCTGGGCCGCCACCGGCTGCTGGGAGACCGCGCGCGTGGCGAGGCCAAGGCGGGTCTTGTAGACCAGCGCCCAGAGGGCCCCCATGACGGCCAGGCTCACCAGGAACATGAAGCCGAAGTCGCCACGGAGCAGCCAGGGGCCCA
>JBBTEL010000175.1:0-2372 GCA_038042325.1 Candidatus Methylomirabilota bacterium
CGGGTAGATCATCTCCGACGCCACGTCGGAGCAGAAGCTGACCCAGCCTAAGGCCCAGACGGTCCGGGGAATCCGCGAGTTCATCCGACCCTCGGGGATGCGCGAGCGGAGGCGAGCTGACTCGGGGCGTTACCGGCCGAAGCGCCGCTGCCGGTGCTGGTAGCTCCGGATGGCACGGAGGAAGTCGATCTTGCGGAAGGCCGGCCAGTGGACATCGGAGAAGTAGAACTCGCTGTACGCGCTCTGCCAGAGCATGAAGCCGGAGAGGCGCACCTCTCCCGAGGTCCGGATGATCAGGTCGGGATCGGGACAGTCGTAGGTGTAGAGATACTTGTCCACGGCGTCGGGGGTGAGGGCGCCGACGATCTCGTCGGGGCGTTCCCCGCGCGTGAAGCACTCCCGGAGGTACCCTTTGACCGCATCCACGATCTCCTGCCTGCCGCCGTACCCCACCCCCACGTTCAGGAGCATCCGCTCGTGCCGGCGCGAGGCCGACTCCGCCGCCCTGAGCGCCTTGAGGGCCCCGGCCGGGAGCAGGTCCAGCCGGCCGATCGGGCGCACGCGCATCCCGAGCCGCTCAGCCAGGCCGCCCTCGATCCACTCGGCCATCTTCGCCTCGATCACCTGGAGGACGTCGGCGACCTCGCCGGGCTCGCGGGTGAGATTCTCGGTCGAGAGCCACCAGAGCGTCACCGTGGGGATGCTCAGCTCGGCGCACCAGGCAAGCACCTCCTCGGTTTTCTCCGCTCCCATGCGGTACCCTTCGGCGAGGCTCGCCAGGCCGGTTTCCCGCGCGTAGCGCCGGTGGCCGTCCTGGATCAGGCCCACGTGCCGCGGGAGCGGCCGGCGGAAGACCTCGCCCAGCAGCTGGCGCTCGTACAGGCGGTAGAGGAGGCGCTTGAGCATCACTCCACCGGAGGCCTCTTGGAGGCCCAGGGGCGCGCCGCCTCGAAGGCGGCCGAGGCCGCGAGCACCGCGCGATCAGCGTGGCGGCGCCCCACGATCTGAAGCCCCACCGGCAGGCCGTCGCGGGTGAAGCCCACGGGAATCGAGGCGGCGGGCTGACCGGTCAGGTTGAACGGATAGGTGAAGGCCATCCAGCCGAGGGGCGACACCTTCTCCCCCGCGATCTCCCGCGGCCAGGAGCCGTCGCCGGCGAAGGGCGGAACGGGCACCGTCGGCGTGAGCAGCAGATCGAAGCGGGCCAGGAAGCCCTGGACTTCCGCCCAGAACTCCCGGCGCCGCCGGGCCGCGCGGAGGTACTCGCCGATCGTCACGCCACCGCCCCGCTCGAGGTATCGCACCAGCGTGCGATCCATCCGGTCTCTCCACTCGGGCAGGCGGTCTCCCCAGTTCGCGTACATCTCGGCGGCGGCCATCGTCCAGAAAGTTTCCTCTGGATTCTCCCAGCCCGTCGCCACCGTCTCGACGCGGCAGCCCAGGGCCTCGAAGACGGCCGCCGCCTCCTCCGTGACGCGCGCGACCTCGGGGTCCACCTGCGCGTAGCCGAGATCGGGGCTCCACGCCACGCTCCAGCCCTGGATCGGCTCGTCGCACGCCGCCAGGTACGAGCCGGTTTCCGCCGGAAGCGAATGGCGGTCCCGGTCGTCGGGGCCCGCGAGGACGTCCAGCATGAGCGCGGCGTCGCGGACGGTGCGGGTCATGGGGGCGGGCACGGTGAACGTCTCCCACCCCGGAAATCCCGGGCCGCTCGGGATGCGCCCGAAGGAGGGCTTGAAGCCGTACACTCCGCAGAAGGAGGCTGGGATTCGGATGGAGCCGCCGCCATCGGTCCCGAGGGCGAGCGGACCGAGCCCCGCCGCCACCGCCGCGCCGGCGCCCGAACTGGAGCCTCCCGGCGTCATGTCCGGATGCCAGGGATTGCGGGTGGCGCCGAAGAGCGGGCTTTCAGCCAGGCTCTTGTGGCCGAACTCCGGCGTGTTGGTCTTGCCGAGGATCACCGCGCCCGCCGCCTTGAGCCGCTCGACAGCGATCGCGTCTTCCTCCGGAACGAAGTCGGCGAAGATCCGAGAGCCGCCGGTGGTGACGATCCCCCGGGTGAAGAGGACGTCCTTGATGGACACGGACACGCCGCGCAGCGCGCCGAGCGGCTCGCCGTGCATGACGGCGGCCTCGGCGATCTTGGCCCCCTGGCGCGCCGCGTCGGCGGTGAAGGTGCAGAAGGCGTTGAGCCGAGGGTTTAGCCGCTCGATGCGCGCGAGCACGGCCTCCGTGAGCTCGACCGGCGAGAGCTTCCTGGCCCGGATGAGGGCGGCCAGCTCCGTCGCCGGAAGCCAGTGGAGAGCGTCACTCATCGGCTCGCCTCGCACGGCGGGGCCCCAGCCCCGCGACGTCCTGCGGCTCGCACGGCC
>JBBTEL010000176.1:0-2144 GCA_038042325.1 Candidatus Methylomirabilota bacterium
TCGAGCGGCGAGCGCGCCACCGCCACCTGGCCGATTAGCCCGGAATAGCCGGTGGTGGGTTTCTGGAACAGCGCGCGGACGCCGGCCGTCACGGCAAAGGCGAAGAACGCCGCCGTCGTCCCCACGGTCGGCAGGATCACCCACCACGAGACCCGGATGCCCGCCTCGGGAGCGTCGAAGAGCATGATGGAACCCAGGAGCATCGAGATGATGCCGCCGATGCTCAGGATGCCGTGGCTCACGACCTTGATCTCGGCGATCAAGAGAATGACGCCGAAAACGATCAGCAGGACCCCGGCGTAGTTGATCGGCAGGGTCTGGAACGCGAAGAAGGCCAGGAGCAGGCTGATCCCGCCCAGGACGCCCGGAAGGATCACGCCGGGGTTGGACAGCTCGAAAAAGATCCCCAGCATCCCGATCATCATCAGGATGTAGGCGATGTTCGGGTCGGTGATGATCATCAGGAACCGGTCCCGGAAGCCGATCTCCACCTTCTTGATGGGGGCGTGCGCGGTCCGGAGCGTCACCGGGCCCTTGACGGTCTTCACGGTCTTGCCGTCGATCTTCACGAGGAGGTCGGCGACGTTCTCCGCGATGAGGTCCACGACCTTGAGCTTCACCGCCTCGCGCTCCGTGGCGGACACCGACGCCCGGACCGCCTTCTCCGCCCACTCGGCGTTCCGTCCCCGCTCGGTGGCGATCGTCCGCGCGAAGGCCGCGGCGTCGTTCTCGATCTTCTTCGCGCTTACCTTATCCATCTGCCCGCCGCCCACAGCGACCGGATGCGCCGCGCCAATGTTCGTGGCCGGCGCCATGGCCGCCACGTGCGCCGCCATGGTGATGAAGACGCCGGCCGAGGCGGCGCGGGCGCCGGTCGGTCCCACGAACACGATCACGGGCACCTCGGCGTTCAGCTCTCGCTGGACGATGGAGCGCATGGAGCGCTCGAGCCCGCCGGGCGTGTCAAGCTGGATGATGAGCGCCTGGGCCTTCTCGGCCTGGGCGCGATCGATGGCCATGGACACCAAACGGACGGTGACGGGGCTGATGACGCCGTCAATCTGGATCAGCGCGACCGGCTCGGCCGCCCGCGCCGGCTCCGGCCCGAGGACGACGAGCACAAAAGGAAGGACGGAGATGAGGAATCGCTTCATAGATCGCGCCTACGGGTTGACTATACCACAGCCGGGACGGCTCAGCGGGACCCGTGCTGGAGAGCCAGGAGACTCACAAACTCGAACAGGAGATTGGCGGCGAGGAGGGCCGTCACCTGCCCCGGGCCGTCGTAGAGCGGGGAGACCTCCATCACGTCGGCGCCGACGAGCGTGAGCCCCTGAAGCGCGCGCACGAGGCTCACGGCCTCGTAGGCGGTGAGCCCGCCGACTTCGGGCGTTCCCGTGCCCGGGGCGTAGGCCGGATCCACGGCGTCGATGTCGAAGGAGCAGTAGACCGGCGCGCCCGCGAGCCGCTTGACCCGGCCCGCGACCCAGCCGATCCCCCGCTCCTTGACCTCCTCGATCCGGATCACCTCCAGGCCGTGCTCGGCGTGGAAGTCGAAGTCCTCGGGCCCGTAGAGCGGGCCGCGGATGCCGATCTGGATTGTTCGCCGAGGGTCAATCAGCCGCTCCTCCACCGCCCGGCGGAACGGGGTTCCGTGGAAGTACTTGGAGCCGAAGTACTCGTCCCAGGTGTCCGGATGGGCGTCGAAGTGGACCAGCCCGAGCGGTCCGTGCCGCCGGGCGACGGCCCGGAGGATGGGGAGCGTGACGGAGTGGTCGCCTCCCACCGACAATGGAATCACGCCGTGCTCCACCAAGCGCCCCATCTCGCGCTCGACGGCCTCGAAGGTCCGCTCGATGGAGATCGGCGCCACATCTACGTCGCCGTAGTCGGCCACCCGGAGCTTCTCGAAGGGGGAGACCCCGAGGACGGGGTTCCAGGGGCGGATCAGGGCCGACTGGTCGCGGACGGCGCGCGGCCCGAAGCGCGCCCCCGGCCGGTAGGAGGCGCCGCCGTCGTACGGAATCCCGACGAGCGCCACGTCGAGCCGCCCGGGCTCCCGCACGTGGGGCAGCCGCATGAACGTCGGCGGCTGGCCGAAGCGCGGCGAGCGGAAGGCGTCAGGCGGCCTGAGGTCGTTCACC
>JBBTEL010000177.1:0-1276 GCA_038042325.1 Candidatus Methylomirabilota bacterium
GGGGGTGAGGGTGTTAGTCTCGCGGTACGTCGACCGAGCCGCCGCGGGACGCCGACTCCAGCACCGCATCCAGCACTGCCTGGGCCCGCATCCCGTCCTCGAAGGACGGCGAGGGCTTTTCTCCCTTCCGGATCCCCGCCAGGAAGCGCTTGACCAGCGGCGCGATCGTGGCCTTTCCCGTGACCTCGAGCTGATCCCCTTCGCCGGCCGAGCGCGGGAGCCCCGCGGGGACTTTCACGGGCTCGAAGGCCGCAGCGCTCCCCGAGGCGGCGCCGAGCTCGCCTTTGTACCACCGCGCTCCCGTGCGCGAGAGCCGGTAAGAGAGCGCCCCCTGGCTGCCGTACGCCTCGAGGGTCTGCTCGGACGCCCCGCGGGCGGCGCGGCTCACCAGGAGCGTGACGAGAGCGCCCGAGGCCAGCTCGGCTGCCACCGTGCAGAAGTCCTCGGCGTCGGCGGGCTTCGCTCCTCCCGGCACGGTCCGCGACGGATAGGCGATCCCGGCCCGCGCCGAGACACGGACGATCTCGCCGAAGTTCCAGCGCGTCAGATCCACCAGGTGAACGCCGAGGTCTCCCATGGCGCCGTGTCCGGCCTGAGCCCGGTCCATCCGCCATGTCGGAGGCGTCGCCTCGTCCGCCCACCGGGGAACGAGGTAGCGAAGGCTCGCGTGGAACAGCTTGCCGAGGAAGCCCTCCTCGACCATCGCGTGGAGGCGCTGCATGGCGGCGGGGAAGCGCCAGTTGAAGCACGTCATCGCCACGCGCCCGGCGCGGGCGGCGGCCTCCACCATCGCCCGCGCCTCGTCCCGCGTCATGGCCAGCGGTTTTTCGCAGAGGACGTGGGCGCCCTGGGCGAGCGCCCGCAGCGCGATGGCGTGGTGGAGATGCGGCGGCGTGGCGATGACGACGATCTCGGGCCTGACCTGCTCGAGCATCTCATCCCAGCGCTCGAAGACACGGGGGACGCCGTACTTGTCCGCGACGGCCTTGGCCTGGGCGGCGTTCCGCTGGCAGACGGCCACGACCTGGCAGCCGTTGGCCTGGAAGGCCGGGATGTGGGCGCGGCCGAAACCGAGCCCGATGATGCCCACCGTGTGCGCGCGACGAGGCATGGGTGGTCGCTCCTTATGGGCGAGGGGTGAAGTCGGGGGTGAGCCGGAGCGTGTCGGCGATCTTGGTGAAGCCGTTGAAGAGCTGGGTGACCTCGAGGGCCTCGATCACGGCGCGCTCGGAGGCGCCGAGCCGCCGCATCTCCCTCAGGTGAAAATCGGCGCCGT
>JBBTEL010000178.1:0-1603 GCA_038042325.1 Candidatus Methylomirabilota bacterium
GGTGAGGGGGAGAGGCACGCTGAGAAGATGAGCGGATTGTCTGGGCGGCGCTTTCGCGGGATCGGGCGCGGGCGCAAGACGCGACGGGCCCTCGCCCGGGGCGGCGCCGGCGTGGCCGAGCAGCTGAACGACGCCGTGGGTGGCTGGCCCGGGGTGAAGATCACGCCGATGTTCGGGCGGTGGGGGTACTTTGTCGGCGAGACGCTCTTCGCCTGCTTCCCGCTGCGCCCGAAGGACCACGACCTCTGGATCCGGCTCAGCCTCGAGGATCAGGCCCAGGCGCTCAGGACCCCCGGCATCACGCCCCACCGGCGCTTCGCCGCTCGCGGGTGGGTCGAGTGCCGGGCGGAATCACGCGCGGCGCTCCCCCGGGCGCTCCGCTGGCTCCGCCGGAGCTACGCGCAGGTCAGGTCGCGGCCGGAGCGGGACTGACCAGCCCTTCGGGCTCGGCGCGCGGCTCCAGCTCCTCCACCTTCACCAGCGGGAGCAGGAGCCAGGCGGCGGCGGTGAAGGCCGCGCTGATCACCACCAGCCACTGGTACCCCACGGTCGTGTAGAGCCACCCGCCCACGATCGCCGAGCCCTTCATCCCGAGGTTGAAGATGGACATCAGGAGGGCGAAGAACGTGCCCTCCGCTTCCTTGGGGCAGGCGCGGGCCGCCAGATCCAGAAACGCCAGCAGGGCGATGAGGTTGACGCTCCCGAAGATGACATAGATGGCGACGGCCGACGCGTGCCCCACGAGCCCGAGGTAGGCGAGGGTGCCGGCCACGCCGAAGCCGATGGACCAGCTGATGATCCGGCGGAGCGGGAAGGACTTGGAGTAGAGGAAGTAGAGCGCGGCCCCGACGATGCCCGAGGCGGCGCTGATCGAGTCCAGCGTGCCGATGAAGACCTTGGAGAACCCCAGCGTATCGGTCATGTAGTAGATGATGGCCGGGCCGAAGGAAGGGCTGAAGTTGTAGAAGAAGATGAAGCCGGCGACCACCCAGAGCCTCTTCGAGGCGATCCCTTTCCGGACCGACTGCCAGGTGCGCCGGAAGACTTCGGGGTCCGAACCGCGGGGAGTCTCCCGCACCGCCCAGAAGACCAGCAGGAAGGTCACCGCCGGGAAGATGGTGGTCAGCCGGAACGCGATGTTGAGCGGCGTATGCTGGGCGAGGTACCCGCCGGCGACACCCACGACGACCAGCGCAAGCATGATGGAGCCCCACTGGACGGCCTGGAGGGAGCCGGTGATCCCCAACGCCTGCCCGTTCTCCACCATCAGGGCGTCGGCCAGCACGTCGGCGAAGGCGAACCCGAGCGCCATGAGCGTGAACAGCGCCAGCGTCAGCTGGTAGGTGCCCATGGCCGAGCCACCGAGCGAGAGACCGGCGAGCACCGCGACCAGCGTCGCCAGGATGAAGTAGCTCTTCCGGCGGTATCCCCAGATCGGCAGGAAGTCCGAGATCAGACCGTAGAGCGGCTTGATGTACCAGGGGATCGTGGCGATGATGTAGAAGGTGGCGACGTCGGCGGGCGAGAAGCGGAACTTGTCTTTCAGGAGGAACGTGAGCGAGAGGTCCGGGAGCCCCCACATCCCCTGGGCGAAGTACACCCA
>JBBTEL010000179.1:0-7367 GCA_038042325.1 Candidatus Methylomirabilota bacterium
TGGTGGAGCTGAGGGGATTCGAACCCCTGACCCCAAGACTGCCAGCCTTGTGCTCTCCCAGCTGAGCTACAGCCCCACCGCGTCGGCTACGTTACCGGGTCGGCCAGAAGTTGTCAAGGTTTGGCGCCGACTTGCAGTCCATCCACCGCTTGGCTACACTGCCTCTGCTCTCCACATGCCGGGATGGCGAAACTGGAATACGCGATGGACTCAAAATCCATTGGGGCTCACACCCCGTGGGGGTTCGACTCCCCCTCCCGGCACCAAGACTTCCAATCACCTCCCTCAGGTCTGAGCCGTGGGAGGCTGTGGCTCTCCACGCGAGAAAGACCTATCCGCTTCAGCGGGGCGCGGAAGAGATGGCGCGTCTTCGCATGCAGGCGACGGCCCTAGAGCCCGACGCGGACATCCTGTTTGGGCGGATCGGCGTGCAGACGGGCTGGCGCTACCTCGCCATCGACCTCGTCCATATTCGCTTCCTCTTTACGACGGTGGGTCGTGATGACGAGCTGCTCATGGAGGCGCTGGCGCTCACCCGGCCCGGGGGGTGTGGTGGCTGTCCAGGAGGCCGACGTGGTCACGCTCAACTGCTACCCGCCGCATGCCGCGCGGGATCGGCTCCAGGGAGCCATTAGTGCGGCCTTCAAGCGCATGGGCGGGGATCCCTTCGCGGGTCGGCGCATGTTGGGGATGCTGCGGCGCGCGGGGCTTGAGGACGTGCGGTTCCGCCCGTTCGTCGTGGGATTCACGAGCGAAGATCCGATGGCGAACTTCATGCCCACCACCGCGGCGTCGATGCGGCAGGCGATCCTGGAGGCCGGGCTGATGAGCGAAGCCGAGCTCGATGAGGCCATCGCGACGTGCGAGGGCCACCTCGCCGACCCCGATACGGTGTCCACCTCCTACCTCGTGTTTCAGGGCTGGGGCCGGAAGCCGCGGCGGGCCGGGAGCGCCTGAGGCGGAAGTCCTCCCGGACCCTTGCCCGGGCTCTTTTGGCACGGCGCCTCAGAGTTCGTGCAACATCGGCACGGAGAACGTCTTGTAACTCATCGTGATCATTAGATTTTGATGGTGGCTCGAAGCTTGCCCTGTGACGGGTACGAGAGGGACACCCATGGCCGCGGAATCGCACCACCTGATCGAGGGCACGCCGTCCGGAGGACGCGAGAGCGTTCGCACGATCCTCGAACCGCGTTTCGAAGTAGGGACACGGCCCCACTTGAGGCCTCCACAAAAAAGGCCGTTGTTCGACCTCACGCCGTGGCGCTGGCCCCATTGGGTCCTCCTCCTGGTCGGGCCCTTGTTCATCGTCGCGTACCTCAGCCTCTTCTCGTGGGTGCCGGTGGACGAGGCGATCGCCCGACTCCAGGGCGAACTCGGACAGCGCGGCGTGCTTCAGGACTCCCTCCTTCGCGCGGAGACAATCCTCGGCCTCGTCTGCTTGCTGCTACTGACGCCGCTTGCCGGCCTGGTCGCGCTCTTCCTGCTTCTGTTTGGCATGGTGATCGTCGTGACGATCTTCGGGCCGATCGTTCGCGCGGTCGGTCTGCCGGATTGGATCCTCGTCCTGCCCCTCGGCGGCGCGGCCTCGCGCGTGGCCTACGGCCAGAGCGAGGTCTGGTTGCCGTGGTCCATGTGGTTCCTCGATCGCGTCACCACGATCTACCTCGTCCTGTTTCTCTAGTCCGGCTTCTCTACGCTGCTCGCTCGCCTTTCATCAGGCTCCGGCCCTAAGCTGTCCAAGCGGTCCTGTCCGCGCAGGCCAAGGCGCGTCCGAGTCTGGCACTCCCGGACCGCCGGAGGGCCGCCTTCCGGTGCTGAGACCGCTGTGGTATAGTGTGAAACGGTTCTCAAGCTTCCTCAGGGGCAAGGAATGTCTGACTACGTTCCTGTGCTGATCTACGCTGGGTTCATCCTCGCGTTCGCGGTCCTTTCTCTCGGCGTGGCTGCGCTGCTCCGGCCGAGCCGCTCTTACGACGCCAAACTCCAGAACTATGAGTGCGGCGCCGAGCCCATCGGGGAGGCCTGGGTCCAGTTCCCAGTCGGGTTCTACCTGGTCGCGCTGGTGTTTCTCCTCTTCGACGTCCTCGCGGTCTTCCTCTTCCCCTGGGCGCTGACCCTGCGCGACTTGGGGCTGGCCGCCTTCTGGGCGATGGCCCTCTTCCTCTTCATCCTCTCGCTCGGCTGGCTCTACGCCTACCGAGAAGGGATGCTCGATTGGAAGTGAAGCCGCCGACCCCGCAGATCCCGGCGCCAGTCTGGAGCGAGTTCAAGGACCTCCAGGAGTGGGAGAAGCTCCACCAGGAGCGCCCCGAGGGGGACAAGGCCTCCGGCCTCGTCGAGTCGCTGTTCGACACGATCGAGCACTTTCCCGGCGGCTGGCTCGCCGTCACCTCGACGGAGAAGCTTTTCAACTGGGCGCGCAAGTCCTCCATCTGGCCGGTCACCTTCGGCCTGGCCTGCTGCGCCATCGAGATGATGGCCACCTTCGCCTCGCGCTTCGACGTGGAGCGTTTCGGCATGGTGACGTGGGCCTCGCCCCGCCACTCGGATCTGATGATCGTGTCGGGCACCGTCACGATCAAGATGGCGCCCATGCTCAAGCGCATCTACGATCAGATGCCCGATCCCAAGTGGGTGATCTCCATGGGCTCCTGCGCCAACTCGGGCGGGCCCTTCCGCCACGGCTACCACGTGGTGAAGGGCGTGGACCGGGTGGTGCCCGTGGACGTGTACGTGCCGGGCTGCCCGCCGACGCCCGAGTCGCTGATGTTCGGGATCCTGAAGCTCCAGGACCAGGTCGCGGCGTTCCAGAAGACCGGGAACCGCGCCCAACCCTCGACAAAGTCCGACTAGCCCCGTGACCCCCGACCGGGCGATCTCCCTGATCCAGGAGCGGTTTGGCCTCCAGGCCGCCGGGGAAGGCCGGTCTCTCACCGTCGAGCCGATTCCCGCCGAGCGCTGGGTGGAGTTCTTCGACTTCGCCAAGGAGACGCTGGGCTGCCGCTTCTTCTCGTTCCTCACGGCAGTGGACTGGAAGGAGCAGGGGCTGGAGGTCGTCTGCCGCGTCGAGAATCTGGAGGCCGGCGTGGGGATTCTGGCCAAGACCCGCCTCGGCGCCGAGGCGCGCTGTCCCTCCCTCACGGGGCTCTATCGCGGAGCGGACTGGATGGAGCGCGAGGGCTACGACATGTTCGGCGTGCGCTTCGAGGGCCACCCGGATCTCCGCCGCATCCTTCTCTCCCAGGACTGGGAGGGATACCCGCTCAGGAAGGACTACGCAGTGGACACGCCCCACGCCCCTTACCGATGAGGAGGCCGCCATGATCTACGAGCTCAGGACCTACACGTTGATCCCCGGCACCCAGGCGGAGTATCTGGGCCTCTCGCGGGACATCGGCCGAAAGATCCGCGGCGACAAGTACGGGAAGCTCGAAGGCGCCTGGACGACCGAGTTTGGGACGCTGAACCAGTACGTCCACCTCTGGAGCTTCGCCGATCTCAATGAGCGCGAGCGCCTGCGCCAGGCCCTGGCCAAGGACGAGGGGTGGACGAAGGAGTACATCCCGAAGATCCGCCCGATGCTGCTGGCACAGGAGAACAAGATCCTCTACGCGGTGGACGGCATTTCGCTCACGCCTCCCATCGGGAACCGGCACGTGTACGAGCTCCGGACGTACCGCACCCACGTCGGCAAGGTTCCGGAATGGGTCGGCCATTTCAAAGCCGCCCTGCCGGTCCGCGAGAAGTACTCGAAGATCGTCGGAATGTGGACCACGGACGTCGCCCAGCTCAACAAGATCGTGCACCTCTGGGCGTACGGCGACCTTACCCACCGCGCCGAGGTGCGCGCCAAGACGGTCCAGGATCCTGAGTGGCAAGCGTTTCTCAAGATGGGCTACCCGCTGCTTGCGGAGATGCACTCGACGATCCTGGCCCCGGCGGAAACCTCGCCGCTCCGGTAGCGCATGGCGGATCCCGAGGCGCGCAGGGTCATCGAGCTCGGCTACGGGGGGAACGAGCGCCTCGTGATGAACATGGGGCCGCAGCACCCCTCCGCCCACGGCGTCTTCCGGATGATCCTGACGCTCGAGGGCGAGACCATCGCGGCCATGGACTCGGTGATCGGCTACCTCCACCGGTGCCACGAGAAGCTGGGCGAGACGCTCACCTACGCCCAGTACCCGTCCATCGCGTCCAAGACGGACTACGTGGCGGCGATGACCTCGGAGCTGACCTACGTCATGGCGGCGGAGAGGATCGGGAAGATCGAGGTTCCCAAGCGAGCCCAGCACCTTCGAGTGCTCGTGGCGGAATTGCAGCGGATCGCCTCCCACTGCCTCTGGCTTGGCACCTGGTGCCTGGACCTGGGCGGCGCCCTCGGGGGCGGCGCCACCGTCTTCCTCTACTGCTTCCGCGAGCGGGAGCTGATCCTGGATCTCTTCGAAGCGCTGACGGGCGCCCGCCTCCTCTACGGCTTCCACCAGGTCGGGGGCACGCGCTACGACCTGCCGGAGGGGTGGGCCCAGCGATGTCGGGACACCGTGGCCCTTATCGACCGGCGGCTCGACGAGTACGAGGACATGCTGGAGACGAACACGATGTTTCTGGCCAGGGCCCAAGGCGTCGGCGTGATCGGGAGGGAGCTGGCCCAAGAAGTTGGCATCGCGGGGCCGCTCCTCCGCGGCTCGGGGGTGGACTTCGACATCCGGCGCGACGACCCGTACTCCTCCTACGGAGAGTTCGACTTCAAGATCCCCGTGGAGACGGCGGGGGACTGCTACGCGCGCTACCGCGTCCGGATGCAGGAGTTCAGGGAATCCATCAAGATCGTCCGTCAGGTGCAGGACGGGCTGCCGGAGGGGCCGATCTCCTCGCGGCCCGCGCTGAAGTCGGTGGGGCAGGTGAGGATCCCCAAGGGCGAGGCCTACGCCCGGGTGGAGGGGCCGCGCGGCGAGGTCGGCTGCTACCTGATTGCCGACGGCAGCCCCAAGCCGTACCGGATGAAGTGGCGCGGGGCGTCCTTCTCGAACCTCGCGATCCTTCCCCACATCGTGCCGGGCCACAAGGTGGCCGACGTGGTCGCCATCATGGGGTCGGTGGATCCGGTCTTCGGCGAGGTGGATCGCTGATGCGGGACGTCATCGCCGCCTTTATTCTGCTCAACGCGGTCGTGCTGATTGTCACGTACCTCACGTACGTGGAGCGCAAGTTCGCAGCCCGGATGCAGTCGCGGATCGGGCCCTACCGGGTGGGGCGTCCGCACGGCTGGCTCCAGCCCATCGCCGACGCGATCAAGCTCCTGATCAAGGAGGACATCATTCCGGCGCTGGCCGACCGGCCCGTCTACAACCTGGCGCCCATCGTCTTCCTGATCCCCTCGCTCCTCATCTTCGCCACGATCCCCTTCGCCCCCGGGCTCGGGCTCGCGGACCTGAACATCGGAATCCTGTTTTTCCTGGCCGTCTCCTCCCTCGAGATCGTGGGGCTGTTCATGGGCGGCTGGGGCTCCAACAACAAGTACGCCCTCCTGTCGGCGATGCGCGGGGTCAACCAGATCATCTCCTACGAGGTGCCGTTCGTCCTGACGGCGCTGATTCCCGTGGTCCTGGCCGGCTCGCTCCAGCTCTCGGCCATCGTGGAGGCGCAGCGCGGGCTCTGGTTCGTGGCCTACCCGATCATCGGGCAACTGGCCTTCATCGCCTTCGTCATCGCCACGATCGCCTCGGAGAACCGGGTGCCGTTCGACATCCTCGAGGCGGAGTCGGAGCTCGTGGCCGGCTTCCGCGTGGAGTACAGCGGGATGAAGTTCGCGCTGATCCAGCTGGCGGAGTACACGCACATGTTCGGGGTCTCCTGTCTCGGCGCGCTGCTCTTCCTCGGCGGCTGGCTCGGCCCGGGGAGCGCCCATCCCGTCGTGGGCGCCGCCTGGTTCCTCCTGAAGGCCCTCTTCATCTTCCTCCTCGTGACGTGGGTGCGCTGGAGCTTCGTCAGGATCCGGGTGGACCAGATCCTGGGCCTCTCCTGGAAGGTGTTGCTCCCGGCGACGCTGATCCTCCTCATGGCCACCGGCTTCTGGGTGGCGCTGCGGAGCGGCCATGTCGCGTAACGGGATGGGCTTCTGGGGGGAGACCCGGCAGACGGCGCGCGCCGTGGCGGCGGCCATGACGGTCACCCTGAAGAACCTGTTCAGAAAGCCCGTGACGGTCCACTACCCCGACGTCGTCCGCCCCTATCCCGACCGCCTCCGGGGAATCCTGGCGCTCATCTACGACGAGACGGGGGAGGAGGCCTGCATCGGGTGCCGGCTGTGCGAATACGTCTGCCCTCCCCGGGTGATCAAGGTGGAGATGCTCAAGGGGGAGAAGCGCAATTACGCGAAGACCTTCACCCTCGAGCTCTACGCCTGCGAGTTCTGCGAGCTCTGCGTTCAAGTCTGTCCCACGGACGCCATCATCATGCTGAAGACCTTCGACCTGGCCACCTCCGACCGCCGCGAGCTGCTCCTCGACAAGGACCGTCTCCACGCTCTGGGGACGCAGTTCGAGAACTCCTGGGCCACCGGGACCAAGCTGAGGGAGATGCAAAGGCCGCCCAAAGCGGCCAAGGCGGAGGCCGCGGAGTGAGCCTCGAGGCGGCGGGCTTCTGGGGGCTGGCCCTGGTGCTCCTGGCCTCCAGTCTCGCCGTCGTCCTTTCCAAGAATCTCTTCCACTCGGTCCTCTACCTGGCGCTGGCGCTGGTCGCCACCGCCGGCGTGTTCCTCCTCCTCCAGGCCGAGTTTCTGGCCGCGGTCCAGGTCTTCCTCTACGCCGGTGGCGTGATCACGATCGTCGTCTTCGCCATCGTCGTCACCGAGCGGCTCGTGGGGGAGCGGCTGGCCCAGACCAACCGCGGGGTGATCAACGGCGGCCTCGTCTCGCTGGCGGTGCTAATCTGGATCGTTGTCTTTATCGCCGGGGCTCAACTCCCCCGGACCGCGCCCCCCCTTCCGGGAGACCTGACCGGGGCCATCGGGCGCGACCTCCTCACCCGCTTCGTGCTGCCGTTCGAGCTCCTGGCCGTGCTCTTCCTGGCGGGGCTCCTCGGCGCGCTCTTCTTCGCGCGGAAGGAGGAATGATGGGGCTCCAGCCCTACCTGATCCTGGCGGCCTGCCTCTTCACCGTCGGCCTCTTCGGCGTCCTGACGCGGCGGAACGCCATCGGGATCCTCCTGGGCATCGAGCTGATGCTGAACGCGGTCAACGTGAACCTGGTCGCCTTCGCCCGCTACGCCGCGGATCCGGTGGGCCTGATCTTCGCGCTGTTCACCATTTCCATCACCGTCGCCGAGGTCGCGCTGGGACTCGCCATCGTCATTTTGATCTTCCG
>JBBTEL010000179.1:7467-10759 GCA_038042325.1 Candidatus Methylomirabilota bacterium
GCCGGCACGCTGGCCCTGGCGGCCCTGGGGCTGCCGTTTTGCGCGTTCGTCCTCCTGGCGGTGGTGCCCCCGCTCCGGCGCGCCGGCAGAGCGGCCGGGGCGCTCTCGATCGCCGCGATCGGCGGCTCACTCCTGGCCTCGCTGGTCCTCTGGCGAACGCTCCCGCGCGAGAGCGTCGAGCTGACATGGACCTGGCTCCCAGCCGAGGCCGGGCCCATGGCCACCGTCGGGATCCTGGTGGACTCCCTCGCGGCGACCATGCTGGTCCTGGTGGCCCTTGTCTCCTTCCTCGTCCAGCTCTACTCGCTGGGCTACCTGGAGCACGAGACGCCGCCCGCCCTGGGGCGCTACTACGCCTATCACTCGCTCTTCGCGTTCTCGATGCTCGGCCTCGTCCTCGCCTCGAACTTCCTCCAGATGTTCATCTTCTGGGAGCTGGTCGGGCTCTGCTCCTACCTCCTGATCGGCTTCTGGTACGACAAGCCCGAGGCGGCACGGGCCGCGGTGAAGGCGTTCTGGGTGACGAAGGCGGGGGACCTCGGCTTCATCATCGGAATCGTCCTCCTCTGGGGGCAGGCCGGGACCTTCCAGTTCTCCCGGCTCTTCCAGATGGCGGCGGACAAAACGCTGCCGACGGCTGGGCTCACGCTCATCATGTTTCTCGTCTATCTAGGGGCCGTCGGCAAGAGCGCCCAGTTCCCCCTCCACGTCTGGCTCCCCGACGCCATGGAAGGCCCCACGCCCGTTTCCGCGCTCATCCACGCGGCGACGATGGTGGCGGCGGGCGTCTACCTCGTCAGCCGCGTCTATCCGCTCTTCCTGCTGACGCCCGACGTCCTCGCGCTGATCGGCTGGGTGGGGGCCTTCACGGCGCTCCTGGCCGCCACGCTGGGACTGGTCCAGGCCGACATCAAGCGCGTCCTCGCGTACTCGACGGTCTCCCAGTTGGGGTTCATGATGGCGGCGCTCGGCGCCGGCGCGGCGGCCGCCGGCTTCTTCCATCTCTTAACCCACGGCCTCTTCAAGGCGCTCCTCTTCCTCGGCGCCGGCGCGGTCATTCATGCCGTCGGCAGCAACGACATCTGGCAGATGGGGCGCCTCGCCCGGGCGATGCCCCAGACCGCGATCGTCTTCCTCGTGGGGACGCTGGCGCTCGCCGGGATCTGGCCCTTCGCCGGCTTCTTCTCCAAGGATGCGGTGCTGGCCGGCGTCTGGGAGGGCGGGCTCACGATACCCTTCCTGATGCTGGCCGTGACCGTGTTCCTCACGGCCTTCTATATGTTCCGCGTTGTCTTCGTCGTCTTCTTCGGCGATCGCCATGCGGAGGGGCATGCCCATGACGCCCCTCTGGTGATGGCGGTGCCGCTCTGGATCCTGGCGATTCTCACCCTCGGCTGGGGGATCAGCCTGGCGGCCAGCGGCGGGGGCGAAAAGGCCCACGGGCCCGAGTGGGTTCCGTGGCTGGCGTCCGGGTTGGCGATAGCGGGAATTATCTTCGCTTGGCTCACCTACCAGAAGCGCGCGGTCAGCCCGGATGGTCTGGCGCGGACGTTCCGGCCGCTCTACGTCGCCGCCCTGAGCAAGTTCTGGCTCGACGACCTCTACGGGGGCATCTACCGCGGCCTCCTCCTCGGCTTCTCGCGCCTCGTGGGATGGGTGGACCGCTACCTGGTGGACGGCCTCGTGAATCTGGCCAGCGCCTGGACCCTCCGGTGGGGCGACGGCCTCCGGCGGATCCAGACCGGGCGGGCCCAGGACTATCTCTACGGCGTCGCCTTCGGCCTCCTCCTCGTGATCGTGTGGAGCTACTGGCGCTGATGGGCTGGAACGACATTCCGATCCTCACCCTCATCACCTGGGCGCCCTTCGTGGGCGCGGTGCTCATCATGTTCACCGCCCGTCACCACCCGCTGGCGGTAAGGCTGATCGCGGCGGCGGTGACGAGCGTTTCGCTCGTGCTGTCGGTGGTGGTCTATCTCGGCTACGACACGGAGGCGGCGGGGTTCCAGTTCTACGAGAAGATCCCCCTGGTGCCGTCCCTGGGGATCTCGTACGAGGTGGCGGCGGACGGGATCAGCCTCATCCTGGTGCTCCTGACGGCCATCATCATCTTCTCCGGCGTGTTCGCCTCCTGGACGGTCCAGACGCGGAACCAGGAGTTCTACGCCCTGCTGCTGGTCCTGGTCACGGGCGTCTTCGGCGTCTTCGTCTCGCTGGACCTCTTCGTCTTCTTCCTGTTCTACGAGCTGGCCGTCCTGCCCATGTACCTCCTGATCGGGATCTGGGGCTCCTCCGCCCAGGTCCGCCCGCGGGGCATCTTCGGCTGGGCGATGCGGGAGACCGGCGTGGGCTCCAAGGAGTACGCCGCGATGAAGCTGACCCTGTATCTGCTCCTCGGGTCGGCCTTCATCCTCGTGGGGATCCTGGCCCTCTACATGGCCGCGGGTGGCTCGTCGTTCTCCTTCCTCGAGATGGAGGGGGCCGCCTTCGACCCGGTCCTCCAGCGCTGGGTGTTCCTGCTCTTCTACGTGGGGTTCGGGGTGCTGGCGGGGATCTGGCCGCTCCACACCTGGTCCCCCGACGGCCACGCCTCGGCCCCCACCGCGGTCTCGATGCTCCACGCCGGCGTGCTCATGAAGCTGGGCGCCTACGGGATCGTGCGGCTGGGGATGGGGCTGCTTCCCGAGGGCACGCACGACTGGGTGCCGCTCATGGGGACGATCGCCACCGTCAACATCGTGTACGGCGCGCTGTCGGCCATGGCCCAGACCGACCTCAAGTACGTCATCGCCTACTCCTCCGTCTCCCACATGGGGATCGTCATGCTGGGCGCCGCGACGCTGACCGAGGCGGGGCTGAACGGTTCGGTCTTCCAGATGTTCGCCCACGGGATCATGACGGGTCTCTTCTTCGCCCTGGTCGGCCTGGTGTACGAGAAGGCGCACTCGCGGGAGATCTTCAAGATGGGCGGCTTCGGCCGGATGATGCCGGGGATCGCGACGGCGTTCACCCTCGGGGGTCTCTCCTCGCTCGGCTTGCCCGCCACCGCGGGCTTCGTGGCCGAGTTCCTCACGTTCCTGGGCGCCTGGCGCTCGGCGCATTCCTGGTGGCTCTTCCCGGCGGTGGCGGGGACCTTCCTCACCGCCGTGTACGTCCTCCGGGTGGTGAAGCAGATCTTCTGGGGCGAGGTACCGGCCCACGGCGAGTTCCACGATCTGCCCGACGCCCGCGGGCCCGAGTGGGTGGCGCTCGTGCTCCTCATGTTCGTGATCGTCCTCTTCGGCATGGTTCC
>JBBTEL010000179.1:10859-14809 GCA_038042325.1 Candidatus Methylomirabilota bacterium
GCTGGGGCTGGAGATCGGGCTGGGGCTCCTGATGCTGGGCGTCTTCGCCGTGGGCCTCGTCACCCGCGGCGACGAGCGCCGGATCGTCGGCCTCCTCTCGGCCGTCGGAGTGCTGGCCCTGGCCGTGGGCTCGTTCTTCCTGGAGCCCTCGCCCGCCCCCGCCCGCGGGGCCTTCGTGCTGGACGGCCTGGCGCTCTTCGGCAAGCAGCTCTTTCTGGTCGCCACCTTCATCGGCATCCTGGGGTCGCTGTCGCTCCCCGACCCGGCGTTCCGGCGACGGGCCCCGGAGTACTACCTGCTCCTGTTGGCCTCGCTCCTGGGGATGCTGGTCCTCGCCTCGGCGCGCGAGCTGATCCTGCTCTTCGTGGCGTTCGAGTTGATGTCCATCCCGCTCTACGTCCTGTCGGGCTTCCTCAAGCGCGAGGCGGTGGCGGTGGAGGCCGCGCTGAAATTCTTCCTCGTCGGGACCGTCTCCTCGGCCATCCTGGCCTACGGGCTGTCCTTCGTGTACGGCGCGACGGGGACCACCGATCTGGCCGGCGTCGCGCGGGCCCTGGCGGCGCCCGGTCCGCTCCTGATCCTCGGCATGCTGCTCGTGCTGGCCGGGTTCGGGTTCAAGATCGCGGCCTTTCCCTTCCACATGTGGGTGCCGGACACCTACGAGGCCGCCAGCACGCCCTTCGTGGCGTGGCTCTCGGTGGCGCCGAAGGCCGCGGGGTTCGTGGCGATCTTCCGCGTGTTCCTCGAGGGTGTCGGCGACCCGGTCGCGCTGTGGGTGCCGATCGTGGCCGGGCTCGCGGCGATCACCATGGTGGCCGGGAACCTGATGGCGCTCCCCCAGCGGAACTCGAAGCGGCTCCTGGCCTACTCGGGGATCGCCCACATCGGCTACATGCTGGTGGGCCTCGCCGCCGTGTCGGCGTCGGGCACGGCGATGGTGCTCTTCTACCTGGTCGCCTACGTCTTCGGGAACATGGGCGCGTTTCTGGTGGTCGAGAGCGTGGCGCAGGCGGAGGGGGGCTCCACGCACCTGGACGCGCTGCGCGGCCTGGCCCAGCGCTCGCCGCTCCTGGCCCTGGCCATGCTGCTCTGCCTCCTCTCGCTGGGGGGGATCCCGTTCGTCGCGGGCTTCTGGGCCAAGCTCTACGTCTTCTGGGCCGCCGCCCAGGCCGGGCTCTACTGGCTCGTGCTGGTGGGGGCGGTCCTGACCGTGGTGGCGCTCTTCTACTATCTGGTCCTGGCCCGGCGCATGTACATCGAGGCCCCTCAGCGGACCGGCCGGATCGCCGTCGCGCCACCCCTCGCGCTGGCGATCCTGATCTGCGCCCTCGGCGTCGTGGGCCTCGGGGTCTATCCGAAGCCGCTGGTGGAGCTGACGCTGCGCGTCGCCAACGGCCTCTTCTAAAATGGCCTCGCGGGACCTGAAGGCCGACCTGCGATTGCATGAGCGGACATCCACCGTTGGCGGAACAACGCGCGAAATTCGGGCGGGGGCGGGCGTGGCGACAGCCCGGGGTGCCCGCCCCAGGTGAAGGAGGGCGCCATGGAGATCCGCACCAAGACCGTCAATCTGACGATCCCAGACGGGAAGATGCCGGCCTATCTCTGCCGGCCGGCCGGGGCGGGGCCGTATCCCGCCGTCATCGTCGTCATGGAGGCCTTCGGGCTCAACGGCCACATCAAGGACGTGACGGAGCGGATCGCCCGGGAAGGCTACGTGACGCTGGCCCCCGATCTCTACCATCGCTTCGGGAGCCCGATCATCCCATACGCGGAAATCCCGAGGGCGATCGACACGCTCAAGAAGCTCGAGGACTCCAAGGTCATGGGCGAGATCGGGGCCGCGATCGAGCATCTCCGGGGTCTCAAGGAGGTCCGCGCCGATCGGATCGGCATCACGGGCTTCTGCATGGGAGGGCGCGTGACGTTCCTTTCGGCCGCCCGGCACGCTGCGGACATCAAGGCGGCGGTGGCGTTTTACGGGGGCGGCATCGCCGCCGACGCGCCGAACGCGCCCATCAACTTCGCCGACAAGATCCGCTGCCCCGTCCTCTGCTTCTTCGGCGAGACCGACCAGATGATCCCGCTGGACCAGGTCAGGAAGGTGGAGGACACCCTCAAGCGGCTCGGCAAGACCTTTGAGGTCAAGGTCTACAAGGGAGCCGGCCACGGCTTCTTCTGTAACGAGCGGCCCTCCTACCACGCCGAGTCGGCCAAGCACGCCTGGGAGAAGACCCGGGCGTGGTTCCAGAACCATCTGAAATCATAGGTGAGAATCCTCAGCTTGCCTCCTACCATCTAATTGGCTAGAGTATGTACCGACTGGTTGGTACAGACGATGACGACCTCAGTGCGGGCTGACAGACCCACCCGGGAGCAGATCCTGGACGCCGCCACCCGGCTCATGCATGTGAGCGGGTACCGCGGCACGTCCCTCGACGACGTGCTGAGGGCGAGCGGGGTCGGCAAGGGCAACTTTTACTACTACTTCAAGAGCAAGGAGGAGCTCGGGTACGCGATTCTCGAGCGGATCGTCCGGGGGTTCGTCGAACGGACCCTCGAGCCGAGCTTCGCCGATCCGGGCCGCCCGCCGCTCGACAGGATCCACCGCTTCCTCGATTGCGTGCTGGAGACCCAGCGGCAGCGCAACTGTGTGGGCGGCTGCCCCATGGGCAACCTGGCCTCGGAGCTGTCGGATGTGCACGAGGGGTTTCGCCGGCGGCTGGCCGAGATCTTCACGCGCTGGCGCGAGCGGTTGACGGAGGCGTTGAGGGAAGCGCAGTCCGAAGGGAGCCTGGCGCTGACGTGCGACGCGGGGCGGCTCGCCCAGTTCCTCGTCGCGTCCCTCGAGGGCGCGATCCTGATGACCAAGGTGACGAAGGAAATCCAGGTGATGGAAACGTGCGTGGGCGAGCTCAAGGCCCACCTCGCGCATTACGCGACGGGGGCCCCCGCGTGAGCCCCAAGGCCCTGGAGGTTCGACCGATGGTTCGGCGTGCCCTTCGGGAAGGGACCAGGCGCGACCGCGACGAGGTCCTGGTGCGGCGGCTCCGGCACGAGGAGCCGGGCGCGGCCGAGTCGCTGGTGCAGGAGTACGGAGAGCGGGTCTACCGGCTGGCGTTTCGGATCACGGGCAATCCCCAGGATGCGGAGGAAGTGGCGCAGGACGCGCTCTGGACGGCGGCCCGGAAGGTCGGGACGTTCAAGGGGGAGTCGGCGTTCGGTAGCTGGCTCTACCGGATCACGGCCAATACCGCCTACCAGAAGCTCCGGGCGCGGCGCGGCCGGGATCACGCGGAAATCTCCTGGGAGGCGCTCTTGCCCCACTTCGACGGGAACGGCCACCACGCCGAGCCGGTGGAGGACTGGTCCGGAAAGGTGGAGGAGCCGATCCTCCACCGGGAGCTCCGGGACGTCCTCAGTGCCGCCGTGGAGGCTCTGCCGACGGACTACCGCACGGCGTTTCTCCTGCACGACGTGGAGGGGATGCCCAACCGGGAGATCGCCAAATCCCTCGGCATCAGTCTCCCGGCCGTGAAGTCGCGCGTGCACCGATCACGGCTCTTTCTCCGCCAGCGGCTGGGTCGTTACCTGACGGTGGCGTGACGGGAAACCGTAATGCTTGACCAATGGGTTCAACTATTTCCCCTCGGGCTGGGCGACCTGGACGCGGGCCTTTTCTCCCTTGGGCGTAGCTGGCGCCGCTGCGCGGCGTGGTTTGCGGAAGGGTCGCCGTGGACGTGTTGGCCGTGATGCGATCACGTGGGCTGAGATCGGGCCGTGAAACTGGTACAGCGCGAGGATGCGGTGGGGGCGGGCGTGTGCGCCACATCGGGTGCCCGCCCCAGGTGAAGATTCCGTGCCGCCGGTGAGGAGCGACGCGAGCTGGCTGGCTGAGTTCCGGTCCCAATACGCCGCCTGGTGGCCCGAGGCTCAACCGTTGATCGCCC
>JBBTEL010000179.1:14909-18541 GCA_038042325.1 Candidatus Methylomirabilota bacterium
GAGTTCCGGTCCCAATACGCCGCCTGGTGGCCCGAGGCTCAACCGTTGATCGCCCAGCACCAGTACGGGCCGGCCTTCAAGACCTATCCCTGGCCGACCTTTCGTGAGGCACCCTGGACGCCCCTCGGGAAACCCGTGGCTCAGAGCGCCCTGGCCGTCATAACGACCGGCGGGCTCTATCGCCCGGGCGTGGATCTCCCCTTCGATGGCGACGCGCTCGAGGGGGACTGGGGGTTCCGGGCGCTGCCGCGCGAGGTGGATCTCTCGGGCCTGGCGATCGCCCATCCGCATTTCGCCCACGAGGCAGCCGAGGCGGACATGAACACGATCTTTCCCCTCAAGCGGCTGGGGGAGCTGGAAGCCGCGGGCCTCATCGGCCGGCTGGCGCCGACCCACTACAGCACGATGGGCTACGTGACCCGCGCCGCCGACCTGGCGGCCGAGACCGCTCCCGCCATCGCCGCGCGGATGAAGGCCGAGGGGGTGGAGGTCGCCCTCGTCATTCCCGTCTGACCGGTCTGTCACCAGTCCGGCGGACTGGTGCAGCGCGAGATCGAAGCCTGGGGGATTTCGACCATTTCCCTCTCCAACAATCCCGCTGCCACCGAGCGCGTCAATCCGCCCCGATGGGCGCGCGTGCGCTTCCCGCGCGGGAGCATGCTGGGGGAGCCGGGGAACCGCGACAAGCAGCTGGCCGTCCTCCGCGATACGTTCGCGGCCCTCGAAACGATCCGGGAGCCCGGGGGCCACGTGGAGCTACCCTACCGCTGGGAGGCTCCGCCGGTCATGTGGCGGGGCAAGCCTCTCGTCGAGGGTTCGTACTCCTAATTCCCTCTCCGCCTTGACTTTTTCTCCCGCTTCGTGGTCGAATAGCAAACCTATGGAAGCGGTGATCGCGGTCGGCGGCAAGCAGTACCGGGTGACCCCCGGTCAGGTGATCCGGGTCGAGCGGCTGCCCCAGGCCGAGCGGGGCCCGGTGGAGTTCAGGACCGTCCTCTTCGCCACGGGAGACGGCCAGGTGGTCATCGAGCCGAAGGCCCTCGCGAACGCGAAGGTGGTCGGCGAGGTGCTGGCGCACGGGAGGGCCCGGAAGGTCACCGTGGTGAAGTTCAAGCGGCGGAAGAATTACCGGCGGAAGAAGGGGCATCGCCAGCCCTTCACGTCGGTCCGCATCACGAACATCGAGGTGTAGGAGCATGGCGCACAAGAAAGGTGTGGGAAGCTCGAGAAACGGCCGCGACTCGAATCCCCAGATGCTGGGGATCAAGCGCTTCGGGGGCCAGTTCGTCACCGCCGGCAGCATTCTCGTCCGGCAACGCGGGACGCCGTTCAAGCCCGGCAACAACGTGGGCCGCGGCTCCGATGACACGCTCTACGCCCGGGCCGAGGGCTACGTCCGCTTCGAGCGGCGGGGCGACTCGCGCTACGTGAGCGTCTCCGCCACCCCCGCCTGATCCACCCCGGCGACCCCCGGGGGGCCTGATGTTTATCGACGAGATCGATATCTTCGTCAAGGCCGGAGACGGGGGCGCCGGCTGCATCAGCTTCCGCCGTGAGAAGTTCGTCCCGCGGGGCGGCCCCAACGGCGGCGACGGCGGCGACGGCGGCAGCATCTGGCTCGAAGCGGATCGGCACGTCACGACCCTCCTCGATTATCACTACCAGCACCACTGCGCGGCCGAGCGCGGCCAGCACGGCCAGGGCGGCGACAAGCACGGCCGGAGCGGCGCCGATCTCGTCCTGAAAGTTCCCATCGGGACCGTCGTCGCCGATCGGGCGAGCGGGGAGCGCCTGGGGGAGCTGCTCGCCGACGGCGAGCGGCTCCTGGTGGCCCGGGGCGCGCGCGGCGGCCGCGGCAATGCCCGATTCGCGAGCGCGACGAACCGCGCGCCGCGCCGTGCGGACCTGGGCCGCCCCGGCGAGGAGCGGTGGCTCCACCTGGAGCTCAAGCTCCTGGCTGACGTCGGCGTCGTCGGGTTCCCCAACGCGGGCAAGTCCACGCTGGTCTCCCGCGTCTCGGCGGCGACCCCCAAGATCGCCGATTACCCCTTCACCACCCTCGTGCCCACGCTGGGACTGGTCCGGGTGGCCGAGGGGCGCTCGTTCGTGATCGCCGATCTGCCCGGCCTGATCCCCGGCGCCGCCGAGGGCAAAGGCCTCGGCATCCGCTTCCTCAAGCACACGGAGCGGACCCGCCTCCTCATTCACCTGATCGATCTCGATCCCGGCACCGGGCGCGACCCGGTGGAGGATTTCCAGGCGATCCTCCGGGAGCTCGGCGCGTTTTCCCCCGAGCTCGCCCACCGCCCCCAGGTGCTCGTGGCCAACAAGACCGATCTGCCGGGGACCGAGGCGCGCCGCCGTCAGGTGGAGGAGCTGGCGCGGGCGAAGGGGCTGCCGTTCTTTGCGGTCTCCGCGGTGGCGGGGGAGGGGCTGGTAGAACTGATGCGGGATGCGGCCGGCCGTCTGGAGCAGGAACGATGAGTCAGAGCCGCCAGCTGAGAGAGGCTCCCGCGCGGCGGGCGCTGCCGAAGGTCAAGCGCCTGGTGGTGAAGGTAGGCAGCGGCCTGATCTCTGCCCCCGGGCAGGGCCTCCTGCCCGACCGGATCGGCGCGCTGGCCGATGAGCTGGCGGCGCTCGCCAAGGCCGGCCGGGAGGTCGTGGTGGTCTCGTCCGGCGCCATCGCGTCGGGCATGGCCCGCCTCGGCCTGACCCAGCGCCCACGCTCGATCCCCGAAAAGCAGGCGGCCGCCGCGGTGGGCCAGTCGGCCCTCATGTGGCACTACGAGCAGGCGTTCGCGCGGCACGGGATCCGGGTGGCCCAGGTGCTCCTCACCCAGGAGGACATCAGCGCGCGGCCCCGGTATCTGAACGCTCGCAACACCCTCCAGGTCCTGCTCCGGTTCCGCGTCGTGCCCGTCGTCAACGAGAACGACACCGTGGCGGTGGAAGAGATCAAGGTGGGCGACAACGACAACCTGGCGGCCCTGGTCGCGCACCTCGTCGACGCCGACCTCCTGGTGATCCTGACCGACGTGGACGGGCTCTACACGGGGGACCCGCGCGTGGATCCGGAGGCGCGGCGCCTGGACACCGTGGACGCGGTGACGGAGGAGATCGAGCGCCTCGTCTGGGATGCCGACGGGCAGGTCTCGGTGGGCGGGATGAGCACCAAGCTGGAGGCGGCGCGCAAGGTGACGTCGTCGGGGATTCCGATGGTGATCGCCAGCGGCCGCGTGCCCGGGACCCTGCGCCGCGTGTTGCGGGGCGAGCCGCTGGGCACCTACTTTGTCCCTCGCGGCGACCGGCTTGCGGGCCGCAAGCGCTGGATCGCCTTCGCCGTGCCGCCGCAGGGGCGGCTGACCGTGGACGCGGGGGCGCGGAGTGCCCTGGTCGAGCGGGGGAAGAGCCTGCTCCCTTCGGGCGTCGTGGAGGTGGAGGGGGAGTTCCACGCCGGCGAGGTCGTGTCGCTGAGCGCTGCAGACGGGAAGGAGTTCGCGCGCGGTCTGACCAACTACGATGCGGCGGAGCTCAGGAAGATCCAGGGCGCCAAGACGAAGGACCTCGAGGAGCGGCTCGGCTACAAGAGCTTCGACGAGGTGATTCACCGCGACAACCTCGTCCTGCTGTAG
>JBBTEL010000180.1:0-2942 GCA_038042325.1 Candidatus Methylomirabilota bacterium
GCGCGGCGATCCCGGAGGAGCTGATCGAGTCCGAGCTCTTCGGCCACGAGAAGGGTGCCTTCACCGGGGCCGTCGGCCGCCGCAAGGGCAAGTTCGAGCTGGGCAACGGTGGCACGCTCTTCCTCGACGAGGTCGGCGACATGAGCCTGAAGACCCAGGCCAAGGTCCTCCGGGTCCTGGAGGAGCAGGCCTTCGAGCGCGTCGGCGGCACGGAGCAGATCAAGACCGATGTCCGCGTCCTCACCGCGTCCAACCAGAACCTCTCGGACCTGATCGCCGGCGGCCGCTTTCGCGACGATCTCTTCTATCGGCTCAACGTCATCCCCGTCGAGGTGCCCCCGCTCCGCCAGCGGAAGGAGGACATCCCGCTGCTGGTCGAGCACTTCATCCGCGTCTTCTCGCTGGAGAACGGCAAGCGCCCCAAGACCGTCTCCGTGGAGGCGCTCGCCTACTTCCTGGTCTACGACTGGCCGGGGAACGTCCGGGAGCTGCGGAACCTGGTCGAGCGCCTGGTCATCATGACGCCCCGGGAGGTGATCAGGCCCGAGGACCTCCCGCCGCCGGTCCGCCCCAAGGAGGCGGGGCTTCCGGGGGACCAGATCAAGGAGCGCACGCTCAAGGAGGCGCGCGAGGCCTTCGAGCGGGCCTACATCCTGGCCGAGCTCCGCGCTCAGGATTGGAACATGACGCGCACCTCCGAGCGGCTGGGGATCGAGCGGAGCCACCTCTACCGCAAGCTGAAGACCTACCGCATCACCCCCCCCAAATAGACGCCCCTCACCTGAATCCTCTCCCCAGAGGGGAGAGGAAGGGTGTGGGATCCTCTTCTCCTCGCCCCCTCTGGGGGAGAGGTAGGGTGAGGGGGAATCGGATCGACTTGACGTTTCGCACCGCCTAGTGTATTGTGACGTCGATAACTCCTTTAAGTGGACCCGGCGAGGTCCACAAGGAGAGGACATGGACAGCCCGAAGGCATCCCACGCGTCCCGCCCCACCCCCGAGAGGGGGCCTTTTTTTTGCCCATGAAGGCCCGCGAAAAGGCCCAGGTCCTCGACGAGGGCGCGCTGGAGCGGGCGCTGATCCGGATCGCCCACGAGATCGTCGAGAAGAACGGTGGGACGGCGGACCTGGCGTTCGTGGGCCTCCGCACGCGTGGCGTGACCCTGGCCCAGCGCCTGGCCGACCGGGTTACGACCATCGAGGGCGTGAAACCTCCCGTGGGCGCCCTCGACATCACCCTCTACCGCGACGACCTGGGGCTCAAGGCGGCCCAGCCGGTGGTCCGCGCCACCGAGATCCCCTTCGACGTGACCGGCAAGGCCGTCATCCTCGTGGACGACGTGCTCTTCACCGGCCGTACGATCCGCGCCGCGCTGGACGCCATCATGGACCTCGGCCGGCCCCGGGCCATCCAGCTCGCCATCCTGGTGGACCGGGGGCACCGGGAGCTCCCCATTCGCCCCGACTACGTCGGCAAGAACCTTCCCACCTCCCGCCGGGAGGTCGTGGCCGTCCGGCTCAAGGAGCACGACGGGGAGGATCGCGTGGTGATCGAGGAACCCGCGGAGGGCTGACGCCATGGGCTGGACGCGCAAAGACCTGCTGACGATCCAGGAGCTGGAGCCCGCGGAGATCGGCCTGATCCTCGACACCGCAGCCTCCATGAAGGAGATCGCGGCCCGCGAGATCAAGAAGGTCCCCACCCTCCGGGGGCGGACGGTGGTGAACCTGTTCTACGAGGCCTCCACCCGCACGCGGACCTCCTTCGAGATCGCGGGCAAGTGGCTTTCGGCCGATGTCATCAACTGGAGCGCCTCGGGCTCCAGCGTGGCCAAGGGGGAGAGCCTTCTCGACACGGCCCGGAACATCGAGGCCATGAGCCCCGATGTGGTGGTCGTCCGTCACAGCGCCTCGGGAGCCGCCCAGCTCCTGGCGCGGGCCCTCAGGTGCGCGGTGGTCAACGCCGGCGACGGCGCCCACGAGCATCCCACCCAGGCGCTCCTGGACCTCCTGACGATCCGCGAGAAGAAGGGGCACCTGGAGGGGCTCTCCGTGGCCATCGTGGGGGACATCGCCAGGAGCCGGGTCGCGCGCTCCAACATCCACGGCATGAAGAAGCTCGGCATGACGGTGACGGTGGCGGGGCCGCCCACGCTGATCCCGCCCTTCGTTCAGGAGCTGGGCGTCAAGGTCAGCCACCGGCTCGAGGAGGCCATCGCCGACGTGGACGTGATCATGATGCTCCGGCTCCAGCAGGAGCGGATGACCGGCGGCCTCATCCCCTCGCTCCGCGAGTACGCGCGCTACTGGGGGCTCACCCGCCAAAGCCTCTCCGGGGCCCGGCAGGACGTGCTGATCATGCACCCGGGGCCCGTGAACCGCGGTGTCGAGCTGGCGCCGGAGGTGGCCGACGGCCCGTACTCGGTGATCCTGGACCAGGTCGCCAACGGCGTCGCGGTCAGGATGGCCGTCCTCTACCTCCTCACCGGCGCCAGGGCCCAGGCATGAGACACCCTGTATCCACTGACGCGAAGTTCAGTGCTTGGCTCCGCGCTTGTTCGAGCGCCGGCTTCGCCACGACCCGCCCGCAAGGGGCGGGTGCCCGCAGCGGTGGCTCGCCTTCGCTCGCGCGTGCGTTCAGACAACGGGAGGGGAGGAATCGGAAGGGGGGCGAAGCCCCCCTCCGAGCGTAGGTATGAACGCGCTGATCAAGGGCGGCCGGGTCCTCGATCCCGCCAACGGCGTTGACGCCGTGGAGGATCTGCTCATTCAGGACGGCAAGATCTCTCGCCTCGGCCCGGGGCTCAAGGCCCCCGATGGGACGCCGACCATCGACGCCGCGGACAAGGTCGTCTGCCCCGGCTTCATCGACATCCACGTCCACCTCCGCGAGCCCGGCTACGAGTACAAGGAGACGGTCGCGACGGGGACGAAGGCCGCCG
>JBBTEL010000181.1:0-5907 GCA_038042325.1 Candidatus Methylomirabilota bacterium
GGGTGAGGGGGATTATGCCTCTGGTTTCTTGCCGTGCTTGAACTCTTCGATCAGCTTCTGCTCCTCCGGGCTGAGGTCGGCCGTTTCGAGGAGATCGGGTCGGCGCCGCCAGGTCCGCCAGAGGGCCTGGGCGCGGCGCCAGCGGGCGATCCGCGCGTGGTCCCCCGAGAGCAGCGCTTCGGGGACGCGCCAGCCCCGGAATTCCTCGGGGCGCGTGTAGTGCGGCCCCTCCAGGAGCCCCGCGCCGAAAGAGTCCTTGCCCGGGGCCTCCTCGTCGCCGAGGGCGCCGGGCAGCAGCCGCACGACCGCGTCGGTCACCACCAGGGCGGGCAGCTCGCCGCCGGTCAGGACGTAATCGCCGATCGAAATCTCGTCGTCGGCCAGGTGCTCGCGCACGCGCTCATCCACGCCCTCGTAACGCCCGCAGAGGAGAATGAGGTGCTCCACCTGCGCCAGCTCGCGCGCCACGTCCTGGCTGAAGCGGCGTCCCTGGGGATCGAGCAGGATCACCCGGGAGCCGGGCCTGCGGAGCGCCTCGACACAGGCAAAGAGGGGCTCGGGCTTGAGCACCATGCCCCCGCCGCCGCCGAAGGGATAATCGTCGGTGACGCGGTGGCGCCCCTCCGCCGAGTCCCTCAGGTTGATCACGCCGATCTCCACGAGCCCCTTGGTCCGCGCGCGCCCGAGGATGGACTCCTGGAGCGGGCCGGCGAAGATGCCGGGAAAGAGCGTGACGATATCAATCCTCATTTCGTTGCCAACTCCAAGAGTCCCTCGGGCGGGCGGATCGTGATCCTCCGGGCCGCCACATTCACCTCGCGAACGATCTCGGCCACCGCCGGGATGAGGTGCTCTCGACCACCTGCTCTTACCACCCAGAGGTCCTGGCCGGGCGCCGCTTCCAGGCCGACGAACTCTCCCACCAGGACCCCATCCTCGGTGACGACGCTGGCCCCCACCAGCGCCGAGGCGTAGAACGTTCCTCGGGGGAGAGGGGCGAGCGCCTCCTCGGGGACGGCGACCAGCCGCCCGACCGCCTGCTGGGCGTCGGCGATGGAGTCGATTCCTTCGAGCGCCAGGATCACCGCCCTCCCCTGTACCCGGCACTGCTCGACCCGGGACCGGGACCGCGCGTCGCTGGCCGCATCCCAGAGATAGCACTCCCCCAACTCTGCGAGCTGCCCCGGGCCATCGGTGAGGAGGAGGGCTTTGACCTCCCCGCGCAGGCCGTGGGGCCTGACGATCTCCGCCAGGGCGATGAGCGGTCCCACGAGATCAGCTCTTGGCGATTCCCGCTCTCGCGAGGAGCACGCGGACCGTGTTGGAGGGCTGGGCGCCCTTCTTGATCCATGCCGAAACCTTCTCTCCGTCGATCTTCAGCATGGGCGGGCTCGTCAGCGGGTTGTAGTAGCCGATGGCCTCGATGAACCGGCCATCCCGCGGCGCCCGGGAGTCCGCCACCACGACACGGTACGCGGGCTTCTTCGTCTTTCCTTCGCGTCTCAGCCTGATGTGAACAGCCACTCTGTCACCTCCCTGGCATCTGAAATGGAAGTCCCTTCAGTTTCCCCGCTCGTCCCTCCAGCTGCTTCAGCCCGCGCATCATCTTCTTCAGCTGCGCGTACTGCTTGAGCAGGCGGTTGACGTCCTGCACGCTCGTGCCGCTGCCCCGCGCGATGCGGCTCCGGCGGCTGCCGTTGATAATCTGGGGCTCGACCCGCTCCTGGGGCGTCATGGAGCCGATGATCGCTTCGTAGCGCCTCAGCTCGCCTTCCTCGCCCTTGAGCTCGGTCGGCACTCCTTTGGCGCCCTTGAAGAACGGGATCATCTGCATCAGCTCCCCCAGCGGCCCCATGGAGCGGAGCTGTTTCAGCTGGTCGGCGAAGTCCTCCAGGGTGAAGCTCTCCTCGCGGATCTTCCTGGCCAGCTCCTCGGCCTTCGCCTGGTCCACGCCGGCCTGCGCCTTTTCCACGAGCGAGACGACGTCCCCCATCCCGAGGATCCGGGACGCCATGCGGTCCGGATGGAAGGGCTCGAGGGCGTCCGGCTTCTCCCCCGTTCCCACGAAGGCAATGGGGCGGCCGATGACCTGGCGGATGGAGAGCGCCGCCCCGCCGCGCGCGTCGCCGTCCAGCTTCGTCATGATGACGGCGTCGATGCCCACCGCGCTGTTGAAGCGCTCGGCCATGGTCACCGCGTCCTGGCCGGTCATGGCATCCGCGACGAGGAGGACGTGGTGTGGGTGCACCTCGCGCTTGAGCATCCTCAGCTCTTCGAGCATCGGCTCGTCGATGTGCAGGCGCCCCGCGGTATCGAGGATGACGGGGGAGAGCCCGCGGTCCGCTGCGGTCCGGAGGGCCTCCTGGCAGATCTCGAGCGGCTTCTGCCCCGCGTTGCCGACGACGGGGATCTGGAGCTGGGCTCCGAGTGTTTGAAGTTGCTCCACCGCAGCCGGCCGGTACACGTCGGCCGCGGCGAGGAGCGGGTGCTGCCCCTGCCGCTGGAAATGGCGCGCCAGCTTGGCCGCCGAGGTGGTCTTGCCCGATCCCTGAAGCCCCATCAGCATGATCACCGTTGGCGGATGGGGCGCCATCGCCAGCCGGTGACCGCTCCCGCCGAGCAGCTCCATCAGCTCGTCGTGGACGACCTTGACGACCTGCTGCCCCGGGGTGAGCGACTGGAGGACGTCCTGGCCCACGGCCTTGGCGTGGACGCGCTCGACAAACGCCTTGACGACCTTGAAGTTGACGTCGGCCTCGAGGAGCGCCACGCGCACCTCGCGGAGCGCCTCCTGGATATTCTCCTCCGTCAGCCGGCCGTAACCCCTGAGCCGGTCGAAGATCGCGGTCAGACGCTGGGTAAGAGTGTCGAACATATTCCGAACGCCTTCGGGCTTGGATCGGAAAACTAGATGTTACGGGAGGGAGAGCAAAAAGTCAAGGCGATTTCGATACTTCCGCGGCATCGCGGAGCTGCTTGACGGCGGTTCCAGGGTCGGCAGCCCCGAAGATCAGCGACCCCACCACGAGCACGGACGCGCCGTGGGTCACCAGGGGGGCGGCGTGCTCCAGCTTGACCCCGCCGTCCACGGAGACCTCGGCGGGCCGCTTCCCGAGGAGGGTGCGCACCTGGCGGACCTTGGCGTAGCTCGTCGGGATGAAGGCCTGGCCGCCGAAGCCGGGGTTGACCGACATCACGAGGACCAGGTCCAGGCTGTCGAGGACGTACTCGAGGACGGCGGGCGGCGTCGAGGGATTCAGCGCCACACCGGCCTTCGCGCCGAGCTCGCGGATCTGGTGCAGGGTGCGGTCCAGGTGGGGGCACGCCTCGGCGTGGACCGTCAACAGATTGGCCCCAGCCGACACAAAGGCCGGAAGCAAGCGCTCAGGAGCCTCGATCATCAGGTGGACATCCAGCGGCAGCCGCGTGCGCTTGCGGATCGCCTCGACCACGGGCGGCCCGATGGTGAGGTTCGGCACGAAGTGGCCGTCCATCACGTCCACGTGGAGCCAGTCCGCGCCGGCGGCCTCCACGCGCGCGATGGCTTCCCCCAGCGCCGCGAAATCCGCCGACAGAATGGACGGGGCAATCTTGATCATTCGCGTCTCGTTGCTTCCCATGCCCGGTCTCCGCTGGTGCCCGTCCGGCGCAGCAATCACCTTCCGTTGCCCCTTTTCAATCTGAACGCGGTGAAGCCGTCGGTGCCGTGCTTGTGCGGGAGGCAGCGTAGCACGCCGGGCGGCTCAAACGGAATCGGAAACTCAGCCTCCGCCGGCGGGTCCAGCCGCCACTCTGGGTGGGCTTCGAGGAAGGGGAGAACGATCTCCTCGTTCTCCTCAGGCTCGAGCGAGCAGGTGGCGTAGACGAGGGTACCTCCCGGCCGGCACATCGAGGCGGCGGCGTCGAGGATCGCTCGCTGCCGCAGGGCGAGTCTGGGGAGGTCGGCCTCGGTGCGGCGCCACTTGACGTCGGGGTTCCGCCGGAGGACGCCGAGGTTCGAACAGGGGGCGTCCACCAGCACCCGGTCGAAGCGGTCCTTGAACCTGGGCGCCAGGGCTTCGGCGCTCCCTCCGTGGCATTCCACGATTGTGATTCCCAGCCGCCTCGCCGACTGAGCCACGAGCTTCAGCCGTGCGGCGTTGGGATCCATGGCGACAACCTTCCCTGAATTCTGCATGAGGGCGGCCAGGTGAGTGGTCTTGGTTCCCGGCGCAGCGCAGACGTCGGCGACGGTCTCTCCCAGCTTTGGCGCAAGAAGATGGCCGACCAGGATGGAAGCCTCGTCCTGGACGGTGAACCAGCCCTCCGTGAAGGCCTTGAACCTGAAGGCCGGCCCGGGCTGCTCAAGCGCCAGCCCCTCGGGGGCGAAGGTTGTGGCCGAGCACGCCACCTCCTCTTCCTTGACGAGCCGCTGGGCGAGTTGGGCCCGAGTGCATTTGAGCAAGTTTGCCCGAATGGTGACCTCAGGCCGCTCGTCGAGCGCCGTCATCAGCCGTTCCGCTTCGTCCAGGCCGAGGCGGCTGGCCCAGCGACGGGCCAGCCAGGACGGAAATGCCAGGCGCGTCCCGGCGGCTTCCCCGGGGTCCTCGGGGAAGGGCGGGAGGTTCCCGCCGCTCCGGGTGAGAGAGCGGAGCACGGCGTTGATGAACGGGGCGGCCTCACCGTGGGCCCGCCGCTTGGCCAGCGCCACGGCGTCGTTGACCGCCGCATAGGCGGGCACCTTGGAGAGGAACTGGAGCTGGTAGGCCGTGAGGCGAAGGAGATTCCTCACCCAGGGGTCGAGGCGGTCGAGCCGCCGTCGGGAGTGCGGGGCGAGAATCCAGTCCAGCCGCCGCTGCCAGCGGAGCGTCCCGTACACGATCTCGGTTGTGAGCGCCCTGTCGCGCGCCGGAAGCTTCGCCCGCTCGAGCGCCGCTTCGAGGGCGAGGTCGGCGAAGGCCTGGTCCTCTTCGACCCGGCAGAGGATCCTGAGGGCTTCGACGCGGGCGGGAGAAACGAGGCTCATGCGGTCCGGGTGCCGAGCCGAGCACCGGGGCCCATCCGGGCGCCGGCGAGGAAGGCGTTCCACGCCATGATCCGGCGGTTCTCCGGCTGGACCTCGCGCGGTAGCAGCAGGCCGGCGCCGGTCGCGATGGCGAGCGCCCCGGTCGCGGCTCTCACGATCTCGCCGGGTTCTGCGGTGAAGGGCTCATCCAGGGCCGTGGCCCGCCAGATGAAGATCCTCCCGCGCGGGCTCTCGGCCGTCGCGCCCGGCCACGGGTTGCAGCCGCGGATCCGATTGACGAGGGCCCGGGCGGGCTCGGTCCAGTGAAGGATGCCGTCCTCCTTCTTGAGCCGGGGGGCGAGCGTCGCCAGTTCGTGGCGCTGGGGCGTGGGCGTGAGCGCGTCGAGGCTCTCCAGCGTTTTCAGCAAGCGCGCGGCCCCCAGGTGCCTAAGCCGCGCCGCCAGCTCTCCCGCCGTCTCGTTGGGCTCGATGGGCGTCGCCTCCTGGAGGAGGATCGGGCCGGTGTCCATCCCCTCGTCCATGCGGAACGTCGTGATGCCGGTTTCGGTCTCGCCGCGGATCAGCGCCCACGCGATAGGCGCGGCGCCGCGGTAGCGCGGCAGGAGCGAGGCGTGGACGTTGATCGAGCCGCGGGGCGGGACGTCGAGCACGGCTTTGGGCAAGATCTGCCCGAAGGCCACGACGACGGCAACCTCGGCGCCGAGGACGCGGAGGCGGTCGGGCCACTCGGGATCGCGGAGCCGCGCGGGCTGGAGGATGGGCAGCCCCGCCGCCTCGGCGCGCCGCTTCACCGGCGAGGCCATGACGCGCTGGCCCCGGCCCGCGGGGCGGTCGGGTTGGGTCACCACCGCCACGACCTGGTGATGGTCGAGGAGCCCCTCGAGCGTCGGAAGGGCAAACTC
>JBBTEL010000181.1:6007-9006 GCA_038042325.1 Candidatus Methylomirabilota bacterium
TCGTCCGGAAGCCCTTCCTTCTTGATCTTTCGCTTGATGCGGTCGCGTGTGACCTTGTCCAGCCGGTCGATGAAGAGGATTCCGTCGAGGTGGTCGATCTCGTGCTGGATCACCCGCGCCAGGAGCCCGCTGGCCTCAAAGTCCAGCGGCGAGCCATCGCCGTCGAGCGCCGAGATGCGGATCCACTCGGCCCGTACGACGGGGGCGAAGATTCCCGGGATCGAGAGGCATCCTTCCTCGCCTTCGACGCTGCCGCGCCGCCCGGTGATGGCCGGGTTGATGAGCGGCCGCGTCCCGCCGCCCTTGTTGTCGTCCACGAGGATCAGCCGGAGCGGGATGCCGACCTGGGGGGCGGCGAAGCCGATGCCGACCTGGTCGTACATGGTCTCGATCATGTCGGCGATGAGGCCCTTGATCTCGGGCGTGACGGCCGGGATCGGGTCCGCCTTTCGTCTCAGGATCGGATCGCCGTACTTCCTGACTTTCAGGATCATGGATCCACCGGGTCCATTTCGACCTCTATGATACCGCGACCGTCGCTCCGGCGTTCCCGGGACGGCCCGAGCAGGGGGGAGAGGCGGGCGGGGAGGTCGTCGCCGCCCTTCAGGACGATCTGCCAGCGGGGCGCCCGGGGCGAGCGGCCGAGCGGCGCGGGCGGATAGAGGGTCAATCCGCCGAGCGCGCTCAGCTCCTGCTCCAGCTCGTGGGCGAGGCGCTTCGCCACCCCCTCCGTGCGGCTCCTGATCGTCAGCAGGCAGAGACGGCGGAACGGCGGATATCCGAGCTCCGATCTGAAGCCGAGCTCGTGCTTGTAGAACCCGGCCGGATCCTGATCGGCCGCCGCCCGGACCGCATAATGGGTGGGATGCTGGGTCTGGATGACGATCCTGCCGCCGCCGGCGACCTTTTCAGCCGCCGCCCAAAGGAGGGAAAACGCGCGCTCGCCGGCTCTGAAGTCCGGCAGTCTGAGTACGGGGTCGGGGGAGATGAACCCGATCAGCGAGGGCCCGCGAGGGACGAACGCCTTGAGCGCCGCGCGGGTCCCGACGACCACCTGCGCGCCGCTGTCGCTCGCCGCCCGGGCGCGGCCCCGCCCCGCTTCGGCGTCGTCGCGCACGATGCGGTAGCGCCGGAACTCGGCCCTGACCGCCTGCTCGACGCGCTCGGTCCCCCAGCCGAACGGCGCCAGCTGGCGGCCGCGGCAGTGCGGGCAGGTGTCGGGTGCGGAATCGGCGCGGCGGCAGAGGCGGCACGCCAGCTCCCGCCGCGTGCGGGAGAAGGCCATGGCGATCCCGCACTCCGGGCACCGGACGAGAAAGCCGCACTCGTTACACGCCATCGCCGAGCCGATGCGGGTTACGAGAAGAAGAACCCTGCCGTTGGCCGCGAGCGTTTCCTTCATGGCCCCGCGAAGGAGGGGAGAGAGCGGCTGGGGCCTGAGCGTTCCCCTCACGTCCACGACCGACACGCGGGGCCAGGGCGACGGCCCTTCCGGGAGGCGCTGGAGCTGGCCCTCGTCGGCTCGCCACCAGCTCTCCGCGCTCGGCGTGGCGGCGGTCAGGTAGAGGCGGCTCCCCTCGCGCCTGGCGCGCTCCAGCAGGACGTCCCGCGAATGGATGCGGGGAGGACCGGGCGGCTTGTGGGCCGGATCGTTCTCGTCCAGGAGCACGAGCGTCGCGGGAGCGGCCACGGGCGCCAGGAGCGCCGAGCGGGTTCCGACTCCGATCCTGACGGCGCCGCGCGCGAGCCTCATCCACGCCTCCCAGCGCTCGCCCTCGGTCATCCCGCTGTCCAGCCTCAGGACCGGGGCCCTGAGCGCGGCGCTCAGCCGATCGGCCCACGCCGCAGCCGCGTCGATCTCCGGCGCCACGACGAGAAGTCCTCGGCTCTCGGCTTCCTCAGCGAGTCGGGCGAGCAGACGCTGCTCCCGGTCGCCGCCGGTCAGCAGAAACGGGCGCTCGCCCCCGCCCGGCTCCCACTCGGGAGGCGGCGGCATGGTTTCCGTCGCGCTCCGCGGGGCAGGAGGGAGGAGGGCCGCCACGGTGGACCCCCAGCTCGACAGGCTCTCTCCGGCGAGCCAGCGCGCGAGCTCCAGCTGGGACCGGGAGAGGATCGGGCCCGATTCGGCCACCCCGGCGAGCGGCTTGAGCCCTTCTTCGTTTCCATCACGCGTGGCCACCACTAACCCGATGCGCGCCTGGGTGCCGAGTGGGGCTCTGACTCTCTGGCCCGCGCTTATGCTCAGGCCGGCAGGCACGCGATAGGAGAACGGATGGGGGACGGGGAGATCGAAGACGACGTCAACAATCATCGGGAGCGGAGGCGGTCGTACTCCTGCCGGGCCAGCTTCAGGTCCTCCCAGGCCTGTCGTTTGAACTCCTGGCCGGGATTGCGGAGGAGGAACGCGGGGTGAAACGTCGGGATCAGAACCGTCGTGTAGAGGGGAAAGACGCGCCCCCTGAGCTTGCCGATGGGCTCCTTGGTCCTGAGGAGCGTCTGGGCGGCGAAGGCCCCCAGCGCCAGGATCACCTTCGGCTGGATCGTGCCCAGCTGGGCCAGGAGGAACGGCTCACACGCGGCGACCTCGTCGGGCTCGGGATTGCGATTTTGAGGTGGTCTGCACTTGACGATATTGCCGATATAGCAGTCGCGCTCGCGGTCGAATCCGATCGATTCCAGCATCTTGGTGAGGAGCTGCCCGGCGCGGCCGACGAAGGGCTTGCCCTGCGCGTCCTCATCGGCGCCCGGCGCCTCGCCGATGCATACGAGCTCGGCCCGGGGGTTGCCCGAGCCGAAGACGATCGTCGTGCGCCCCTGGGAGAGCTTGCACCGCGGGCACCCCTGGAGGCTTTGCTCCTGGCGGGCGAGTGCCTCGTCCGGAGTGGGAAAGTAGTCACGGGTGAGCGGCAGATCTTTCACGCCCATGGCCTGGTAGAAGCGGAGGGACTCGGCGAGGGAGCGGAGGGCCTGGGCCAGCGCCTCCGTCTCCATCGAACTAG
>JBBTEL010000182.1:0-1489 GCA_038042325.1 Candidatus Methylomirabilota bacterium
CCCCAGAAGCTGCCGAGCCCGCCGATGACCACGATGACGAAGGCGGCGGTGAGAATCTCCGTGCCCATGGCCGGCTGCACCCCGGCCAGCGGCGCCGACATCACCCCGGCCAGGCCTGCCAGGCCGACGCCGAGGGCGAAGATGGCCGTCAGCACCGGGCTCAGGGCGATCCCAAGGGCGCGCACCATCTCCGGGTCGCGGGTGCCGGCGCGTACCACCAGCCCGAACGAGGTCTTGTTGAGCAGAAGCCAGCAGCCGAGCACGGCCACCGCCGAGACGGCCAGCACCGCCAAGCGATAGCGCGAGTAGATGAAGTCGCCGAGGAAGATCTGGCCCCGCAGCGCCTCAGGGATCCCGAATGGCAGTCCCGTGGCGCCCCAGACCAGGCGCAGACTCTGCTCCGCCGCCATTGCCAGGCCGAAGGTGAAGAGCAGGGCGAGTCCCGGGTCCTCGCGGTAGAGCCGGCGCAGGAACAGGCGCTCGATGACGACGCCGATCGCGGCCACCCCGAGCGGCGAGAGCGCCAGTGCGCCGAAGAATCCGAGCCGCCGCTGGACCTCCCAGGCCAGGTAGGCCCCGAGCGCGTAGAAGGCGCCGTGAGCCAGGTTGACGACGCCGCCCAGGCTGAAGATGAGCGACAGCCCCAGGGCCAGGACGATGTAGTACGAGCCCACGAGCAGGCCATTGGCCATGTGCTCGAGGATGACGAAGAGGGGCATGGGGGGCGCTCAGCCGGCCCTCTCCGCCCGCGCGGGGAAGAGGGCCGGGTGCACCGAGCGCCCGTCGGGGCTCACGCCATCGTGCAGGGGTTTTCCTGCCTGGTGGGCTGGATCAGCTCGAGGGACTCGCTCGCAGCCGGCGCCGGCTGGACCAGCTCGAAGATATCCCACTTGTCCTTGGCGTCCTTCTTGTCCTTGACCCGGACCACATACATCTCCTGCAGCAGCTGGTGGTCCCACTCGCGGAAGCTGCCCTTGCGCCCCTTCAGGATGTCGAAGGTGGCGCCCTTCTCGAAGTAGGCGACCCACTTGGCGCCCTCGCTGCTCTTTGTCTCCGCCATGGCCTGGAGCAGGATCTTCACGCCGACATAGTCGCCCCAGGCCTGGTTATCGGGGGGCTTGCCGTACTTGTCGCTGAAACGCTTGGTGAAGGCCTGCGCAGCCGGCATGGTGAGGCCGTGGTACCAGAGGCTCTGCCAGTGGCCCGACAGCGCGTCGATGCCGGCCGCCCAGAACGGCACCGTATCCATCACGCCGCCCGCCAGCGGGAAGGACAGGTTGAACTCCTTGTACTGCTTGAGAAAGCTGGTCTGATCCGTGCCGGCCAGGTTGATGTAGACGAAGTCGGGCTTGGCCTGTCGGATCTTGAGGATGTAGGCGCTGTAATCCGGGGTGTTGGTGGGCACCATGTCGTTGGCCATCACCGTGCCGCCGTTCTCCGTCAGGAAGCGGGAGGAGACGCGGAAGAGGTCGTGGCCGAAGGCGTAGTC
>JBBTEL010000183.1:0-2861 GCA_038042325.1 Candidatus Methylomirabilota bacterium
CCGGCCGGCGGGGGCTATCAGAGCATCAGCCCGACGATCCTGTTCGCCCACAAGAACGCCAACATGGCCGTCGGGGGCGGAGGGATCGTCAGCGGCATGAGCCCCAAGGGCTCGTTCGACGAATCCGGGGCGGAGCAGATCATCGAGGCCGCACGCCGTTTCAAGGAAGTTCCCCCGGGGAGCGCCCACATTCACTACGACTCCACCGGCTTCTTCGGGGCCGTGTTCGAGAAGGAGACCGAGGTTCTCGATGCGCTCAAGGAGTGCATGGCCCAGATCCCGGCGTATCACCCGAAGTTCTTCCGGGTCGCCGCGCCCGCCGAGCCGAAGTATCCGCTCTCGGACCTCGCCTCGATCGTCCCCCTCAACCCGAAGGCCGTCTACAGCATCGAAGACGCGCTGGCCCGCCTGGTGGATGGAAGCGAGCACCTGGAGTTCCGACCGGGCTTCGGCCCGGAGGTGTACACCGGTCTCGTCAAGGTCGACGGGTTCCTGGTCGGGGTGATCGGCAACCGGCAGGGCCTTCTGGGGACCAACTATCCGGAGTACACCACCGACTACATCGGCATCGGGGGCAAGCTCTATCGGCAGGGCCTGATCAAGATGAGCGAGTTCGTGACCCACTGCGGGCGGGATCGGGTACCGATCATCTGGTTTCAGGACACGACTGGGATCGACGTCGGGGACACCGCCGAGAAGGCCGAGCTGCTCGGCCTGGGCCAATCACTGATCTACTCCATCGAGCAGACCGATCTGCCGATGATGCTCGTGGTGCTCCGGAAAGGCACGGCCGCCGCGCACTACATCATGGGTGGCCCCACCGCCAACAACCACAACGCGTTCACGCTCGGCACGCCCACCACCGAGATCTACGTCATGCACGGGGAAACGGCCGCGGTCGCCTCGTTCTCCCGGCGGCTCGTCAAGGAGAAGGAGGCCGGCCGCCCGTTGAAGCCGGTGATCGACCAGATGAACGCGCTGGCCGCGCAGTACCGGGAGCAGTCCCGGCCGATCTACTGCGCCAGGCGCGGCTTCGTGGACGAGGTCGTGCGCTTCGAGGAGCTCCGCCGCTACATGGTCGCCTTCGCCGGCTCCGCCTATCAGAATCCGCAGTCCATCTGCCCCCATCACCACATGATGCTGCCCCGGCTGATCCGGTCCCAAATCGTCAAAGGGCTGGACCGACCCAAGAAAGGACGCGGATCGTCAGCGTGAGGGCGCCGAAAGGGACGCGAGGAGGCCAAACAGCTGTCTCACCAACTCCTCATGCTCTATCACGTTGTTCGGATAAATCTCCAGCGCCGGCATTTCGTAGAGCGGCTCCGTCTTCACCGGCCCGCCCGGCTCGTACGATCTCAGCTCGAGCGCCTGGAAGCACGACCGACCCTCCCCGGGTCGATCGGTGACGAAGATCACGTAAAGGTTTGGCCACTTCGCTTTGCTCTTCGCAAGCAGGCTTTTCGCCCCACCACGCTCCTGGAGCGCCAGGTAGCGCGGCAGGTCCGCCCGGTACTTCACCTCGATCATGAACGTCTGGTACACGCCGGGCGCTTCGCGAAGAGCCAGATTCTCCTTCAGGGCAAAAAAATCCGGGGCAAAATCCTCATCCTTTCCGAGTTTGAGTATTCCCCTCAGGTCGCTCTCCTTCCCAAACCGCGTCATCCGGTACAGGGCTCTCCTGAAAATGGATTCCACCAGCGCTTCGGCGATCCGGCCCTTGATCCCGTCTAGATCTAGGCTGCGCCGACGGCGTGCCATGGAAAAAACTCCCGCGCGGCTGATGGCCCGTCAGCCGCTCAGACGTTGGTGGGGATGGCCGGCGCGTCCTCGCCCAAGGCCTGCTCCAGGGCCTGGGCCAAGAGCTGGTCGTGCTCGTGGGTCGCCGCGAAAATCCGGCACTGGGCCACTTTGCCCGGAAGGTATTTCAAGAGATCGGTGAGCGGCTCCGCCGACACGTGGCGCCTCGCCGCATCGTACACGTAGATCTGCCGGTCCCCCATGTTGAGAGGGTTCAGCGGACGAGGATCCTGAAACGCCATGTCAACCTTGAAGGGGAACGTCCGAAGAGGATCTGGCAGGAGTTTCCGGACGCGCGCCTCCACCTCCTCCGCTTTCATGAAGACTTCGCCGGGTCGCAGCTGGTACTTATCGAGGACCTTCTCGTGGCACATGCGCCACTTGAGCCGCCGGTCCAGGATCTGGCGCCATTCGGCCCCGAGCGCCTTCCGCTCCACCTCCTCCGCGTCGTGCCAGCGCCCCACCTCTTCCAGGAGCGTCCATTCCGTCAGATGGAGATAGGGGTGGAGCTCCTTCCTGAGGTCGTACGGAAACACGATCTTCATGGTGTCGCGGAAGATCTCCTTCAGGTGGAGGTCGATGCCCCGCGTCGTCCGGTGGTAGTACACGTTGGTGTACATGTAGAACCGGGCGTTGAGGAACATGATGAAGGCCTGGAGACCGCCCCGATCGAGCGTGAGTCCGTGCTCGCTGAAGAATGAGTAGTAGATGATCCGATCGATGTCGATGGGGCCCACGGCGACGCCGCACATGTAGGCGTCGCGGAGGACGTAATCCATGTTGTCGGCCGTGTAGATCCCCGAAAGGATCGGCTTCAGGAAGGCGAGCCACCGGGGGTGGCCGGCCTCGGGTCGCGTGAAGGCTTTCCCCATCAGGTAGCAGATCCAGTCGGGATCGATGCTCTCGCCGGAATCAAAGCGCCCGGAGGGGCTGCGCCGCAATCCGCGGACGATGTCGCCCAGCTCCTCGCGGATGATGCGCTGGCCGACCATCTCGTGGGTGAGGTCGAAGTCCACCAGGAAGTTGTCGTCGAAGAAGTGGCCGAAGGGGCCGTGGCCCACGTC
>JBBTEL010000184.1:0-9015 GCA_038042325.1 Candidatus Methylomirabilota bacterium
GACTGCTCGATGTTCCCCCGCGCCAGGTCGAGGATCATCTTGTCGGTCAGCTCGACGGCGTAGGGGCCCGTCTCGAGAATGGCCTGGGACGACTCGAGGGCCTCCTGGATGTCGCGGTAGTGGACCACGTCCAGCGCGGTCTTCTTCGGCCGCGGCACCAGGCGCACCTTCGCCTCGACCACCGTGAGCAGCGTGCCCTCGGAGCCGACGACGAGGCGCGCCATGTTGAGCGGCCGGTCCTTGAGGAGCTCGTCCAGGTTGTAGCCGCAGACCCGCCGCCAGTGCTTCGGGTAGCGCGCCCTGATCTCGTCGGCGTACTGCTCCTTGATCCGGGCGACCTCCCGGTAGATCTGCCCCTCGAGCCCGGCCGCTTGCATCTTCTGCCGGAAGACCTCCGGGGTCACCTCCCCGAAAACCACCCGGCTGCCGTCGGCCAGGAGCCCCATCAGCTCGATCACGTGCTCCACCGTGAGGCCGTAGGCGATCGAATGGGCGCCGCCGGAGTTGTTGCCGATCATTCCCCCCAGCGTCGCGCGGTTGGACGTGGAAGTGTCCGGGCCGAACAGGAGACCGAGCGGCCTCACGTGGGCGTTCAGCTCGTCCTGGACCAGGCCGGGCTCCACCCGCGCCCACCCCTCCGCCTCGTTCACCTCGAGCACCCGGTTCATGTGGGGCGAGAAGTCGAGGACGATGGCGCGATTGACCGTCTGGCCGTTGAGCGACGTGCCGCCGCCGCGGGGAAGGATGGGCACGTTCTGGCGGTTGGCGACCTCGAACGCCGCCTGCACGTCCCCCGCGTGGCGGGGGATCACGACGCCGATGGGCTCCATCTGGTACATGGAGGCGTCGGTGGCGTAGAGGAGGCGCGTCATCTTGTCGAAGCGCACCTCGCCCTCGACGACGCGCCGGAGGTCGTGTTCGAGGTCCCGCATACGCGTCACATTATACTCGGTGAGACGGATCGGGGTATACTGACGCCGTGCCGCGCGCCCTGATCGCGCTCCTCGCTCTGATTCTCGCCTGGCCGTCTCCCTCCGCCTGGGCCCATCCCACGGCTCCGGCCTTCACGCTCCGCCTCCTCGACGGGAAGAAGACGCTCGATTCGCGCGCGTATCTCGGCAAGAGCGTCCTGGTGGTGCGCTTTCAGGCGTCGTGGTGCAAGGTCTGTGTTCGCGAGGCTCCAGGCTTCGAGCGGGCCTACCGCACATACAAGCCGCTGGGGGTGGAGTTCGTCGGGATTCAGGTCCAGGACACCCAGGCCGACGTCCGCAAGTTCCTGAAAGCGCACGACGCCACCTACCCCACTGGTCTGGACCCGGCCCTCAAGATCGCCAACCGCTTCGGCTTCAAGGGCACGCCCTACACGGTTGTGATCTCCCGCAAGGGCGAGATGATGGCGAGGATCCACGGCTCCGCGGACGAGGCCCGCCTCGCCAGGGCGATCGACCCCCTCCTTCCGAAGAAACCCCGCTAAGTCGGCTGGACGGTCACGAGGAAGGGGGTCTCGGTCTTCTTCTCAGGACCCGTGCCCCATGCGACGGTAGTGGATGCGGACGCCGTCGCGGACGCGGACCACGCTGCGAATCATGGCTTGAGCAGGACCTTGATCGCGCGGTCCTCCTTCTGGTCGAAGATCTTGTAGCCTCGGGGGGCGTCGGCCAGCGGCAGCGTGTGGGTGATGATGCGCGCGGGTTGGAGCTTGCCCACCTTCACGAGCGGCATCAGCGGGACGATGTAGTTGCGGGCGTTGCAGATGCCCATCTTGAGGGTGAGGTCCTTGAAGAACGCCTCGCGGGCGGGGAACCCGATGGATTGCTCCACGTACACGCCCACGGACGAGACGGTGCCGCCCGCGCGCACCGCCTGGATGGCCTGGGCGAAGGGGACCTCGTGCCCCACGGCCTCCAGCACCACGTCCGGGCCGCTGCCGCCGGTGACGCGCCGCAGTTGTTCGACAGGATCCCCTTTGTCGAGGTTGACCGGAGTTGCGCCCAGTTCCTCGGCCAGTTTCAACCGGTAGTCCACGCGATCAACCGCAAAGATCCGCGCCGGCCCGAAGAGCTGCGCCGACTGGAGGGCCAGGAGCCCGACGGGGCCGCAGCCGAAGACCGCCACGGTGTCGCCGGGTCGGATCCCGCCGTTCTCGGCACAGGCGTAGCCCGTCGAGAGGATATCGCCGAGGAAGAGCGCCTGCTCGTCGGTTAGGTCGGCGGGAATCTTCTCGCACATGAAGTCCGCGAAAGGGACGCGGATCCGCTCGGCCTGCGCGCCGGGATACTGCTTCCCGAACCGCCCCCCGAACACCGCGCGGCCGGTGGTGGAGCACTGGGTCGGCAGCCCTCGGCGGCACCACTCGCAGCGGCCGCACGAGATGGAAAACGGCGCGACCACGCGGTCCCCCTTCGAGACCGCCCGGACTTCGCGGCCGACCTCCTCCACCACGCCCATGAACTCGTGACCCATAATGGCGCCCGGCTCGATCCCCGGGACCCGGCCGTGGTACTGGTGGAGGTCCGACCCGCACACCGCGCTGGTGGTGATGCGCACCACGGCGTCGGTGGGCTCGACGATTCCGGGGTCGGCAATGGACTCGACGCGGACATCGTAGACGCCGCGAAACGCGATGGCCTTCATGTTTTGCCTCCGGTTTCGTACAGGTAGAGGGCGGCGCCGCCCACGACGGTCGCCCGCTTATCCAGCGACAGGAACTGGATCCGGGTCGTGACCAGCGCGCGCCTGAAAGCGTACTCCGACACCCATCGGAGGACCGTTCCCTCCATCGGGATGAGCGATTCGGCCACGCCGCCGGTGACCAGCACCACCTCGGGATTTAGCGCGTTGACGATGATGGCCAGCCCCGCCCCCAACGCCTGGCAGACCTCCTCCACCAGCGCTCGGGCGCCCGCGTGGCCGTCGCGTGCGGCCTGGAACACCGTCGCCGCGCTGATATCGTCTCCCAGATCGGGGAACCGCTGCCGCGCCGTCTCGGCGATCTCCCGCCCCGACACGTAGCTGTCGAGCCAGCCCCGGCCGAAGGCCGACACCCTGGAGGTGTCGAAGTTGATCGGGATGCAGCCGAGCTCCCCGCCGTAGCCTCCCGCCCCGCGGACGAGGTGACCGTCCAGGATGATGCCGCCGCCGACGCCGGTTCCGAGCGCCAGGAGCACCAGCGACCGGGAGCCCCGGGCGGCCCCGAAGCGCCACTGGCCGAGCGCCAGCAGGTTCACGTCGTTGTCCACGAGCGCGCTGACGCCGTAGCGCGCGGCGAGACGCTCCGCGAGCGGACAGCCGGCCAGCTCGGGAACGTTCTTGATGTCTTCCCCGACGACGCCGCGGTCGGCGTCCACGACGCCGGGCACGCCCACACCGAGGCCGAGCAGCGCGATCCCCTGGGCCTTCGCCGTTGCCGCGAGGCCGTCGGCCAGCTCGAAGAGGGTATCCAATACAGTCCCGGGCCCCTGTGAATGCGTGGCAGCCTGGGCGTAGGCCAGCATCTCCCCTTGCGGCGTCACGAGGCCCGCCGCCGTGGTCGTCCCGCCCACGTCGATGCTCAGGATCGCCTCACGACCCACCCGACGCTCCGTTCACCTCTTCTCCTCTCCCCCATGGGGAGAGGCAGGGTGAGGGGGTTCCAACTCTCCGAAATGGCAGAGGTGGATCCCCCGCGTCCGGACGGCCTCGCTCACCGCTGGATCCGTCAGCCCTCGCAGCTCGACCTCACGCTGGCGGCCGTAGCGGCTGTACGCCAGATCCTGATCGAAGTAGCCCGGATGGGTCATGAACTCCGAGACGCCGTCGGGCAAGGCGGCGAGATGAGCCAGGAGCCGCTCGCTCGACCAGTACGCCTCAGGCCCCGACTCCCCGAAGAAATGCTCGGGGGTTCTGAGCCCGCGCTCGCCGGCCGCCCGGCGCGTTTCCTCATCCTGACATCGAACCGGGATGCCCAGCTCCTCGGCCAGCGCGAACACGACATCTCGGATCGGACGATGGCGGCCGACGTGATGGTGGCTGTCGAGATGGGTCGGCTTCCTGCCGAGGAGTCGAATGAACACGGCCACCTGGGCGCGCAATTCGAGCTCTACCTCTTCCGGCTTGGCCTCCGCGGCTTGCCGGAGCGGATCGCGGACGAACTTCCCGCCGGCGTCGAGCAGCGAGGGAATCTCCTCGGCGGGAGAGAGCGGCTCGCCGAGCGTCAGGTTCAGATGGAGCCCGACGCCGAGGCGGGACGCCTTCAGGCCGTCGAGCATGGCCCCGTCCAGCCGCGGGTTCGCTATCAGCGTGGTGCTGGTGACGATCCCCCGCCAGTGGGCCTCGAGAATGCCCCGACTCACGCCGGCCGTCAGGCCGAAGTCGTCGGCGTTGACGATCAGCCCCCTCACGCGGACTTGGTCCCTTGCACCACGAAGCGCTCGACGGTCTTCGGCAGCCCGGTCCGCGGGAGCGCGCCCTCCGCATCGAGGCTCCGGATGTGGTCGAGGCGCTCGTAGCCGATCCGCGGAAAGGCCTGGACCTCGCGGCCGATGATGCGCGGCGCGAGCCCCGCAGCCTCGAGCTTGGACATCGCGGCCTTCTGGCCGAGGAAGGCGAAGATGGTGAAGAGGAGCCGGCCCCCGGAGGCCAGGTGATGCGGGGCGCCCTGGATCACCCGGTCCAGGATCTCCCAGCCGTCCACACCCCCGTTGTCCGCCGCGGCGACCGGATCCTCCCTGTCGCGCCCGGGCGGCGTCGGCATCTGAGGGGGGTTGGTGCAGATCAGGTCGAAGGTCATCCCGCCGACGGGCTCGTAGCAGTCCCCCAGCCTCACCTCGACCCGATCCGCCACGCCGTTCAGGAGGGCGTTCTCCCGAGCGCACTCGACGGCCTCGGGGACCACGTCGGTGGCCACCACACGGCACCCCGCCCTCGCGGCGAGCACGGTCGCGAGGCCGGCGCCGCAGCCCAGTTCCAGCACCCGCTCGTCCGCCTGGAACTCGAGGTGCCGGCAGAAGAAGAGCGAGCCGGCCTTCGGCACCTGCACGCCGTCGGCGATCTTGAAGAGCGCGCCCCGGTAGAGGTAAAGCAGGACACCGTCGTCAGCCGGGGCCATCTCCACCTACCGTCCGAGGACCTTCCTGAAGTAGAGGCGCAGTGACTCTTTCAGTTGCGCCCGGGCGCCGGCAGAGGTCTTGGCGTCCTCCAGCGCGTCAAGGTCGAGCTGGAGCGGCACGCCTTCCTTCTTGATCCCGTCCAGCTCGGCGGTGAGCCCGCAGCGCTCGTCGGACTCGGTGAAGACGACCTTGGCTTTCTTGAACGTGCCGTCGTCCTGGGCGATCTGCTGGATGGTCTCGGTCAGGAGCTGCTTGATCGCTTCCGCCTCCACGGACGGCACCGTGGAGAACGCGGCGACCAGGTTGATCTCGGCCATGGCGGTTTACCTATCCCCGTCCCAGACTTTCAGGATATCGGCGTGGGTCTTGGCGGCGTTGGCCCGGATGGCGAAGCTGATGGCCTCGCGGACCTCGTCCTCGGTGGCGCCGGCGGCCCTGGCACCTGCCAGGTCTCGCTTCGCTCAGTGGGTGTTGCCCGCCGCCAGGTTCGCGGCCAGGTAGCAGAGCGACGCCGTCTTCGGGTCGAGGACTCCCTTCTTGTAGCGCCAGCTGGCGATGACTTTTTCTTCGACCATGCGGGTATGCCTCCTTTCGAAACGTGAACGGATGAAACCGGCAGGTCAGTCTACCACGACCGCAAAAGGGCCCGCTAGCGTGCCGTGGCGAGAACCGAGCAGCGCTAGGGATGGAGGAAGGCGCGATGGTACCGGGTCATATCCGTTACCGTATTCCCGTCGAAGTAGAGCGTCCACCCCGCGGGGTATACCCAGGCTTCCTTGGCGTTCGGTTTCACCGCCGGCCACCACTGCCGGGCCAGCACCTCCATGCGCGCCGCGTCGTCGGTCACGTCTTGGGGCTTGCCCAGCAGCAGCGTGACCTCCTCCTTCGTCATGCCCACCATCACCTGGCGGAAGAGCCGCAGGTTCGTGACCCGGTAGGAATTCCCCACCTCGGGGTTTTTCCTCAGGAACTCCTGGACCTGGGCGTCCATCTGCTCCTCGAAGCCCTGGGTCTCCGAGAAGTTGGGGCCCCGGCCGTTGGCGAGCTGGAACCGTTCTTTCCAGACGTCCTGGGCCGTCGGCCCTTCGCTGGCCCGCTGGTCAACGGTGAAGAGGGCGCAGCCGCTCAGGACGATGCCGAGGAAAAGGGCCCCCACCGCCAGCCCGAAGCTTCGCATCGTCGCACCGCCTCTCAGATGAGGGCCGACTCGAGCACGATCCCGCGGTCGATGAGCCGCGCCGCCTGGCCGAGCAGCGTGGCCAGCGGGGTCTCAACCTCGGGAGCCTCGGCAAGTTGCCGCAGGAGGTCGATCAGCCGGCGCATGGCCCGGATCAGATCCCCCTCGTGGCCGCCGAAGGATTCCTCCACGATACCCGCCCAGTCGTCATCCCCGGAGGCCCACCGGAAGACCGCCGGCATGAACCCGGGATGCACGGCCGCCGGCAGCGCCAGGTGGCGGGCGCGCTGAGCCTGCCACACCGTCTCCGCGGCGGCTTCCATCTGACGGAACCGCTTCCCGAGGGCCGGGCGCTTCCTCAGGAAGACGCGCCACGCCGCCTGCTCCCCCGACCGCGACTCCTCGCTCAGGGCGGAGCAGAGGGCGGCCGCCTCCGCGACGGAAACGTTACCGAGAATGCCCCGTTCGACGACCTCGGTCACGAGGAGCTCGTTGTCATGGCGGATCCCGGCGATGAGCCGCCCTTTGGACAGGAGGGCGCCCGCCTTGACGGCACCGAACTCCTCGAGCACCTCCACCACGCGACAGAACTCCTGCCAGTACGCGTTCTTCAGCGCCTGGAGCGCCTCGTCTCGCTGGCGAAACCGGATCTCGACCTTCTCCAGCTCCTTCCACGCGCCCTCGCACCGGGGCTGAGCCCCCCAGGGGCAGCGGTGGCACTCGATGGCCGCGAGCTCCGCCTCGCTCCCGTGGGCGCGTTCGCGCTCGATCAGATCGGGGAGGGAGAGCTCCCGGAGCTGAGCAAGGAGGCCGTTCTGGCGCTGCCGCCAGTCGCGCGGGACCGGCAGGGGGGGCGTCGCCCAGAAGACCTTCTTGATGTTCCCGGACTTCACACGCACCACCGCGCCGTGAGGGAGGAGTGCGTCCACGAGCACCCGGGATCCCCGCACGCTGTGGATGGAGAGCACCGCTCCGAGGCTCCCTCCGCCGCGGCGGCGCAGCAGGATGAGGCGCCCCGGCTCGGCCTCGGCGACGGCTTCGCCCCTGCGGCCGCCGCCCCGCCCGAAGGCGCGGCGGCGCGCCTCCACCTCCGCCCGCAGCTGGCGGTAGCGGCCGATGCGCGGGAACTCCCCGCACGGGGCCTCGAAGCCCTTCGCCTCCGCGAGCGCCGCGGCGAGGCTCGCGACCTCCCGCTCCAGCCCGCGGATCCGTTTCAGATTCTGGTACTGACCGAAGGAGGATTCCACCGTCCGCCGGATCGTCTCCTGATCGTGGCCGGTGCCCAGCAGGAGGGCCACCGAGCCATACCCGAGCTTGAACTGGCTCTCCACGGGCTCGGGCGGACCCTCCACCGCGTGCAGCGCCTCCTCCAGGCTGTCGCGGCTGTCGAACGCGATCACGCACTTGCCCTCGGGGTCGATCCCCCGCCGCCCCGCCCGCCCGGCCATCTGGGTCAGCTCGTTGTGGGTGAGGACCCGAAACCCCCGGTCGGTGCGCTTGGTCATCCCCTGGAGCACGACGCTCCGGGCGGGCATGTGAATCCCCAGGCTCATCGTCTCGGTGGCGAAGACCACCCGGCACAGGCCGCGCTCGAACAGCAGCTCCACGAGCCGCTTGAGGCTCGGCAGGACGCCCGCGTGGTGGAGCCCCACCCCCATCCCCAGCGCCTCGAAGACTGTCTGGTTCAGGGGCGACTCGCCCGTGGCGGGACTTTCCTGAACGGCCTCCTGGATCGCGGCCTCGACCTCCTCGCGCTGCGGGCGTGTCAGGAGCGGCTTGCCCTCGGCCTGGTAGCTCTCCATCGCCCGCTCGCACCCCGCCCGGCTGAAGATGAAGTAGATCGCGGGGAGCCAGTGGCGCTGCTCCAGCTCCTCGATCACGAGCGTGGGGTCGGCCACGCGGCGCGCGACCCAGCGCCGGCGGTCCCCGCGCTCCCACCCGCTCACCGCCTCCAGAGGGTGAATCTCTCCGGCGGCGTCCGCGGCGAGGTACTCGAGGGGCACCGGCCGGTGGGGATGGATGACGGGCACGATGGGGCGGTGGACGAGGCTGATCCAGTCGGCGATCTCGGCGATGTTCGCGACGGTGGCCGACAGCGCGACCAGGGCCGCCTCCTTCGGCGCGTTGACGATGATCTCCTCCCACACCGTGCCGCGCCCCGGGTCGCCCATGTAGTGGCACTCGTCGAGCACCACGGCGGCCAGCCCCGGGAGCCCTCCGGCGTAGAACATGTTGCGGAGGATCTCGGTGGTCATGACCAGCACCGGCGCGCGGGGGTTCACCTTGACGTCGCCGGTGAGGATCCCCACCTCGGCCACGCCGAACTGGCGGCAGAAGTCGGCGTACTTCTGGTTGGAGAGCGCCTTGAGGGGGGTCGTGTAGGCGATCCGCTTGTGACGCGACAGGGCCTGGTAGATCGCGAACTCCGCGATCAGGGTCTTCCCCGCTCCCGTCGGCGCCGAGACGATGACCGACTGGCCCTCCAGGATCGCCGTGATCGCCCGGATCTGAAACTCGTCCAGCGGGAACGCGTAACGGGCCTGAAAGGTGCGGTAGAGGTCGAGGGCTTCGGCGCCGACGCGGCCCTCACGGTAGGCCGCCTCCAGCTCCTTGGGCAGAATATCGCTGAGAATCGGGCTCCTCCTGTCCGACTCAGCCTACCATGGGCTTGCCCCCGGCGAAAATCGGATGCTAAGCTATCACGCGGCCATCACGGCAGCGGAGGATTATCTGGAGCGCCGGGCCCCGCAC
>JBBTEL010000185.1:0-4502 GCA_038042325.1 Candidatus Methylomirabilota bacterium
GCGGCGGGGAGGCGGATGACCTTGGACTCGACCTCGAGCGTGTGGCCGAAGTTGCGCAGGAGAACCGGCAGGACCAGCAGGGAGGAGACCAGGCTCACGCTGGTTCCGATCGTCAGGAGCAGGCCGAGGCCGAAGATCCCCTGATGGTCGGCGACCATCAGGCTCCCGAATCCCACGATGGTCGTCAGCCCGTTGACGATCACGGCCATCACGGTGCTCCGGGCGACGAACGGGCCGCCGTGGCGGCGTCCCTCCATATAGCGCACCGTGATGTTCAGGCCGAACTCGGCCGCGGTGCCGACGATCAGCGGAATCCCCCAGACGTTGGCCAGGTTGAACCGGAGGCCGAAGAGATGCATGAGCCCGACGGTCCAGAGCATGCCGAGGGCGAGCGGGGTCATCGCGAGGAGGCTCTCGCGCAGCCGGTGGAGCATCAGGAACGCCAGGACGCCGACGACGACGAAGGCGTAGATCGTGCCCTGGAAGTACGCCTTCTCCATGAAGCGGATCGCCTCGTAGGTGATGATGGGGGACCCCGTCACGTCGGGATCGACGCTGCGGAGGTCCCCGACGAAGCGGCGGGCGCCCTCGCGGTCCCAGATGTCTACGCGCGGATGGATCTGAAGCAGAAACCGGCCGCTCTGGCCGACGAACTTTCGGCGCAGTTCCTCCGGCACGTCTTTGAGGCTCACCAGCCGGGGCTGGAGGTTCCGCTGGAGGAAGTGGAACTTGTCCACGAAGTCCTGGTAGAGCTGGGCCTGGAGGAAGGTCAGGGCCGGCTCGGCCATCTCGGGCTCGACGCGGCGGAGCCTGTCCAGGAGGCCCACGATCTGGGCGTGGAGGCCCTCGATGTCCTTCCGCGAGTCGCTCTGGCCCGCCTCGGCGAGCGCCACGTCGAAGCGCCGCTTCAGCGTCTCCAGGGCCGCCGTCAGGCGCTCGAGATCGACGGGCTGGGCCATCCCGACCCGCACCGGGGCCACCAGCGGCGCGAAGTCCCGAATGATCTTGACCTTCTCCGGCTGGGAATCGGGGATGAGCATCAGTACGCTGTCCACTTCGGAGACCGAGGGCAGCCGGTCGAAGGCGTCGTGCTTCCGCCGGAGCTCCTCCAGGGTGCCCGCGGTGGCCAGCCCGGCGAACCCCGAGCGCCCCGCCTTGGCCAGGATCTTTTTCTCCCAGATGACCGACTCGGTGCCCTTCGCCTGGAGGTTCAGGAGGTTGTAGTCGAAGCCGACCGTGGTGACCGCCCAGAGCGAGAGGGCGGTGAAGAGGCCCGCCGTCAGGAGCACGCTCTTCGGGTAATGGGTGAGCCGCTCCAGCAGCGGCACCCGGATCTGCTCCAGCTCCAGCGCCCGGGGGGTGGTTCCCCTGGGCCGGCTGGCGTGCCGGCGGTCCACGAGCATCAGGAGGGCGGGAAAGAACGTCATCATGGCGAGCCAGGCCAGCATGATGCTGGTGCCGGCGATGAAGCCGAGCTCTTTGATGCCGCGGAAGTCGGTCAGCGCCAGGACGTAGAAGGCCCCGGCGGCCGTCAGGGCTCCCAGGAGCATCCCCGGGCCGGTCCGCGCCGCGGTGATCTCCAGGGCCTCCTTGAGGTTTCGCCCGAGGAAGAGCTCCTCCTCGTACCGGAAGAGGAAGTAGATGCCGTAGTCGATCCCGATTCCGATGACGATCGGGATGAACATCACCGAGAAGATCGTGAGGTGCCCGATGACCAACGTGGTGGCCCCCATGGACCAGGCCAGGCTCACCGCCAGGACGGCCAGCATGAGGAGGGGCTTGCCCGCGCGCTTGAAGGCGAGGAGCAGGAGCAGGAGGGTGAGGACGAAGGCCAGGACCGTGGCCACCTGGCTGTCGCGGAAGGCGGCGGTCATCTCGTCGTTGGAGAGCGCGGGGGCGCCGGTCACCCCGACCTGGACGCGGGGGAACTCGGGGCGCAGCCCGGCGATGATGTCCCGGATCGCGCTGATCGCCTCCTGGTCGTTGGTGAAGCTCCCCTTCTTGCCGGCGGGGGGCTCCACCAGGACGAACAGCAGGCTCTTGTCGTCGGAGATGAAGTAGCCGGCGTCGCCGTCCTCGTGCCGGTCCAGCGTGAAGAGCGACCCCCAGGGAGAGCGGTACGGGGTCGGATGGTCGAGCCGCTCCGAGATCTGCCCCACGACCTCCTTGAGGAAGCCCAGGTCCACGCCCCCGTCGTCCCGGAGGCCCAGGTCGAAGAAGTTGGAGACGAAGGCCGAAGCGATCTGGGTGTTTATACCCGCGATCAATTGGTCTAACGTCGGGTTGGCAGCGAAGCTCTCCATGAACTCCTGGTGGTCGAATACCTTGTCGCGGATCTCCCTGAGCTTGTCCGCAGAGAGGTAGAGGAGGGCCCGGCCCTCGAAGCGCTTCGGGTCGATCCGGTAGGCTACCCGCTCGAACTTGACGGGTCCGCGGCGGATCTCCCGGACGAGACGGCTGGCATACGCCTTCGACTCCTCGATCGTGCGCCCTTCCACCACCACCGCGATGTCCTCGAGCTCGCCGAAGTCGCGTAGATACTCGGTGAGCAGGGTGGCGTAGCGCTGGCCGGGCGGGAGGAGGTCTCGGGTGGCCGTCCGGAAGGTCAACGCCCCGAACGTATAGACGATCGCGAGGGCGGCGAGCGCCAGGGAGACGAGGGCCGTCAGGCTCGGGCGCCGGCAGGCGGCCCGAACCAGTCGGCGCAGCAGCCGTCCGGTCCGTGAGATGGCGATCATGTGGAATGTGGCGGTCCGACGCGCAGGTTTTCAGTTTACCACGGGCGGTTCGAGTAGAGCCAGCGACCGTTGGCGGCGAGCAGGAGGTGCCCGCTGCCCTCCGGCAGCTCGCGCACCACGCTGCGGTCGGGCTTCACGATCGAGACCAGGAAGACGCGCTGCGGACTCCGCCACGCCTGGCGGAGGCGCTCGGTGTCCCAGAGGATCTCCCGCGCTTCGGGAAACGTCGCGCCGAAGGCCAGGTTCGACCGCGTTCCGCCCACGATCCTGACGGGGCGGTCCAGCGCCAGCACCAGGCTGCCGGTGTTCTCCAGCGCCCCCTCGTGGACCACGACGTCGTTCGGGCCGGCCGCCCTCTTCACGTACTCGGCGATCGGCTGCCCCGAGCGGCTCCTGGAAAGGAGCGCGAACCCCTGGGACACGAGGGGGAGGAACGCCAGCATGAACGCGACGAGCACGCCCAGGCCGGCGCCGGGACGCCGCCGCCACATCGCCACGCCGATCCCCAGGGCCCCCAGGCCAAGCAGGAGCGCGGAGATCGGCAGCAGGAGGCGGAGCTGCTCGCCCGGGATGAACGGGGCGCTCTGTCCCTGCGCGCTCAGGTTCCGGCTGTGGAGGTCCACCATCGCCAGCGTGCCCGACGGGAGGATCACTTCTCCCTTCCAGGCGGCGACGCCCACGGCGGCCAGCCCGACCAGGGCCACCAGCGGCAGAGCCAGCAAGGTTCGCGGCGCCGGCGCGCCCGGGCGACCGGCGAGCGCGTCGTCCCACACCTTGGCCGCGAGGAGGGCGAGGGCGGGGAATGCCGGGAGCCCGTAGTGGGGCAGCTTGAAGGGGGTGAGGGCGAACGCCGCGAGGAGCCCGGCCCCCCAGAGCCCCAGGAGCAGCCAGATCCTGTCTTCGGGGCTCCGCCACGGCGGCCGGAGCGACCGGACGAAGGCCCACGGCAGGGCCAGGCTCCAGGGAAAGAAACCGATGGCCGTCACGCCCAGAAACTCGGCGGCCGCGAGCGGCACGTCCTCGTCGGGAAACGCCCGGTGCCCGGCGAGGTTGAGGATGTGGTTGTCCACGACCATGTACCAGAGGAAGCCGGGGTTCCGCCACTCCATGACCGCGTGCCACGGCACCGCCAGCACGAGGAGGAGGGCCACGCCGGCCCAGGGCATCCACCAGGAGGTCTTGAACCGCTCCCGCGTCAGGACGAAGAAGAGGGCGAACGCGGCCAGGGGTCCCAGCGCGCCCAGCAGGTCCTTCGCCATCACCGCGGCGCCCAGGCTCGCGTAGCAGACGAGCAGGGCGCGCCGGCTGGCGCTCTGGTAGGCCACGATGAAGCCCGCGAACGCCAGCAGGATGAAGAACACGAACAGCAGGTCCGGCTTGGCGAGACGCCCGAAGAGAAAGACCTCCATGTTGGCGGCGACCATGAGCCCCGCGATCAGCCCGAGGCGCTCGGAGTGGAGCCGCGTCCCGAGCCAGGCGACGAGCGTCGCCGTGCCGACGACGGCCAGGGCGGGCCAGAAGCGGGCGGACCATTCGGACCGACCCACCAGCTGGAACGCCGCCGCCATCAGCCAGTAGAGGAGCGGGGGCTTGTCAAAGTAGCGGACGCCGTCGAAGTGCGGCGTGATCCAGTCGCCGCGGGCCACCATCTCCCACGCGATGGCGACGTGGAAGCCTTCGGAGGCGTCCACGAGGGGAACCTGCCCGAGGCGGCCGAAGTAGAGGGCCGCCGTCACGAGCCCGACGCCCAGCGGGACTCTCATT
>JBBTEL010000186.1:0-2061 GCA_038042325.1 Candidatus Methylomirabilota bacterium
TCGTCGCCGCTCAGCGCGTAGGACGTGATGGCGATGATGGGGATCTGGGCCGTGCGCGCATCGGCGCGGAGCCGGCGCGTCGCGTCGAGGCCTGAAATCTTGGGCAGCTGGATGTCCATGAGAATGAGATTCGGCGGCTCCTGGAGCGCCATGGCCACCCCGGCCTCGCCATCCGTGGCCTCGATCAGGCGGTAGGACGTGCGGGCCAGCAGATCCCGGACGATCTTCCGGTTGAACTCGTTGTCTTCGACATACAGGATGGTCTTGGTGCTCACGTAGGCCTCCCCTTGTCCACGCGCAGGGGGACCGAGAAGAAGAATGTGGACCCCTGTCCGACGTGGCTCTCAGCCCAGACGCGTCCCCCGTGCAGCTCCACGAACTTCTTGGTGATGCTGAGCCCGAGCCCGGTTCCACCGAATTCGTGCGCGACGGTGGCGTCGAGCTGGCGGAACTCTTCGAACAATTTGCCGATCTGATCCTGGGGGATGCCGATCCCCGTGTCCGAGACGCGATAGACCAGCGTGTTCGCCCGGAGCTCGACGCCGATTTCCACCCGCCCCTCCTTCGTGAACTTGAGCGCGTTGCCCGCGAGGTTCATGAGGCACTGGGTGAGCCGCTTCCCATCGCCGACGGCCGGGGGGATGTCCTCTTCGACCCGGGCGATGAATTCCAGGCCCTTTTCGGCGGCGAGCGAGCGCAGCGAAGCCGTGACGGTCTCCACGATGTCTCGGGCCGAGTATTCGCCCAGGCTGAGCTCCATGCGCCCGGCCTCGATCTTGGAGAGGTCGAGGACCTCGTTGATGAGACGGAGCAGATGCCTGCCGTTGACCTGGACGTCGGTCAGGGGGCCCTTCAGGGAGGGCGGGATCTCGCCATAGATCCCGTCGAGCATCAGCTCGGTGAATCCGAGGATCGCGTTCATGGGGGTGCGGAGCTCGTGGCTCATGCTGGCGAGAAACTCCGATTTGGCCATGCTCGCGCGCTTGAGCTGCTCGTTGAGCGTCGTGAGCTCCCGGGCGGCCTCGCGTTGGTCCTCATGGAGGCGGTGGAGCTCGCGGCTCATTCGGTTCAGGTGGTCGGCGAGGACGCCGTACTCATCGCGGTTGGGGACGGCGATGCTGGCCCCGAAGTCCCCCGTGGCGACGCGGCCCAGGAAGCCTTGGGCCTCGCGCACCGGGAGGATGAAAGACCATGAGATCACGAAGCCCAGAAGCAAGGCGAGCAGGATCGAGGCGGCGACGAACCCGCCCATGAGGATCAGCGCGCGCTGGTTCTCGGCGGCGACACTGCGGCGGAGGTCGTCCATCTTGTCCTGCTCGATCCGGACCACCTGATTGATGAGCGCTTCGATTTGCACGTACAGCGGGTATTCCTTGGCGACCTGCAGTTTGGTGGCTTCGTCGAGCCTGCCCTCGCGGACGAGGTTGGCGATGTCGGCCACCGTGGTCATGGCCTCTTCCTGAGCGGTCCGGATAAGCTGGATGAGCTCGCGCTCTTCCGGCGGGGCCGCCTCCTCGATTCGGGCCATGGTGTTGTTGAACCGGTTGTTCTCCCGCAGGATCCGGGCGATAGTGGCCTCGTCCTTCAGGATCAGGGCCAGCGAGGTGAAGTTCATCTGCATGGCGAAGGCGTGCTCCATCTGGAGCGACCAGGCTCCGCGGTCGTGGGCCTGATGCATGAGGTGGCTCTGGCGGGACATCTTGGCGATGATCTGGAGGCCCGTCGCCCCCATGGCGATGAGGACGAGGGTGATGAGCATGAACCCGCCAAGGAGCTTCGCGTGGACGGAGATGGGGATGCTGGCGAACCAGCGGACGATGAGGCCCAGCGGGGTGCGGGTCAGGAGGAGATGCGCGATCCTTTCTTCCCAGCCGACACGGCTCATGTTCCGCCAAACCTATCAGGCCAAGCCGGCCCGCGTCAAGGCAGTGCCTGGCCCCCATTTTTGCATCGTGCTAAGCTAGCGTTTCTCAGGAGGCGAGCCATGGCTGAGCAAGGTGGGCTGATCAAGGGGCTGGAGGGCGTGGTGGCGGCCGAGACGGCGCTGTGCGACCTGGACGG
>JBBTEL010000187.1:0-5038 GCA_038042325.1 Candidatus Methylomirabilota bacterium
GGGCGATCACGTCGAGGTAGGGCAGCGCGGGCTTGACCATGATGATGTCGGCGCCTTCGTCCACGTCCAGGCCGACCTCCCGCAGGGCCTCGATCGCGTTGCCGGGATCCATCTGGTAGGAGCGCCGGTCGCCGAACTGGGGGGCGGATTCCGCCGCGTCCCTGAAGGGGCCGTAGAAGCTGGAAGCATACTTGGCCGAGTAGGCCATGATCGGTGTCTCCTGGAACCCTCCCTCGTCGAGGGTCTCGCGGATTGCCGCGACGCGCCCGTCCATCATGTCCGACGGCGCCACCATGTCCGCGCCCGCCTCCACGTGGGACACGGCGGTGCGCGCCAGGAGATCGAGCGTCGGGTCGTTCTTAACCCGGCCGTCCTCGACGACGCCGCAGTGGCCGTGGCTGGTGTACTGGCAGAGGCAGACGTCGGTGATCACGAGCAGATCGGGGATCGTGTCCTTGACGGCGCGGACGGCCTGCTGCACGATGCCGTCCTCCGCGTAGGCCTCGGAGCCGCGGGGGTCCTTCGCGTTCGGCAGGCCGAACAGGAGCACCGCCGGGATCCGCATCCCCGCCACGTCCTTGGCCTCCTTCACCAGCTCGTCCACCGACAGGCGGCACTGGCCGGGCATCGACGGGATCGGCTCGCGGATGCCGCGGCCGTGAACGGCGAACAACGGGTAGATCAGGTCGCCCACATCGAGCCGCGTCTCGCGGACCATTTGCCTCAAGAGGGCCGATTCGCGGAGCCGCCGCGGGCGGAAGATCGGGTACGGCATGGCGTTTACTCCTTTTCGTCTTTCTTCGAATAGTACTCGATGATGGCGCGGGCCAGGGCCGGGATCGTGTACTCGGCCGGCATGATATCCGTATGGAGGCCCAATTCCGCCGCGGTCTGGGCCGTGATGGGTCCGATGCAGGCGACGGCGACGTCCCGCAGCAGGGTCGCGGCCTCCTCGGGCGCGAACAGCCCCACGAAGTGACGGACCGTGGAGGAGCTCGTGAAGGTCACCACGTCCACCGTGCCGCTCTCGAGGGCGCGTCGCAGCACCGGCGCCCCCTCCCTGACGGCCACCGTCCGGTACGCGGCGACCTCGGCGACGTCGGCGCCGAGGCGCCCCAGCTCCTTCACGAGGAGATCCCGCGTCTCAGCCGCGCGCGGCAGGAGCACCCGATCACCGGGGCGGATGTGAGCCCGGAGCCGCTCCAGGAGCCCCTCGGCCCGGTACTCGTCGGGAACCACCTGCGGGGAGACTCCAAGCTCATTCAGCGCCTCCGCCGTGGCAGGGCCGATGGCGGCTACCCGGTAGCGGCTGAGCACGCCGGGATCCATCCCCTTCGCTGCCAGCCGCTGGCGGAAACTCTCCACGCCGTTGACACTGGTGAAGATGAGCCACTGAAATTCGTCGAGCCGGCTGATCGCGTGGTCCAAGGGTCCCCAGGATTCTGGAGGCTCGATCCGGATCGTCGGGACTTCGAGCACGTCGCCACCCGCCTCCTCCAGTAGCTGGCGGAAGCGGCTCGCTTGCTCCCGGGCCCGGGTGATCACGATGCGGCGGCCCGCCAGCGATCGCGCCCCCACGTTCGCGCGAACGGTCACCGCCGGTCCCCCTCGATCTCGCTGAGGATCTCTCGGGCTCCGCGCGCCAGCAGTTCCTGTGCGAGCTTCTGCCCCAGCAGCTCGGCGCTGGCGGGCGCCCCCGTCGTCCGGCCCCGGAGGACCCTGCGCCCGTCGAGGCTCGCGACCAGCCCGTCGAGGGTCAGCTCGCCGTTGAGCAGGCGAGCGTGGGCCGCGACCGGCGTGTGGCAGCTGGCCCCCAGCTGGTGGAGAAACGCGCGTTCGGCCTCGGCCTGGCGGCGGGTCGCCGGGTCGTCCACGCGCGCCAGCAGCGCGAGGAGCCCTCGATCCGAGGAGCGGCTTTCGACGGCCAGGATGCCCTGCCCCACGGCGGGGACAAATTCATCCGGCTCGAGGGGCCGGGCGCCGGCAGGGGTGAGGCCGAGCCGCGCCAGCCCCGCCGCGGCGACGACGATGGCGTCCCACCGGCCGGCCGCCAGCTTGGCGAGCCGCGTGTCCACGTTGCCGCGGATCGCCTCGAGCGTCAGATCGGGCCGCAGGGAGAGGAGCAGCACCCGGCGCCGGAGGCTCGAGGTCCCGACCGTGGCCGCGGGGGGAAGGTCGGCGACGCCGCCACCCGCCCGGCTCACCAGAACGTCGCGTGGGTCGTCGCGGGCAGGGAACGCCGCCAGGCAGAGACCCTCGGGAAGCTCGGCCGGCATGTCCTTCAGGCTGTGGATGGCCACGTCCACCCGCCCGTCGAGCAGCGCGTCCTCGAGCTCCTTCACGAAGAGCCCCTTGCCCCCGAAGTCTCCCAGCGAGACCTGGGCGAGGCGGTCCCCCGTGGTCTTCATCGGGACGATCTCGACCGGGCGCTCGGACACCAGGGCACGGAGGCATTCGGCCACCGCCCCTGCTTGGCGCAGCGCCAGGGGGCTCCCCCGCGTCCCGACCCGGATGGGCGCCGGGCTCATTTCTCTTCTCCCCTCCCGCCGAGGCCGAAAAGCTCGTGGACCATCTCGGTCCAGGTGCGGCCGTGGCCTCCCCGCGACAGCTCCCGCAGTTTCACTGTGGGCGCGTGGAGGACCTTGTTGACGATGGCCTGCGACATCGCCTCGATGGCCCGGCGGGTCTGGGCGTCGGCATTCGGAAGCACGGCGTAGGCCTTCTCCACCTCTCCCCGCCGGATGGCCTCCAGCCGCTCCCGCAGGGACACGATCGTGGGGACCACCTCCAGATCGTGGTCGCGCGCGACGAATTTCGCCACCTCGCGCGCGACGAGGGCTTCGGCCTTCTGGGCTTCCCGCAGCCGTTCCCGAAGGTTGGAGTCCACCACCTGACGCAGATCGTCGATGTCGTAGCAGAAGACGGCGTCCAGCTCGTTGACCCCCGGCTCCACGTCCCGCGGAACTCCGATGTCGATGAAGAAAAGGGGGCGTGACCGGCGGCCCTGGAGGCAGCGCTCGACGTCGGCCCGGCGCACGATCGGCTCCGGAGCGCCCGTGGAGGTGATGACGATATCCACCGTTCCCAGGGTCTCGGCCCGCGCGTCGAAGGGCACCGCCGTCCCGGCCAGGGCGCGGGCCATTTCCTGGGCGCGCGCCCAGGTTCGGTTGGTCACGTAGATGGGGAAGGCGCCCTGGTCCGCCAGGTGCTTGGCCGCCAGCTCACTCATCTTGCCGGCGCCGATCAGCAGGACCGCCTTGCCCTCGAGGCTCCCGAAAATCTTCCGGGCGAGCTCCACGGCGGCGTACGAGACTGAGACGGCGTGCCGCGCCAGCTCGGTCTCGGTCCTGACCTTCTTGGCCACGGCGAAGGCCTGGGTCCACAGGTGATGGAGGAGCGGGCCCACCGCCTGGCAGCTCTGGGCCAGCGCGAAGGCGTCCTTCACCTGGCCCAGGATCTGGGGCTCGCCGAGGAGCATGGAGTCCAGGCTGGCGGCGACGCGAAAGCAGTGCTGGACCGCCTCCGTTCCCGACTTGGTATAGAGCAGCGGCTCCACCTGGGCGAGATCCACCCCGCGGTGCTGGGCGAGGCGGCGGAAGGCCAGCGCCCGGGCCTCGCCGGGCACGTCGGCGACGCCGTAGACCTCCACGCGGTTGCAGGTCGAGAGGATCACGACCTCGGAGAGCACTCCCGCCCCGTGGACGTCCACGAGGATCTCGCGCAGCTTGTCCTCCTCCACGGCCAGCTGCTCGCGGACGGCGATCGGCGCGGTCTTGTGGCTCAGGCCCGAGACGAAGAGCTCCGGCATCAGGATCCGTGCCGGCCGGGTAGCAGCAACCCGGCCCCCAGAGTCAGCAGGAGCACGCCGAAGCCCACGACGGCGAAGTACGCCGCGCGACGCCCCCGCCACCCCGCCACGGCCCGGCCGCCCAGCGTCGCGGCGTAGACGAGCCACGCCAGGAACGAGAAGAGGGCCAGGGGATCGAAGGCGAAGACGCTCCCCCAGGCGGTGCGCGCCCAGAGCGCCCCGAGCAGGAGCCCGAGGGTCAGGAACGGGAACCCCAGGGTCAGCGCGCGGTAGGTCATGCGGTCCAGGGTTTCGAGGGAGGGAAGTCGATAGTAGAGAGCGCCGGGACGCTTGGCCTTCAGCTGATGCTCCTGGAGCAGGTACATGACGCCGCCCGCGAAGTTCAGGACGAACGCCGCGATCCCCAGCATGGCCAGGATCACGTGCACCCAGATCCACGCGTTCCGGAGGGCCGGAGCGATGTCGCGGAAGCCGGGAGGCAGCCACGCGCCCGAGACGCCGGAGAGCGCCACCAGGGGAAGGATGAAGGCGCCGAGGACCTTGACGCGATACTGCCGCTCGGCCCAGAGGGTGAGGAGCACGGCGGCCCACCCCACCACGGACATGGCCTCGACCAGCGTCCCGAGAGGGGGCCGGCCGACCTCCACGCCTCGCACGACGAGCGCCAGCGTGTGGAGCACCCAACCGGCAAGCGTCGCCAGTACGGCGAGGCGGTAAATGGCCTCCTGGCGCTGCACCAGGTGGACCAGCGCCAGCACCGTGGCCAGCAGATACCCCAGTAGTGCCAAGTCGAAGAGGATCAGGTTCATGAAACCCCCTGAAAATATGCGAAAAGTCTAGCAGTCCGCCGCCTCCCACGCAACTTGGAGTTGACAGTCGAACCCCGCCGCCCTACCCTGCCACCTGCTGAGCAGTGCACTCTCACGGGGGAGGTCAGCCAGTGAGCCTGGACGCGTTTCGTCTCGACGACCGGGTGGCGATCGTGACCGGAGGGGGAACGGGGATCGGCAAGGCCATCGCGCTCGAATTCGCGCGCGCGGGCGCGCATGTCGTGATCGGGAGCCGGAAGCCTGAGCACCTGGAGCCGGTGGCGCGGGGCATCCGGGATCTCGGCCGGAAGTCGCTCGCCATCCAGGTGGACGTGCGCAACGCCGAGCAGGTGGATCAGCTCGTGGATCGCACGGTCGCCGAGCTGGGGCGCCTCGACATTCTGGTCAACAACGCGGGCGC
>JBBTEL010000188.1:0-9173 GCA_038042325.1 Candidatus Methylomirabilota bacterium
AGCGCGACATCACCGGCCTCGGCATGATCGAGCGGCTCGCCAAGCGGCTCTTCGACACCCCGGAGGGGGGCTGACGCCCCCCTTCCGGAACCTCCCCCCGGAGGATTGCGCCGGCAAAGCCGGCGCTCGAACAGGAGGCGGACAGCAGATCAATGAGCACGCAGGCCGCGATCACCACCTCGATGCGGCAGTATCTGGGGGGGCACCCCCGTCTCAAATTTTTATTTTTGGGCGGCAAGGGTGGCGTGGGGAAGACCGTGCTGGCCGGCGCCACGGCTCTCTGGCTGGCCGGAGAGGGGAAACGCACCCTGCTCGCGTCCACGAACCCCGTCCACAGCCTTTCAGGTCTCCTCGGGCAAAACGTGTCCGGCGGCCACACCGCCGTGACCGGCGTGGCGAACTTCTGGGCGTACGAGATCGATACCCGGGACACCATCGAGCGGTCCAAGAAGGAGATCCGGGAGAAGATCCAGTGGTTCCTCAAGTTCGCCGACATCTCGACGAAGGCGGATGATTTCGTCGAGTCGGCCACGATGAACCCGGCGTTCGAGGAGTCGGCCATGTTCGAGAACATGGTGGAGCTGATGCTCAAGAACGAGTACGAGGCCTATGTGTTCGACACGGCGCCCACCGCCAACGCCCGGCGCCTGCTCGGGATGTCCAAGGTGTACTCCCTCTGGGTGGACAAGATGCTCAAGTCGCGCCAGGAGGCGCGCACGCTCCGCGAGATGCTCTCCTTCACCAAGAAGAAGGAGGAGGACCCCCTCCTGGAGTACCTTCTCCAGTTCCGCACGCGCATGGGGCAGGCCCGCCAGCTCCTGACCGACGCCGAGAAGACCGCCTTCTTCTTCGTGACGCTGCCCGAGGCCCTCCCCATCGCGGTGATCACCCGCTTCATCGGCTGGTTCTACGACTTCGGCATCCCCGTGGGCGGGGTGGTGGTGAACATGGTCATGGACCGGCAGGCCATCGGCAGCGGCGTGCCCGAGTTCGTCCTGAACCGGATGCAGATGCAGGACGACCACATGAAGACGATCTGGGAGAAGTTCGATGGGAACGTCCGCGCGATCGTGCCGCTGTTCGATCAGGAGGTGCGCGGGGTGCCGATGCTCCGCCAGACCGCCCAGGCCCTCTTTCGGTAGGCAGCCAGGAGGGCATCCTTTTCTCGACCGTTGACAGGGCCGAGAGGTGCGGCCTAAGATACGGACCGACTGGTCGGTCTAATGGAACTGACAGCCTCGCCTCGCCTAAGGGATCCCCGGCTGCTCCCGATCTGGGAGAGGGTCGCCGCCGGGGAACGGCTCGCCCGGGAGGACGGCCTGCTTCTCTTCGAGACCGACGACCTCCTGGGCGTCGGGCAGATGGCCGACTTCGCCAAGCGGCGGCGCGTCGGCGACTGGGTCTTCTTCGTCATCAACCGCTACATCAACCCCACCAACCTCTGCGTCCTGTCCTGCGCGTTCTGCGACTTCGCCCGGAAGAAGGGGGGGGCCGGCGCCTTCGAGCACTCGATCGAGGACATTTTGGGCATGATCAAGGACGGCGTCCGGGAGGTCCACATCGTTGGGGGGCACCACCCGGACTGGCCCTTCGAGTACTACGAGCGGCTCGTCGGGGCCATCCACGCCCAGCATCCCGACGTGCAGATCAAGGCCTTCACCGCCGCGGAGATCGATTACTTCTGGCGCAGGTGGAAGATCGAGCCGCGGGAGGCGCTGACGCGCCTCAAGGCGGCGGGGCTTCACTCGATGCCCGGGGGCGGCGCCGAGGTTTTCTCCAAGCGGCTCGCGAAAGAGCTCAGGTACACGGGCAAGGCTGATGCCGATCGGTGGTGCGAGATCCACGGCATCGCCCACTCGTTGGGGATCCCGACCAACGCCACGATGCTCTACGGCCACATCGAGACCGTCGCCGAGCGCGTGGACCACCTCCTGCGCCTGAGAGAGCAGCAGGACCGCTCGGGAGGCTTCCTGACCTTCATCCCCCTCGCCTACCAGATCGGCGACACCCGGCTCGTCCCCCGCCAGGCGCCGCCCACCGACGACCTCAGGACGATCGCCGCCTCGCGGCTGCTCCTGGACAACTTTCCCCACGTGGAGGCGTACTGGGTGATGCTGGGCGAGGCGACGGCGTCCGTCGCGCTCCACTTCGGCGCCGACGACGTCAACGGCACGCTGGAGGACGAGCGGATCGCCCACGCCGCCAAGGCGGAGAGCCCGGCCGGCCTCGTGCGCGAGCAGATTTTCCGGATGATCAGGGACGCGGGCAAGATCCCCGTCGAGCGGGACGCCCTGTACAACGTCATCAAGGTCTGGAACTAGCGGGTGATGCTGAGGGTTGGGCGCATCCCGTACCTCAACTGCGAGCCGTTCTTCTCCCATCTCCGGGGATACGACCTGATTCCCTTGACGCCGCGCGCGCTGGGGCGAGCCGTGGCCGCGGGGACGCTCGACGCCGGCCCCCTCTCGCTGGTGGATTTCCTGAGCCTCGACGGGGCCGTCGCTCCCCTTCCCTATGGCATCGCCACTTCAGGCCCGGCCCGGAGCGTCCTCCTCTTCTCAGACCGCCCCCTCTCGGAGCTCGGGGGCGCGGTGATCGGCGTCACGGAGGAGACCTCCACGTCCGTCCAGATCCTGAAACTCCTCCTGTCCCTGAAATATGAGGTGATCCCGCGGCACTGGGTGGGCCCGGAGGAGCCGTGCGATGCTGTGCTCCTCATCGGCGACCGGGCGATCCGCGCGCTGAAGTTAGGCCCCCCCTTCCCTCACGTGACGGACCTCGGGAGCGAGTGGGTGCGGTGGACGGGGCTTCCCTGCGTCTTCGCGCGCTGGGGAGTGCTGGCCTCGGTGCCCGAGACCGAGCGGCTCGCCCTCGAGGGAGCGCTCAGCGAGGCGCTGGACCGGGGGCTCGCTGGGCTTGCCGCCATCGCCGCCAGGCGACGGGACACCGGGTTCGCCGAAGACGAGGTGGTCGCCTACCTCAGGGGATTCACCTACCGCCTAGGGGCCGAGGAGGAGAAGGCGATCGCCGAGTTCAGCCGGCTCCGAGATCTCCTGGAGGACGGGCGGTGCTGAGCGAGATCGAAGAAAAGGTCGAGGCGGGCAAGCGCCTCACGCGCGAGGAAGGGCGCCGGCTCCTGACGGAAGCTCCCCTGCTGGAGCTGGGAGCGCTTGCCCAGAACGTCAGGTTCCACCTCCACCCCGAGAAGGTCGTCACCTTCGTCATCGACTCCAACCCCAACTACACCAACGTCTGCGTCACTGACTGCCAGTTCTGCGCCTTCTACCGGAAGCCTGGCCACCCGGAGGCCTACACTCTCACCGTTGACGAGGTCCTCGAGAAGGTGGAGTTCGCGGCTTCGAAGGGCGCCACGACCGTCCTCCTCCAGGGCGGCCACAATCCCGAGATCCCGCTCGACTACTACCTGACGCTCGTGAAGGAGACCCGCCGGCGCTTCCCCCAGGTGACGCCGCACTTCTTCACCGCTTCGGAGATCCAGACGATGAGCCAGGTGTCGGGCCTCTCCGTTCGGGAGGTTCTTGCCAGGCTGAAAGAGGCCGGCCAGTATTCCCTGCCCGGCGGCGGCGCCGAGGTGCTCTCGGAGCGGGTGAGGAAGCGGATCGAGCCCAAGAAGGGCGGGCCGTCCGCCTGGCTCGAGGTTCACCGGGAGGCCCACCGCCTCGGCTTCAAGTCCACGGCCACCATGATGTACGGTCACGTCGAGCAACCGGAGGACATCCTGGACCACTTCGATGCGATTCGTGACCTTCAGGACGAGTACGGAGGCTTCACCGCCTTCGTCCCCTGGTCCTTCAAGCCGGGGAACACGCTGCTCGAGAAGTGGATCAAGCACTACGCCGGCCCGAACCAGTACCTCCGGATGCTCGCCCTCTCGCGCCTCTACCTGGACAACTTCCCCCACATCCAGGCGTCCTGGTTCTCCGAGGGCAAGCGGGCGGGGCAAGTGGCCCTCCACTTCGGGGCCGACGACTTCGGCGGCACGCTCTTCGAGGAAAACGTCCACGCGGCGGCAGACTTCGTCAACAAGACGACCGTGGAGGAGGTCTGCGCGCTGATCCGCGAGGCCGGTTTCACCCCCGCCCAGCGCACCACCCTCTACGAGAGAGTAGGGTCAGGCCTGAGTTTTTGACTAAACGGAACGCGGGGCGCCGCCGGCGGGTCGATAGTCAATTACTCAGGCCTGACCCCCTTAGACCGGATCGATGGGCGGGATCTGGGGGATCAGCCCCCTCTGGTGGGCGAGCGCGTAGAGCCGCTCCAGCGCCTGTCGCCCCTCTTGCCCCAGCGTGACGGTGTAGTCGTTGACGTACATGAGGACGAAGCGCCGGCAGGTTTCCTTGTCGATGCCCCGGCCGAACTTCATGGCGTACTCGAGGGCCTCGTCCACGTGGGCGTGGGCGTACGCGATGGAGCGGCGGAGGGCGTCGGACAGGGCGGCCCCCACGGCCTCGCCCAGATCGCGCCGCACCACGTTGATCCCCAGGGGCAGCGGGAGGTTCGTCTCGCGCTCCCACTCCTTGCCGAGGTCCAGGACCTTGTGGAGCCCCATGGCCTGATGGGTGATCTGCCCCTCGTGGATCAAGAGCCCCAGGTCAGCCTGCCCCTCCAGCACCACCTTCGGGATCTTGTCGAAGGCCACCTCGATGAGCGGCGGGTCGCCGCAGTAGAGCCGGAGGAGGAGCGCCGCCGTCGTGTGGCTGCCGGGGATCGCCACCACGCGGTCGGGAATCTCACGCGGATCCATCGGCTCCCGCGCCACCAGGATCGGCCCGTACCCTTTCCCCATGGACGCCCCTGGATCCATGATCCGGTACCGGTCGGCCACCAGGACGTAGGTCGCGGCCGAGATCGCCGTCACTTCCAGCTCCGCAGAGCAGGCTCGCCGGTTGAGCGACTCGATATCCTCGAGGACGTGCTGGATCTCGAGCCCCTCGGCCTTCACCTTCCCTCGGGTGAGGGCGTAGAACATGAACGCGTCGTCGGGGTCCGGGCTGTGTCCGATCCGGATCAGCGTCATCCGACCTCCCCATGAAAAAGACCGCCACCCGCGAGAAGATCCTGGAAGCCGCGCTGTCGGTGTTCGCCCAGAAAGGGTACCACCGCGCCATCGTGGACGACATCGTTCGCGTCTCGGGGACCTCCAAGGGCGCCGTCTATCATCACTTCCCCAACAAAGAAGCCCTCTTCCTCGCCCTGGTGGACGAGTTCGCATCCCACCTGGCCACGGCCGCCGCCGCCGCCATCGCGGCCCAGCACGGGGCGCTCAAGAAAGTCGAGGGCGCCCTCCGCGCGGCCCTCGAGACCTTCGCGCGCTACCGCCAGCTGGCGCGGATCCTCCTCCTCGAAGCGGTGAGCCTGGGACCTACCTACGAGGCCAAGCGCGCCGAGGTCCACCGGCGCTTCGCCGACCTGATCAAGGGGTACCTCGACGAGGCGGCGGCCGAAGGCGCCATCCCGCCGCTCAACACCGAAGTGGCGATGCTGGCCTGGCTCGGGGCGATCAACGAAGTTGTGATCCAGTGGCTTCACACCGACCGCCCCGACCTCCTGACCGAGGCCCTCCCCTCGCTCACGCGCCTCCTGCTCCGGAGCATCGGGGCCGACGCCCCTAGGCCCTGAACTTCTCGAGCGCCTTCCGGTTGACGCCGAGGCCGACCCCCGGCCTGTCGGGAAGCAAGACCTGACCCTCCTTAAGCTGAAGCGGCTCCTCGAACAGCTCCTGCCACCAGTCCATGTGCTCGAGGATCAGGCCGTTGGGCGCCGCCGCCAGCAGGTGGCAGGAGGCCTCCATGAAAAGATGGGAGGAGACCGGCGTGTGGTAGGCGTCGCAGAGCGCCGCCGCCTTCATGAACTCGGTGACGCCACCCATCCGCTGGAGGTCGGGCATCAGAATGTCGGCGGCTCGGATCTCCAAGTGGCGCTTCATGCCGACGCTCCCGTAGTCCGTCTCCCCCGTCGCGATGGGCGTCGTGAGCGCGGCGGCCACGCGGGCGCAGCCCTCCAGGTCCTCGTAGGGGAGCGGCTCCTCCAGCCAGTAGAGGGTGAACGGCTCCAGTTCCCGTCCCACCCGGATCGCCGTGGCCTCGTCCCATCCCTGATTGACGTCGGCCAGGAGCTTCACCTCGGGGCCGAGTGCCTCGCGGAGCCTTCTCACGCGCTCCACGTCCTCGCGCGGTGACCGCCCGAGGCGCATCTTCATGGCCGTGTGGCCCTGCGATAAGAAGCGCCGAGCCTCTAACATAAGCTCGTCAATAGAATAATCGAGCCAGAGTCCCGAAGAGGCGTAGGTCGGAATCCGATCTCGCCCGCCGCCGAGAAACTTGTAGAGCGGCAGGCCCGCCTGCTGTGCCGCTAGATCCCAGCAGGCCGTGTCCAGGGCCGAGAGCGCCATCACCGCGAGGCCGGCGTGGCCGAGGAAGTTGATGGAGCGCCAGGCGCGGTCGAAGTGGGCGCGGGGCGTCGCAGGGTCTTGCCCCTCATAGAGCGGTAGGAGGTCCTCCACCAGGACGTTGAGCGCCTGCGCTCGCTTGGGCCCGAAGGCGAAGCAGTAGCCGGACCCCACCGCTCCGCCGTCGGTCTCCATCTCGACGAACACCGTGTCCACCGTCCTGATGTCGTGGGCCGAGGTCTTGACGGGACGGGGGAGCGGGAGCGAGAGGAGGTGAGGACGGACACGGGTGATCTTCATGACCGGGCCCCATGCTATCAGATCGGCACTGTTCGGGCTATACTTGTGCGCGCCATGGGCAAGGTCACGGCGGCTCATCTCCTCGTGAGGACGCTGAAGCGCCACGGAATCGAGCGTCTCTTCGGCCTCTGCGGCGATCACGTGAACTCCATCTTCAACGCCTGTATCGACGAGGGCGTCGCCATCGTGGACACGCGCCAGGAGTCGGGCGCCACCCACATGGCGGACGGTTGGGCGCGGGTGACCGGCCAGCCCGGCGTCTCGGTCGTGACCGGCGGGCCGGGCCACACCAACTCGATCACCGGGATCACCACGGCCTGGATGGCAGGAAGCCCCATCCTCGCCATCAGCGGGACGTTCGAGCGCGCGCTCAGGGACAAGGGGCCGCTCCAGGAGATCGACCAGGTGGACATGGTCCGCGCCGTCACCAAGTGGGCGCGTGTGGTGGAGGACCCGGCGCGGCTCCCGCAGTACGCGGCGCTCGCGCTCCGCGAGGCCGTGAGCGGCCGCCCCGGCCCCGTTCACCTCACGATCCCGAGCGACGTCTCCGAGGCGGTCGTGGACGACACGGACGTCCCAATCCCGCCGCCCTCCCAGCGCGAGCCGGCCGCCGCGCCGACGCGCTCCGTCGAGGCCGCCCTCGACCTCCTCGAGCGCGCGGAGCGCCCCGTGGTGATCGCGGGGAGCGGGGTCTGGTGGGCGCGCGCCTGGAATGCGCTGCAGCGATTCATCGAACTGACGCAACTCCCCTGCTTCACGATCGGCATGGGGCGCGGGAGCCTCTCGGACGAGCACGCCCTCTGCCTGGGCTACGCCGACCAGATCCTCAATCCGCCGGCGCGCGAGATCAGAGAGGCGGACGCCGTCCTCCTGATCGGCAAGCGCATCGACTTCCGCCTGGCCTACGGCAACCTCTTCGCGCCAGACGCCGCGCTGATCCAGGTGGACATCCACGCTCCCGAGCTGGGCAGGAACCGGCACGCCCAGCTCCCGATCCAGGGCGACGCCGGCGCCGTCCTGGAGCAGCTCGCCCAGAGGGCTGAGGCGCGGAAGGGATGGAAAGAAAAGGCGTGGGTCGAGAGGCTGCGACAGACGCGACGGGCTGCAGCAGAAGCGCGGAGGCCAGACGAGAACTCGGACGCGGCCCCCATCCATCCCCTCCGCATCGTCAAGGAAGTGCGAGAGGCAGTCAACTCGGACGTGATCTGGGTGATCGATGGCGGTGACTTCGCCCAGTGGTGTCGCCTCGGGCTCCCGGCGCGGAAACCCGGCCACTGGGTGCGCCTGGGAGCGCTCGGCACCGTGGGAGCCTCGATCCCCTTCGGCATCGCCGCCAAGCTCGCCAAGCCCGAGTGCCCCGTCGTGATCCTGACGGGAGACGGCGGCATGGCCTTCCATTCCTGGGAGCTCCACACCGCCCTCCGCTTCAACGCGCCCGTGGTCGTCGTCGTCGGGAACGACTGCGGCTGGGGGATGGAGCGGGAGCTCCAGTCGGCCTTCTATGACCGGACGATCGGGGTCGAGCTGGGCAACGTCCGCTACGACCAGGTCATCGCCGCACTGGGAGGCCACGGGGAGCACGTGGAGCATCCGGCCGAACTTCGCCCCGCCCTCGACCGCGCGCTCAAGGCTGGCAAGGTGGCGTGCGTCAACGTGAAGATGCGCGGCGTCGCGAGCCCCCTCACGACCGCCAACATCGCCCGGACGAAAGCCGCCAAGCGGTGAGCGACCGGGCGATCGTCGCCGCCGGCCTCCTCGGCGTGGCCGGCCTCGGCTGGCTCTACATCGTCCGCCTCGGCCGGGAGATGGCCGTGATGGCCGACATGGCCATGGCGATGCCCCAGATGACCCCGTGGGACCTCGCGGACTTCGTCCTGACCTTCCTCATGTGGGCGGTGATGATGGTAGCCATGATGGTCCCGTCGGCCAGCCCGATGATCCTCACCTTCGCCACCATCAACCGGAAGCGGCTGGTCGACGAGACGCCGCTGATCCGGACGGGCCTCTTCCTCGTGGGATATCTCCTCGTGTGGGCGGGGTACAGTCTGCTGGCGGCGCTGGGCCAGTGGGGACTTCACGCTGCGGCGCTGATCACACCGGCCATGGCGGTTACCCCCTGGCTCGGCGGCGTCCTCCTCGTCGCCGCCGGCATCTACCAGTTCACCCCGCTCAAGGACGTCTGCCTGTCTCGCTGTCAGTCGCCATTCGGCTTCATCCTGACCCAGTGGCGAGAGGGCGCGGCGGGGGCGCTCGTGATGGGGCTCAGGCACGGCGCCTTCTGCGTGGGCTGCTGCTGGGTGCTGATGGCGCTCCTCTTCGTCGCGGGGGTGATGAATCTGCTGTGGGTGGCGGCCATCGCGGCCTTCGTGCTCCTGGAAAAGGTCGCCCCGCTGGGGAGGGTCGTGAGCAGATTCGCTGGAGCGGTTCTGATTCTCTGGGGAGCTTGGCTGCTGGCCCGCGCGCT
>JBBTEL010000188.1:9273-11347 GCA_038042325.1 Candidatus Methylomirabilota bacterium
ATCGCCCGCAGGATCGCGTCGCGATCCCGCCGGGCCTCCACCTCCACCCAGGCCCGTCCGAAGTGGGGGTCCCGGTGGGCGTCGTCCGTCGCCACCTTCGGGAGCCCGATCGCCTCCACGTCGTACTCGGCCTTGTAGAACCCGGTATCGGTGACCTCGACGGCGTCCACCGGCAGGCCGTCACCCTTCAGGAGCGCGATCCGCCTCAGAGTGTCCTCCACGGAGAGGCGGTAGCGCGCGGGGTGATTGAGGACATAGAGCCGCTCGCGGTCCCCCCGGATCTCCCCCACGTGCTGCCCGAGCGGCTGGTAGTCGATCTCCATGCCGACGAAGACCAGCGGGTCCCCGTCACCCCGGGGGATCCTGTGCCAGTAGTCCTCCCCGATCCGGTCGTCGTGGTCCGTGATCGCAAGGAAGTCATAGCCGAGCGCCCGGTAACGGGCGATGACCGCCTCAGGGCTCAGGAGCCCGTCGGAGAGATGCGTGTGGGTGTGGAGGTTCCCCTTCAGGAGCGCCATTGGATCAACTGTACCAGCGTGAGCCCCGGGCGAGCCGCCGTCGCAGCATTTCGATCCCGGCCCGATCCACAAGGGGGACATGTCGGAGCACCCGCCGGAGGCGATCATCGGCGGGGACGCCCACCACCGCGCGGCCGGTCCTGCCCATGAGCCGCTGGACCTCGCGAACGTGAAAGCAGGTCGTGACGACCGGCGGGTACTTCTGAAGCGACCGCGGATCCCGCCGGACCTGCCGGTCGAGATCTTTGATCAGAAGTGAATCGACCCTGAGCGGCAGCGCCTCGGCCAGTTCCCGGCTGAGCCGCCGGAGCCGGGGCCGGTCGCACTCCACGGCGAGGACCCGCGCCTTCCGCATGCGCGCCGCTCCCCCCGAGACATGAGCCCGGGCGTAGAGCGCCGCGGCGAATCCCATGGGGCTGAACCCCAGCCGCCTCGCCCGGCCCATCGCCTCGTCCAGCAGCAGCAGGAGCTCGCGCGTTCGCTCGCGCCTCCCTCCCGCGCGCCGGGGAGAGACGAACGTCCCCCGGCCGCGCTCGCAGGACAGGTGCCCCTCCCGCGCCAGCTCGGCGAAGACCCGGGAGGCGGTGTTCCGGTTGATGCGGAGCGACCCGGCCAGCTGTCGCACGGTGGGAAGCCGCCGCCCCGGCGACCACTCTCCCGCCTCGATCAGGTGGGCCAGCTGCGCCTTCAGCTGGATGTGGATCGGCAGCGGGCTTTTCCGGTTCAGTCTGAGGTGCATGGGAGTAATCCTATTGTCTTATGACAATAGGACATATTCCGTCTCTCCGTCAAGCAAAGAATCCTCGCCGGCAAACGGAGCGAGCGAAGGAGGGGGAACGGAGGGAGCGGGGACGCCCGCTAGCGGGCCGTCTCGCTCTCGGCGGGAATGTCCCAGACGAAGCTGAAGCCGAACCCGAGCCAGCCCCCGATCTCGCGGGCCGCCCACGGCGTGTCGCCCCGCCCCTGCGGGGCCGTCCAGAGCGACAGGCCGAACCGGCCGACGGTCCTGGGGCCGGTGGACACCGTCGTAGAAAACGGCACGATGAACGCCGGGTCGTGGCGCGAGCGGATCCGGTCGGGGTAGAACTCCTGCTCGCGGGGGCGGGTCACCTCGGGAGGCTGGCCCGGAATGATGAACTCGGGACGGGGAGGCCGCTCCGGCGGGGGCGCTTTGATCTCGACCTGCCCCTGGGCAAGCGCCGGCAGAGGGCCCCCGAACGGGAGGATCGGCCCGAGGAGCAGGGCGACGACCCAGCCAAGCCTTCTCATATATTTAGCCTATCACACGAGGGGCCGGAGGACCATCAGGGAAGGGCGCAGAGAGCCAGGAGGGACCGGAGGCTGGCGGAGCGCTCCAGGCCCAGCGCCGCGGTCTCGAGGGCCGAGACGCGGGAGGGGGGCAGAACCCGGCCGGCGTTCCGCCGGAACTTGGCGACAATCTCATCGGGGCGGAGGGGATTCTCCGCGCTCCCGCGGTTGAACGGCTCGACCGCCTCGAGGATCCGCCCATCCACGAGGCGAATCCGGAGCCGCCCCGGGAAGGCCCGCGGGAACGG
>JBBTEL010000189.1:0-9396 GCA_038042325.1 Candidatus Methylomirabilota bacterium
TGGCCCGGCCAGCTGCTCGTAGACCTGCGCCGCTTTGCGGTGGGTCTCCCGGCGATGCGCCGGATCGACGCCGTCGTGGACGATTTCGCGCAGACGCGCGTTGGAGAAGCGGATGTCTCCCGCGTCGGCCACGGGTTCGGTGGGCTCGAACACCCCGGAGTGGCGACCGCGCTCCACGAGGTCGAGCGTCTCGCCGGGGTCTTGGCCCAGGACCTCCGCAAGCACCGAAAGGTCCACGTCGGGGCCGATGACGGAGGCTTCGGAAATCACCTCGAGCGTTTCGGGGTCCAGGTTCTCCAGCCGTCGCGCGATCGCTTCGTCCCCGGAAACCGGGAAATCCTCCGGAGTCACCTGCTCGAAGTTCCAGGCGCCCTCCTCCTGCCTGAGGACGCCTCGCGTGATCAGCGCCTTCAGTGTCTCCTCTATCACCAGCGGAATGCCCGCGCTGATCCGGAAGAGCTGCTGGTGAAAGCGGGCCGGAATGGGGTGGCGGAGAAGGTCGGCCGCCATCTCGCCGACCTGGATCGGGCTGAGCCGCCCCAGGGTCACCCGGGTAAAGCGGGCCGAGGCCTCGAAGTAGGGCAGGAAGGCGCTCAGGGAGCGGCCCTTCGGACCGGCCTCGGGCTCCCCACGGCGGCCGGACGCCGCCGTCGCGCACACGATGACCCTTCCGTCGTCCCGGCTCAGGAGGTGGAGGAAGACTTCCAGGCTCGCCTCGTCGGCCCGATCCAGATTCTCGAGGAGCACCACCAGGGGGGTCCCTTCCGAGATAAGGCACAGGAGGTCCAGCATCCCGTGGAAGAGATGGCGCCGCCGCTCCGGGGCCGAGACCGCCTCGCCGGCGCCCTTGCTCGGCACGAGGAAGGGAAGCGCCGCGCTCAGGGCGGCGAGCTTCGGCCCGGCAAGGCGCGATGTAATGGGGGGGACCAGCTCCGGGGAGCGGTCGAAGTACTCCTGGATCCAGGGCGACAGGGCACTGTACGGGACGGCCTGGGTCTGAGCCAGGCAACCTCCCTGCAGAATGCGGAGCCCGGCGCTTCTCACCATCTCCGGCAGCTCGGCAAGCAGGCGGCTCTTGCCGGTGCCGTGCTCGCCTTCGAGCAGGACAAACCGGTTCCGGCCCGAGGGCGCCCCTTCGAAGAGCGCCTTGAAGAGGTCGAGCTGTCGCTCTCTGCCCTGGAGGCGCGGGCGGTGAAGCTGGCGGAGCGCCTCCTTCTCGGTCGGTAGCCCCTCGCCCACGTCCAGGCTGGCGCGGTTTTTCCCGAGGCGCTTGGCGTGAGCCAGCGCCCGGCGGGCTTTCTCGATCAGGCCGGAGGCGGTCTGCGCCTCGTCAGGAAACGTCACCACGCCCAGGCTGGCCTGGACCGGAATGCCGCTGGCCGTGTGGGGAACGACGATGGGCTCGGCACCCACCCGGCTCCGGATCGCCTCGGCCACGGACATCGCTCGGGCACCGTCAGCGCCCTCCAGAAAGACAAAGAACTCGTCCCCCGCGTAGCGCACCGCGTACCCGCCGCGTCGCCGTCCCTCGTGGAGCAACCGGGCCACCTGCCTGAGGACTACGTCCCCGGCGAGACGGCCGTGGGCCTCGTTGACCTGCTTGAAGTCATCGAGGTCGAGCAGGATCACGGAGAGCGGGACCTTCTGGGCGGCGAGCCAGCCGAAGCGCTCTTTCAGGTACTGGGCCATGAAGCGCCAGTTGTAGAGCTGGGTGAGCCGATCCAGGAAGATGAGCCGGCTGGGGTCGCGGAACGCGGCCGTCATGACTTCGGCTTGGCTTCGAGTTCCTGCTGGACCCTCAGGAGGGCGAGGCGGGAGGCCGAGCGGACCGTCTTGCTCCGGTCCCTGAGCCCCACCTGCAGCGCCTCCTTCGCCTCCGGGAACGCCAGCTCGCCGAGGGAGCGGGCCGCGGTCGCGCGGATCCCCTCGGGGAGGCCCTTCACCAGACCGAAGAAGCGCGGCCGGCGCCCGAGGATCTCGACGAGCGGAGGAACCGCGCGGGCGTCCTTCAGGCCTCCCAGGCACGCGCACGCCGCCCGCTGGAGGTGGTCGTTGGGAGGGTTCTCGAGCAGGCGGACCACGGTATCCAGCATCTCCAGCGCGCGGAGGCCGCGCACGCATTCGAGGGCTCCCAGCACCACCTCGGACTTGCGCTGGCCAAGCGCCTGACCGAGGAAGCGCGCGGCTTGCTCCCACGGAAGCCGGGCCAGCGTCCGGCCGATTTCCGCCCGCACCTCTACTTCGGGGTGACCGAGGAGGAACAGGACCTCGTTTCCGAGCGCCGGCAGGATCAGGTCCAGCACCGCGACGATTCGCGTCAGTTGCGCGACGGAGGCGGCTCGCTCCAGTTCCTGGGTGAGGAGGCGCGCGCCGGCCTCTCCCTGTGTGCGCAGGAGCCCCGCGGCGGCGCGGTAGATCTCTTCGTCTTTCCCTTCGAGGGTCACCCGCAGGAGCAGCGGCACCGCGGCGGTCCCCAGTCCGCCCAGGATGGCGCCCGCCTGCTGGCGTCGGGCGGGGTCGGGGTCTTTCAACGCGTTGAGGACGGTCTCGATCACGCCGGCCGCCGTCAGGGCATCCACGAGGCCGCGGACCACGCCGCTGAACCACTCGGCCTCCGGCCCCGGGCTGTGGAGCGAGCCGCCCAGCGCCTCGCTGAGGCGGGCCGCGCTCGCGAATTCCCCGGCACCGACGAGCCGGATCAGGATCTCGGTCGCGAGCGTCACCTCGGCTTGGAACGCCTCGCGCTGGGTTTCCTTCCGCACGGCGCCACATAGTGGGTCCAGGATCTTCGCCAGGAGCCACGAGCGGCTGTTGTCGTCCATGCGTGCCATGCAGTGCGAGACGCCTTGCGCTGCCGTCCCCCGGACTCTTCCGTCGGCTTCTCTCAAGGCTCCGGCCGTGCGCCCGACAAGCTGGGTGGCCAGGTCCTCCCTCCCGAGTCTCCGGAGTCCGCCAAGGACCGACCCGAGCGCTTCCTGCACTTGGGGCTCCAGAAACACCTCCAGGGGATCTTTGAGCCACCGGGCGGCCCGCTCGAGCATCCGCTCCGCCTCCGAGGGCTGGGGGGCCTGAGGCGCAGCCGGCGGCGCGCCGGGAGCTTCAGGCTCGGGCATCTGCGCCTGTTCGAGTCGCGAGGCGGCGGCGTAGGTTCGGGCTCCCACTTCAATCGTCCGGATGCCGCGGCCTTCGAGGACGCTCCGCCAGAAGGCCGGCCCCCCCTTCGTCTCGGCAGGGGGTTGGGAGAGGTGCGTGAGAAAGAGCCGAAGGTCTTCCCGGACGACCCCCCGCCGGATGGTCACGCTCGTCAGGCCGCCGTCTTCCATGAGCCGGTCGAGGATCTCGATGGTGATGCCGAACAGGCGGGGGTTCGGCCGGGTCGCATTGACGACGATCGTCCCCTCCGCCATCCCGACCGTCAGGCTGGGGATGCGCGTGAAAAGCGACTGGGCCTGGCGCTCCAGCTGGTCGAGGGAGAGGGTGATCAGCTCGCTTTCCGGCGGGTACAGCCGGATGTTGTCCACCGCGGCGGCCAGAGCGCGCAGGGTGTCGCGGACCAGCGCGAGCGTCCGATCGTCCAGTTGCGCCTCTTTCTCCTCCCGCCGCCACACGGCCCGGCCTTCCCCTGCGGCGGCCAGGAAGATGACGGGAAACACGCGCACGTGGCCGATCCGATCCGACTTGAGCCGATTTTCCCAGTACGCCACGTCGTGCTGGATCCCCTGCGGCGAGCCGCTGAGAATCTTCAGAAGGCCCATCACGTCGGCCTCCGTCATCCCGCGCTCGAGGGTCATTCGGCGAATGCCGTGGTCTGCATACACGCGCAGGAGGTCTTGCGCGACCGGGACCAGCCCGATGCTCTCGATCGGTTCGCCGTTGATCTGAAGCGCCTGACTTTCCTCGGCGAAGGTCACGGCCTCCACGCGACCCAGGAGCTCCAGCAGGCGCGCCTTGGCCGCGGCCGCGTTGTGCACGACGAGCTGGCTCCCCGCCGGGTACACCCGCATGTTTTTGACCGCGACCGTCAGGGCCCTCAAGAAGCGGTCCGCGAAGGGCCACGTGCGCTCATCCAGCGGGCGCACGGCCTCGACGTCGCCGACCTTCAGGCTCAGCTCGCTCGCGATCTCGGCCGCGGAGAAGAGCTGCCCCGACAGTTCCTGGACCCGCTGGCGGTAGAACTCGCCCTTGGCCGCGTTGTCCGAGCGCTCGAAGTGATACGCCAGCGGCCCCAGCACCTTGTCCACCCGATCCCCCGCCAGGCGCTCGGCCACCTCCCCCACGGTGCGGTGCGTCTTCCGCCGATTGTCCTGGTCCAGATTGGAGTACACGATCTGCTGGAAGCACTGGCTCAGGAAGCGCACCTCGTCCTCGTCCGCCAGCGGTCCCGGCTCCTCGAACACCCGGCACTTCTTCCCCTGATCCACCAACTGCTGCGTCTCCCCGGCGTTCTTCCCCAGCACGCCGGCCAGCAGCTCGACGTCCACGTGAGGGCCCACGATCGCCGCCTTGGTGATCATGGTGTGGAATTCCTGGTCGAGCGCCTCGAGACCTCCGAGCACCGCCGCCTCCAGGGAAGCCGGCACCGCGGCGGGATCAACGGCGTCGAGGTTCCACATCCCATCCGTGGTCTTGAGCAGGCCCTTGGTGATGAGCCCCTTGAGCGTTTCCTCGACGAACAGCGGGATCCCTTCGCTGGCTTCGTAGAGCCGCTGGAAGAAGGCGGGGGACGCGGTGTGGCGCTGCAGAATCTCGGTCACCATCTCGGTGACGGAGGCGAGGGGAAGCGAGCCGAGGCCCACCCTCAGGAAGTTCTGGGACTGGCGCAGGAGCGCGAAGAGCCGGGCGAGGGGGAGCGGACCCCTCTCCTGCCGGGCCAGGGCCTCGGACTGGGCGGCGGCATAGACGATCACCTTCCCTTCCTCCCGATCCAGCAGGCGGTAGAGGACCTCGAGGCTCGCCTCGTCCGCGAACTGGAGGTCGTCGAGGAAGAGCAGGAGGGGAGCCTCCTCGGAGAGCCGGCACAGGAGGTCTCCCATTCCGTGGAAGAGGACGCTGCGCCGCTCCTCCGGAGCCAGGCCCTCCGCCGCCCCATCGGACGGGCTCAGGGCGGGGATGAGCGCCCCCAGCTCCTTCAGCGTCTGTGCCGACAGCCGCGCCCTGACCGCGTCGCGCAGCCGAGGCTCCTGGCTGAGGTAGTCGGCGAGGATCCGCGTCAGGCTGCTGTACGGGATGGCGCGCTGGGAGTCCAGGCACCGCCCGAAGAGCCACTTGAGACCTCGAGCGCCGGCGCGGCGCATCACCTCGAGCAGGAGGCGGCTCTTCCCCAGGCCACGGTTGGCCTCCACCAGCAGGAAGCGGTTCTTCCGCTCGGCCCCCTCGGCGAACGGTCGCTCCAGCTCCCCCAGGGCGTCCTCCCGGCCGACCAGCCGGGGACACGGAAACCGTTTGAGGATCTCCGCCTCGGGCGGAAGCGTCCAGCCGCCCGCCCGGCTCACGCAGTTCTTTCCGGCGCGCTTGGAGCGGTAGAGGGCCTGGTCGGCGGCCTCGATGAGCTCGGAGGGCGACGGGGCGTCTTCGGGATAGGCGGCGACGCCGAGGCTGATCCGGACCGGGATTCCGTCCGGCGCCTTCTCCGTGGCGAACCGCTCGGTATTGACCCGTTCGCGCATGGCCTCCGCCGCCCTCACGCCCTCGCCGGCGTCAACCCCTTCGAGGAAGGCGAAGAACTCGTCGCCGGCGAAGCGGATGGCGTACGCGTTGGCGGGTAGCGCGGCGAGGATGAGCTCGGCCAGCCGCTTGAGGATGAGGTCGCCGTCGAGGTGGCCGTACGTGTCGTTGATCTGCTTGAAGCCGTCCAGGTCCAGCATGATGATCGCGAGGGAGGTGCGCTCGCGGGTGAGCTGGTCCAGGCGCTCGCGAAGATACTGCCGCATGAACCGCCGGTTGTAGAGCCCGGTCAGCTCATCGACGAATATGAGCCGTGAGGCCTCGCGAATCCCTGAGAGATCCATCGGGTGTCGAAAATCCCTCTATGTGATTAGGTCTTACACCTCCTCAATGCACCAACCGTGCCAGAATGGCCGGGCCGCTGGCCGTGCATCAAGGGGCTCCGGGAACCCCAGGAGGGGTATCTAGCCCCCGGCCGCCCCTTGGGAGTTGTATCTATTGTGCATTTTTGACAGCCGATAGCCCAAAATGTCCTCTAAGCGAGCTCGGTCCGGAGCTCGCGGACCGCTGTCAACATGGCCTCGAGCTTACTCTGGCTCTCCTGCACGGTTCGGGTCTTCAGGCCGCAGTCGGGATCCACCCACACGCGCTCCGGCGGGAGGACCCGGACGCCGCGCATGACGCGGGCCTTGATCTCCGCCGGCGTCTCGATCCTGTGGCTGTGGACGTCGAGGACGCCGAGGGAGAGGTCCTTCGTGAAGGGATCCTTTTCGAAGATCGTGAGGAGATCGAGGGCGCTATTCGAGATGGCCAGGTCGAGGTTGTCCACCGGGAGCTCGAGCATGTCCGGATAGATCGTCTCGAAGGCCCCGTAGCAGGCGTGGGTGATGAAGTACGCGGGGAGATCGTCCACGGTGACGTGCAGGGCCTCGATCGCGAAGGGCAGCTCCTCCTGCCGGACCGAGATGGCCGGCTCGTCGATCTGGATGATCTTGGCCCCCGCCTCGATCAGCGCCTCGACTTCCTTCCGGATCTCGCGGGCGAGGGCCAGGCACGCCGACTTCCGATCCCGGTAGTAGTCGTTGAACGACCAGTCCATGACGGTGTACGGACCGGTGAGCATGCCCTTCACCGGCTTCCGCGTCAGGCTCTGAGTCCACCGCCACCACTCGACGGTCATGGGGCCGGGCCACTTCACCTCCCCCACGATCACGGGCTTGTGGTAGTAACGGTTGCCGTAGGAGCGGACCAAGCCCCCCGTCTGAAAGCCGCCCATGAGCTCGGCGAAGTAGGCCACCATGTCGCCGCGGTACTGCTCCCCGTCCACCAGGACGTCCAGGCCGATCTCTTCCTGGGCGTGGATCCAGAACTCGGTGGCCTTTTTCTCCAGCGCTTCCAGCTGGGCGCGGGTGATCTGCTTGCGCGCGTACTTCGTCCGGGCCTCGGCCAGCTCCGGGGTCTTCGGGAAACTCCCGACCGTGCTTGTGGGGAGCAGCGGCAGCTCCACGCCGAGGCGCTTGAGCTTCTGTCCGTTCATGATCGTCCTCCGAGATAGTCGTCCCTGAGGCGCTTCAGCGTCTCGAGCTTGAGGCGGGCGCGCGCGCGCGGGAGGAACTCCAGCCCGCAAGAGGGCATCAGGTAGGTCGGCCCCGTCTTGAGCGCGGGGAGGACCGCGTCGAGGACGGGGAAGACGCTTTCTTTCGTCTCCAGCTTCGTGTTCCGGGCGTCGATAAGGCCGAGGGCCAGCGGCTTCACCGACCCCAGGTCGGCGATGAGAGCGGGGAGCTTGGGGCTGTAGGTGAAGTCCAAGCCCAGCGCATCCACCGGAAGGGCCTGGAGGTCCCGGTAGAGCGGGGCGACGTCCCCGAAGGAGATGTGGAGGAGGAGCCGCGCCGCGCCGCGCTCACGCCCCACCACCGCCAGGGCCGCCTCGAGCACGTTCAGATCCTCGGGGTGGCGCACGATGGCCGGCTCGTCGATCTGGATCAGTTGGGCGCCGGCCCGGCTCAGCTCCCGGACCTCGCCGGCCAGCACCAGGGCGTAGGCCAGCGCCAGCTCGTGGGTCGAGCGGTAGCCCCCTTCCAGGATCGAGCCCCGCGCCAGCGTGTAGGGGCCCGTCAGGACGGGTTTCACCGGCCGCGGCGAGACCGAGCGGGCGAACTCGTACTCCGGGAGAATGACGGAGGCCTTCCGCCGGATGGGACCCTTCACCACAGGCTGGCGGAAGTAGAGGTTGGTGTCGAACAGGCGGAGCAGGCCGTTGATGCTCGCGCCTTCCAGGCCGCGGCAGAAATGGGAGTAGGGATCGTACCAGCGGACCAGCCCGTCGGTGACGATCTCCATCCCCGCCTCGATCTGCTCGCGGATCACCCCGGCGACCACCTCGTCCTCGACCTTCGTGAACTCCCCGGCGCTGATCTCCCCCCGCTCGCGCTGGGCGTACGCGCGCCGGTGCCGCTGGAGGTCGGGGGCGTCGCCGATCCGGGGGTAGCTCCCGGCAGTGCTCAGGATCAGTTGCATTCGGGCCTCCCTCTCGTATCCATATTACTTCACAGGGGCTTGCGGCCGGTAAAGCCTTCGTCGAGGCCGTGCCAGAAGCCGAGGCTGGTCTCACCGAAGCGCCAGCAGAGGTTGACCTCCCGGCCGTCCATGAGATACGGGAAGTCCACCAGTCCTATCGCGAGGTCCTTGGGCACGCCGCCGACGGCCATGATGGCGCTGATCCCCTCCTGAATGTCCCGCGTCAGCTCCTCGACCCGACGGGAGCGGTCGCGCCAGGCGTCCCGGTCGAGGATCGCTCCGCCGGAGAGCATGATCCGCCGCTGCTCTTCGGCCAGGTCGGCGCGGAGGCGGAGAACGTCGCGGTGGAGGTCAACCAGCGGCCCCATGAGCTCGGTGAGCCGTGGGATCAGGGCCTCGACCTCGTCGGGGGTGAAATACTTGGTCACTGCGCCCCCACGAAGATGGCGTGGACTTCCTTGGGCCCGTGGACCCCGCGCGTCAGCGTCAGCTCGATGTCGGCCGTGCGGCTCGGCCCCGTGATGAAGCTGATGACCCCGCCGCTCATCGAGCGCTCCGCGTCCGCGTGGAGGGCTTCGAGCATGATTCCCACCTGCTCCAGCGTCTCGAGCAGCCGCTCCCTGTCGAAGATCGCGACGTGTGTGTCGGGCAGGAGCGAGGTGGAGCGTGGGCGGCCGGCGCCCGAGATGAGGATGAGGGTGCCGGTCTCGGCCAGGGCGAAGTCGGCGCCCGTCACGCCGATGGGCGCCCGCGCGGCCGCCTCCCGATGCCGCCGGCGCGCGTCGTCCCGCCCGTCCGTCGGCGCCACGGCGATCGAGAACCCCTGGGGCTCGAGGCTCGGTCGAAGGTCGAGCCCCAGCTCACCGGGGGCCCACGCGACCAGCTCCCGCGCGCCCTTCTCGCGGGCGATGTCGCGGATCACGCCGGCCACCTCGTCGAGGCCGGCCACACGGTGGAAGACGCCGTTGACCTGCTCGAACTCCTGCCTGAAGCGCTCGAGCGCCTCGGGCCAGCGCTCGGCCATCTGGCGCCGCGCCGCCGCCGCAGCCTCCCCAGGCCGCGGGGGACGCTCGGCAGCGGAGGCCGGAAAGAGGCCCGGCGCGCGCCGAACCTCTCGGCGGATGCGTTCGAGGAATTCGCCGCGCGTTGCCAATGGCTTCCTCGGAGGGGGGCTACGCCCCCCTTCCGATGCCTCCCCCCAGGTTGCGCGGG
>JBBTEL010000190.1:0-1287 GCA_038042325.1 Candidatus Methylomirabilota bacterium
CGGTGCTGGAGAACCTCCGGACAGGCCTCGACCGCAACGGCGTCAGCGAGGAGCGGAAGAAGGCGTTGCTCGAGAAGGTATACCAGTACTTCCCCGTCCTCGCCGAGCGGCGCTACCAGGCCGGCGGCACACTCTCGGGGGGCGAGCAGCAGATGCTGGCCATCGCCCGATCCATGATGCTCGAGCCCAAGATCATCCTCCTGGACGAGCCGACCGAGGGCCTCATGCCCAAGATGGTGGCCCAGATCCGGGAGATCATCGCGCTCCTCCATCGGGAAGGCGTGGCCATCCTCCTCGTGGAGCAGAACGTTCCGTTGACGCTCGAGGTCAGCGACCGCATCTACATCATGGAAAAGGGCGTCGTCCGCCACCACGCTGCGGCCGCGGCGCTCCGCTCGGATGACTCCGTCATCCACCAGTACCTCGGGGTGTAGCCGATGGCCGAGCAGCTCCTCATTCAGCTCCTGATCGGCCTCAGCAGCGGGATGATTCTGGCCCTCGTGGCCTCCGGCCTCACGCTGATCTTCGGCATCATGGACGTCGTCAACTTTGCCCACGGCGAGCTCTTCATGCTCGGCGCCTACGTGGGCACTACCGTCCTCGTCACGACCGGGAGCTTCTGGCTCGCCCTCCTCGTCGCGTCGGTCGCGATCGCGCTCCTTGGCGCGGCCCTCCAGATCACCACCCTCCGCCCCCTCGTGGGCCGCGACCCGCTGACGACGATTCTCGCCACCTTCGGCATCTCCCTGGTGCTCCAGAACTACGCCCTCTGGCAGTACGGCCCAGTCGCGCGGAAGATCCAGGAGCCCATCACCAGCCAGTTCCAGTTCTTCCACATCCAGTTTCCCTGGTACCGGATCGTCATCGCGATCCTCTCCGCCGCGATCATCGGCGCCCTGTGGCTCTTCCTCAAGTACGGGAAGTACGGGATCTGGATCCGCGCGACGACCCAGGACCGCCTCATGGCGTCCGCCATGGGGATTCCCGTCCCGCTGGTCCACACCGCCGTCTTCGCCATCGGCTCGGCCATGGCCGCGGCCAGCGGCGTCCTCTTCGGCCCCCTCGTCGGCGTGAACCACGCCATGGGGCTTGACTGGATTCTCAAGGCGTTCATCGTGGTCGTCGTCGGGGGGATGGGCAATCTTGGTGGATCGATCCTCGCGTCCCTCTTTGTCAGCCTGTTGGAGGCGTTCGCGTCGCTCTGGGTGAGCCCGGCGCAGGCGGTGATCGTTTCCTTCGTGGTGCTGATCCTGACGCTCCTCTTCAGGCCCACCGGCCTGTTCGTCC
>JBBTEL010000191.1:0-1041 GCA_038042325.1 Candidatus Methylomirabilota bacterium
GCGCCGCGCACGATGTTGTTCTCGGGCTCCTGGACGGTGAAGGCCGAGCCGCCGCCCCCGATGAGGCTCCTGAACATCCACGACTTGGGATTCGTCGCGCCAAAGCGCTCGCGCATCATGCGGGCGTAGAGGCGCCGTCCCGCCCTGAACTTCGAGACCTCCTCGAAGATCTTCCCCCAGCAGGTGAAGTTGAAGGAGATCCGGGGGGCGAACTCGTCCACCGGCATCCCCCGCTTCAGCATCAGCTCCACGTAGGCGGCCGCGATGGCCAGCCCGTAGGCCATCTCCTGGGCGGTGGTGCAGCCCGCCTCGCGGATGTGGTAGCCGCAGACCGACACCGGGTTGGAGCGCGGGTAGCGCTTGGCCGAGAACTCGATGAGATCGGCGACGAGCCGGAGCGACGGTTCGACCGGGTAGACCCACGTCCCCCGCGCGATGAACTCCTTCAGGATGTCGTTCTGGGGCGTGACCACCACCCTGTCGGCGGGGGCGTTTTGCTTTTCCGCGACCGCGTAATACATCGCGGTGATCGGCGCCGCCATGGAGTTGATCGTCAGCGACACGCTGACCCGGTCGAGCGGAATGCCGCTGAACGCTTCTTCCATATCGGCGAGGGTGTCGATCGCCATCCCGACCCGTCCCACCTCCCCGTCCGCGCGCGGGTCGTCGGAATCGAGACCGCACTGGGTCGGCAGGTCGAAGGCGACGTTGAGCGCGTCCTGGCCGTGGGCCATGAGGTACTTGAAGCGGGCGTTCGTCTCCACCGGCGTGCCGAAGCCGACGTACTGGCGCATGGTCCAGACCCGCGCCCGGTACATCTCGGGGTGGATCCCCCGCGTGAAGGGGTATTCTCCCGGATCGCCGAGGTCCCGGGCGTAGTCCAGGCCCCGGATGTCCTCGGGGCCATAGACGGGCTTCACCGGGATACCGGCGTGGAGGATCACGTCCTTTTTCTTGGGGTCCTTCGGCATGCCCTCTATCTCCTTCACCTGGGGCGGGCCCCCCGGGCTGTCGCCACGCCCGCCCCCGCCCGAATCTGAC
>JBBTEL010000192.1:0-16475 GCA_038042325.1 Candidatus Methylomirabilota bacterium
TCGGTCTCACTCCCGCCCTGGCCGCGGACACCACGAAGGTGGACGCCGCCACCAAGCAGGTCGAGACCGGCGCCAAGAAGATTGGCGACGGCAAGATCGGCGAGGGTGTCGAGGAAACCGCGAAGGGCATCGGAAACACGGTGGTGGAAGGCGCCAAGTTCACCGGCGAGAAGTTCAAGGAAGCGGCGAAGGCAGCGGAACCTCCCGCGAAGAGCACCTGGGAGAAGGTCAAGGAGGGGGCCGGCTCATTTGGCTCCAGCGTGAAGAACTTCTTCACGAAGCTCTTCAGCAACTAACATGGCTGTCTCTCCTTCCTACAGTAGTGACAGCGGCCTCACGTTCGCGGTCACCGGCGGCCGCTCGCGGCCGTCCGCCGCAACCCGCGGTTAGCCGAGCAGCTTGTCGTCAGCGGCCTCTACAGCGAGTGCGCGATGGTGGCTGCCGACCCTGGCAGACCAGAAGCGCCCGATCTTCTTGAAGTGGAGCGACGGGTGACGTGGATCTTGTTTGAGACGGTCGTAGGCTTGGTCTGCGAGTTTCTGGATGTCCTGTGGCAGGAACCGATAGCACGACCAGAAGGCCGGGGACGCGTGGTGAGTCAGAGAGGCTTGGTCTTTCCAGTTGCGTGGTCGTGAAGCGCCTGCTCCGCAAGGGCATCGAGCCTCCCCGCGCGAACGTCCCGTTCGATCTGGCGATCCCACGCCGCCCAGTCGAACTCGAGGAACCAGGCGCGAAACTGTGCAAGCTCTTCCGGGGAGAGCGCCTGAACCTGTTGTTCGATCTTCTCGACCTTGCCCATGACCACCACCTGATACATGCAGTATAGCACCGAATACGTGCTGCCGGCTAACGGCAGCGGTCAGCGGCGCGCGCAGCGAGCCCGCTGAACCGCTCTGTTAGCCGGCATGCGTTCGCTCCTGTGGCTGCTTACCCATGTTCTCCGTCGACCACATGGACCCAAGTTCCACGAGGATACCGTCGCGGCCAGCATAGTGTGTTGCCCCCTCGGCGGTTCGCTTTCCAGCCATGTTCGGAACGGACGGTAGTATCCCTCGATGAGCCTGCTTCGAGACAAGGGGAGATGCACTCGGTCGCGACGATTGCGGGCCGGAGGGCGACCATTCCTGTGGCTCCCTTTTGCTCCGGAGGATAGCCCATCCCCCTCTTCCGCAGCAAGGCCAAGTCCGCTGTATTCGGCCGGATACAGCTCCGACTTCAGTTGGCACGCGCCGGGCCGCCCGGGTGGAGAGGGTAGCGCTGGCGATGGGGGCTAAGCGTGGCGCTGGGAAAGAAAGCGGAAGAACTCCACCCCCTCCCTGAGCCGGCGCTTGAGGACCCGACGGTCTCGCACCATCTCGCCCGCGATCGCGAAAATCTTCCGAGGCCGGAAATAAAATCGCCGGTAGAACGTTTCCACCGAATCGAAGATCTCCGTATGCGCGAGATGCGGGTAGTGTAGCGCGCTCACCTGGACCCCTCGGTCATCGACAAGCCCCCGCCCGTCAAGCCAGCCGCGCTCCAGGGCTTCCCGGTACAGCGCGGTGCCGGGATAGGGTGCCGCGATCGAGACCTGAATGGTGTCCGGATCGAGCTCGCAGGCAAACCGGATCGTCTCTTGGATGGTTTCCTCTGTCTCGCCAGGGAGCCCGACGATGAAGGTGCCGTGGATCTTGATCCCAAGCGCCTTGGCATTTTTCGTGAACTGATGCGCAACATCCAGCCGGACACCCTTCTTGATGTGATTGAGGATCTTCTGGTTTCCAGACTCGTAGCCCACGAGGAGGAGCCGGAGGCCGTTGTCCTTGAGCACCCTGAGGGTTTCGTAAGGAACGTTGGCCTTGGCGTTGCAGGACCAGGTCACCCCGAGCTTCCCAAGGCGGCGGGACATGGCCTCGGCCCGGGGCAGATCATCGGTCAGCGTATCATCATCGAAGAAGTATTCCTTGACCTGGGGGAAGTGGCGGGTCGCCCGCGCGATCTCACTCACCACATGCTCCACCGACCGGGTCCGGTACCGATGCCCCCCGACGGTCTGCGGCCAGAGACAGAACGTGCACCTGGAGCGGCACCCCCGGCCCGTGTAGAGCGAGACGTAGGGATGCAGGAGATAGCCGATCGAGTAGTTGTCGATGGTGAGGTCGCGCTTATAGACGTCCACAACAAAGGGCAACGCGTCCATGTTCTCGAGGGTCGGCCGGTTGGGCGTATGCCCGATGTGTCCATTGTCGCGGTAGCTCAGGCCGGGGATCGTGCGAAGAGGCCGGCCCTGCGCGACCTCCTGGATGGTGAAGTCGAACTCATTGCGGGCCACGAACTCGATGGCCTCCGAGGCGCGCAGGGCGCCCTCCGGATCCACGGCGACGTGCGCGCCGACGAAGCCGATGCGGAGGTGAGGGTTGTCGCCCTTCAGGGCTTCGGCAACCCCGACGTCATGGGGAAAGGAGGGAGTGCTCGTGTGGAGGACGGCGAGCTCGTACTGGCGCGCGAGGGGGAGGATGTCCTTGAGCGTGAGCCCGTCGGGCGGCGCATCGACCACCCGAGAGCCCGGGACCAGCGCCGCCGGTTGGGCGAGCCACGTCGGATACCAGAACGAGCGGATCTCTCGCCGGGCCTGATACCGCGAGCCCGCGCCACCATCGAATCCCGCGTAGGAAGGCGGGTGAAGGAAGAGGGTGCGCAGGTGGCCAGCCGACACTCAAGGCCTCCGGGCGACGTATTCGCTCAGCACGCCGAACCAGGTGGCGTGCCTGGCCTCTTGGAACCCGCAGTCGGTGACCGCCTCCAGGATCGTCTCGGTGGGCACGAGGTTCTCGACGGTGTCCCAGCAGTAGCGCACCAGGAGCTGCGCCTTCTGACTGCCCGAGCCGAGCCGGGCCATCCAGGGAACGGCCCTGTTGAGGTAAAAGCGTCCCATAGCCAGGCCCACCCGGGAGCGCGGGCGGGCGAAGTCCACTATAAGCAGGGTTCCGCCCGGCCTCAGGACCCGGAAGAACTCGCCGAACGTCTGCCGGAGTTCCGAGACGTGTCGGAGCGCGTACCCCATGCTGAGAAAATCGAAGGCGGCCGCGCGGCAGGGAAGCTCCTCTGCGATCCCCTGGATCAGGGGGATGCGGAGGGCCTTGCTTGCCTGGGCGAGCATCCCCCTGCTCGGGTCCAGACCCACGATGCTGCCCGAGGGGCCGACGATGCCCACCGCGGCGCGGGCGACTGCACCCGTGCCCACGGCCACGTCCAGGACCTTCATCCCTTCCACGAGCCCGGCGCGGCGCAGCGCATGTCGGCGGTACCACGCGCCGGACCCGAAGGACATGAAGCCGACGATCCCGTCGTAGTGCGAGGCGGTCTTATCGAAGATGCGGGTCAGGTAGGGGTGATGTGAGCCCTCGTCCTCGTAGTAGTCCGTGAGGGTGGGGTGCGGAGGCACCCGGGGCGCGTCATGATTGGTCCCGATGGTCACCGCACCGATTCTATCCCACGGGAAAGCTACGCGGAAGGGCTGCGGATCGAGAGATCATTAAGGCCGGTTGGAATAGAGCCACCGCCCACCGCCGGTGGCCAGCAGGTGGACCTCCCCCCGGGGGAGCAGGCTCACGGCGCTCCGGGCCGGGCCGCGAATCGTGAGGAGGAAGACCCGTCGGGGTCTCTTCCACGCCTCCATCAGCTGCGCGCGGTCCCAGAACGTATCTCTAGCCTCGGGGAAGGTGGCGCCGAACCCGAGGACGCTCACCCGGCCGTCCAGGATCGCTGGGCGCCGGCCGGCGTAGAACTCAAGGGCGCCGGAGTTCTCGATGGGCCCCTCGTGGATGACGAGATCCGTCGGGCCCGCGCGGCGGCTCACCTCAAGCGCCATGGGGCGAACGGAGCGCGATTCTGCCATCAGCGACCCCGCGCTCCCCACGAGCGGCATCCAGACCAGGAGCGTCCCCAGGATCACGCAGAGGCCGAGTGTCCGGGCGCCGCGCGCGATGGCCAGGAGGAGCCCCAGGCTCCCCGCGCCGAAGGCCAGCGCCGTCCCCCCGAGCGGGCTCCTGAGATCCTCCCAGACGGGAAACGACGCGACTTGGCCGAGGGCCGCCTCCTTGCGCGTGTACACGTCCGTCGCTCCGAGGACCCACCCTATGAAGCCCTGACCGTCGCCCGAATAGACCCAGCCGGCGCCAAGGGCAACCGCCGAAAAGGCGACCAGGTGGAGTACCATGACCGAGCGGACGGCACGACCTTCCTCCCACCATCGGGCGGCCAGGAGAGCCAGCGCGGGATAGGCGGGGAGCCCGTAGTGGGGAAGCTTGAACGGCGCCAGCACGAAAAGGGAGAAAACCCCCGCCGCCCAAAGAGAGAGCGCCACCCACGGAGCCTCCCTCGGCTCGCGCCAGGCGCGTCGCATGATGAGGCCTGCCACTGTCAGGGCGGCGGGCAGGACCCACGGAAAAGCGCCAAGCCCGGCGACGGCCAGGAACTCGGGGCCGGTGAGCGGGACATCCTCATCGGGGAAATGGCGGGCCTGCACGACGTTCAGCAAGTGGTTATCCACGAGCGTGTACCAGAGGAAGCCGGGGTTCAGAAGCTCGACCAGGACGTACCAGGCGCCACCGACGGCAATGAGGAGCCCCAGCCCGCCCGCCGGCAACCACCGCGAGACCGGGCGGAGCCGACCGGCCAGGGCCAGCGACAGAGCCACGGCCGCCAGCGGACCCAGGGCCCCCAGCGGGTCCTTGACGAGCGCCGCAATGCCGAGGGCGGCGCAGCCCAGCGTCGCCAGACGCCCGGACTCGGCGCGGGCGAGCAGGAGCAGCGCGAATCCCCACTGGATCGCGGCGACGAAAAGGGTCTCCGGGCGCAGGTAGTGGCCGTAGGCGAAGAACCCCGCGCTGGTCAGAAGCGCGAGCCCCGCCACCACGCCGGCCCAGGGGGAGAGGAGGCGGGCTCCCAGAAGTGCGGTTCCGGCCACCGCGGCCAGGACCCCGAGAACGGGCCAGAGGCGGAGCACGGGCTCCGTTGGACCCCATGCCGTCATGCTGAGGGCGCCGAGCCAGTAGAGGAGGGGCGGTTTATCGAAGTATCGGACGCCGTTCAGGTGGAGCGTGATCCAGTCGCCCTCCAGCAGAATCTCGCGGGCGATCTCGGCGTGCATGCCCTCCCCGGGGTCGTCGAACGGGGCGCGGCCGAGTCCGGGGAGGAGGAGCGCCAGGGCGGCCACGACAACGAGGCCAACGGCGCCCCAGGTCGAGCGGAAGACGTTCAGAGGGCCCGCCCGATGGCGTCCACCACGGCGGTCTCCACGCTCCGGTCCGTGGTCCGGATGGGCTTCTGTTCCTTCATCCAGAGAATCCGCTCCTCCTTGTAGAGCTGCCGCTCCACCGAAACGGAGGTCTTTCCCTCCCCCGCCGCCTTGACCGTGACCCGGAGCTTGTGGCGCGTGCCTTCCCCGTAAACCCCGTAGTCCTTGAACTCCACCCCGCGGGAGTCCGTCAGGATCCAGCCGACGGCGCGGTCGCGGTCGTCGATGTCCCAGCCGAGGCTCTTCAGCACCGATTCCGTCACGGTCCAGACCCGGTCTAACGACGCATTGAAGGTCCGCGTGACAGGCTCACCCGTCTGGCCGGAGAGCGTTGCGGCGGACGCCCCCAGCAGGACCAGGAGAAGCACGAGCGTCGCGATCCGTTTCATGGTGTGTGTCCTTTCTTTTCGTTATGGCTCGGCCAGGCGGCCGTCAACCAAGGAGAGGACGCGATCAGCCTCCCCGAACGCCTCCGGATGATGGGTCACGAGGAGCACGGTTGTCCCCCGCTCGCGCACCCGGGTTCGGAGCTCCTCCCTGATCACCCGCGCGTGGTCTTCATCCAGGTTGCCGGTCGGCTCATCGGCCAGGATGACCGGCGGATCGTTGAGGACCGCCCGGCAGAACGCCACCCGCTGCTGCTCGCCACCGGAGAGCTGGGCTGGATAGTGGCGCGTCCGGTGCGCCACTCCCAGCCGCTCCATCAGCGCCTGCGCCCGGCGTCTGGCCTCCGTCCTGTCCCCGCCCACATAACGGGCCGCCAGCGCCACGTTCTCGAGGGCGGTCAGCGAGGCGATGAGGCAAAAGGCCTGGAAGATGAACCCGACCTGACGCCCCCGGATCAGCGACTGCCGGCGGCGTCCCGCGCTGCTGACGCGTTCGTCGCCGAACCAGATCTCCCCCGAATCCGCCCCATCCAGCAACCCCACGAGGTTCAGGAGGGTACTCTTGCCCGACCCCGACGGCCCGGTCACCGCCAGGTATTCGCCGGGCTTGACCTCGAGGTCGAGGCCCTTGAGCACCGCGAGGGGAGCGCCGCCCCCGGTCGAGAAAGACTTGGCGAGCCCGATCGCCCTGATCATCGCCGCCGGCTTCACGATCCCCGGCGGATCGCCTCGGCGGGGGGAACGCGCGCGATGCGGAACGTCGCGTGCGCGGCCGCCAGGGCGCCGAGAATCAGCGAAAAGAGGATGGCGCCGGCCAGAAGGCGGGGCGAGAAGAGGAAGAGCTGCTGACCCTGAGGCGCGACCCAGCCGTGGATCCCCCAGCCGAGGGCGAGGGCCAGGGCGATCCCCGCGCCGCCACCCGCCAGGCTCACGACGAGGCTCTCCCCCAGCACCTCGGCCAGGAGCTGAAGGTCCGTGGCCCCCAGCGCCCGCTTGATCCCGAAGTCGCGGATCCGCTCGAACAGGGCGGCCGTCACCGTGTTGGCCAGGGAGAGCGCGCCGATCAGGAGTCCCAGCGTGCCGATCCCGACCAGCAGCGCGGAGAAGAACGCCGTGGAATTGCGGAGGAGCCGGCTCACCTCGCTGGGGATGGTGATGTTGACCCCGGCCACCCGCTGGGCGATCCGCCGGGCCACCGCGTCCGGGTCCTCGCTGGCCACCCAGCCCACCGCCGCCCCCGTGTTCAGGTCCTCGCGCGACAGGCTTGCGCCCGCGCCGAACACCTGACGGAGCAGCGGATCCTTGGCGAGCCAGAGATCCCGCGCCGCTTCGATGCTGACGATGACGAAACGATCCGGAGCCGTGAGCGTGCGTTCCAGGACGCCGACCACGACAAAGTCCTGGCCGTCCAGCACGAGGCGAGACCCAGGTCCGAGACTCCTCGCGGCGGCGAAGTCGGCTCCCACCACCGCCTGCCGCCGATCCCCACTCCGGAGAAACCGCCCGGCGCGGACGGGAAGCTCGCGGTAGTGGCGGTTGGGCATGGGCACGCTCAGGTCGAGGCCCAGGATCAGCTCCTGGGTCAGGGTCAGGAACTGGGAGGTGACCGGATTCAGCGGGAGCATGACCTGGGGCTGGATCCCCGCCACGCCGGGGACGCCGCGGATCTCCTCGAGCTTCCCGCGCGGCAGCAGGCCGCCGCCGGTGAAGCCCGCGCCCATTCCCAGCCCCTGCCCTGCCACCGAGATCTGCCCGAGGACGAATCGGTCGCCGCCCTCGATGAAGCGGGTGATGCGCTCCGCCATGCCCCCCAGCGCCACCAGCCCCGCCATCCCCACCGCGATCCCCAGGACGGTGAAGAGGTACCCGCGGGGAATGAGACGCCCGCTCACCATTCGAGCCTGGACTGGACGGGCCGGCCCTGCCACCGGCGGATCCAGGCGTTGACCCGCGCGACCGTGAACACGAGCGCGAGGCGCGCCCGGAGCCCCAGGGGGCGGGAGAGGAAGGCCCCGCCAGCCAGGACCGTGGTGACGGCGTCCACCATCCCGAACCGGCGATTGGGGCGGAGGAAGATGTCGAGGAAGGCGGGCTGGTAGTACTTCTTGATAAAGGTAAAGAACGGAGCCACCCCGCGCTCGTACTGGCGCGCGTACCGGCGGAAACGGCGGGCGCTGAACGTGCCGTCCCTGAAGGCCTCGCTGATCGCCCGGGCTGCCAGCTCGCCGGACTGCATGGCGATGAAGACGCCCGCCGAGAAGATCGGGTCCACGAAGGCCACGGCGTCGCCGACGCTGAGAGAGCGGTCCCCCACCACCGGCCAGACGCGGTACGAGAAGTTGGCCGACCGATAGACCGGCGACACCCGGCGGGCGCGCTCGAGACCCTCCGCCACGTGACGGCACCGGGCGATCATGGCGTCAAAGAGCGCCCCGATGGAGCCCTCGCGTCCCCGGACCGCCCGCGCGTGAAGCACGCACCCCACGCTGGTCACATCCCCGGCGAAGGGAATCCACCAGAACCAGCCGTCCTCGAAGACGTAGATCCGGATGTTTCCCTCTTCGATCCCCGGGAACCGGTGGGCTCCGGCGAAGTGGGCGTATAACGCCACCTTCCCCAGATTCGGGATTCGCTCGCGGCGGCCGAGCGCCCCGGCCAAGAACGCGTCCCGCCCGCTGGCGTCAACCAGAAAGGCCCCCGTCACCTGGCGGCGTTCGCCGGTGCTCGAGTGAACGGTGATCGTCACGCCCTCCCGCCGGATCGAGGCGGTCTCGACGGAGGTCTCCTCGAAGACCATGACCCCCTCGGCGGCGGCGTGGCGAAGGAGGATCGCATCGAACTCGGAACGGACGACCTGATACCCGAAGCACGGCCAGGGCTTGTCCTTGGCGAAGTAGAAGGTGTGCGCGTGCCCCTCCTGCTCATCGACAAAGGTCGCCCCGTACTTCACGAGGAAGCCCGCCTTCTTGATCGCCTCGTGCACGCCGAGCCGGTCGAAGATCGGCAGGTTCGACGGGAGCAGGGATTCCCCCACGTGAAACCTCGGGTGGCGTTCCCGCTCGAAGCACGCCACCCGGAGCCCGGCCTGAGCCAGGCACGTGGCCGCGGTGGATCCGCCGGGGCCGCCGCCGACGATGAGAACGTCGAAGTCGGGCGTCACGTCGCCTGACCAACCTCCACCGTGCTCGGGGTGGGTGCGCCGTTCTCGCTTCGCGCCAGGCGAGCCTGAGAGTAGAAGCGCCGGACGAAGGGAGTCAGGGGGTCCACCGACAGTCGGGCCGCCAGCGGATGAAGCAGCGTGAGCAGGAGGAGCATCGGGAAGACGAGGATGCCGGCACCGATCACCCTGAGCTGCCTGCCCCGCGGATCGCTCCACCACACGCGCAGCGCGGTCGCCGCACGCCTGAGGGCGAAGCCTCCCACCGCGAGGCTCCACTGGGCCGCCGAGGCGCGATACGGGAGAGTCTCCAGGGCCAGGTCCGCGTGTCGGCGTCGAGCCACGGCCGGGGAAAACGGCCGAGCCAGTTCCCTGAGCAGCCACCACGCCTCGGTTCCCAGGCGGGCCAGCGCGTGACGCGCGAGAAAGAGGCCGATCGCGCACCCGTCCCGGACCGGGTGGAACCGGCTCCGGCGGGCGGTCTCGTGGATCGCGGTGACGGCAACCTCTCGGATGTCGTACCCGGCTCGCCGCGCCGCCAGGAGGATCTCGCTTTCCAGGACAAACCCGCCTCGGCGAAGCGTGACGTCACCGAACAGCTCGGCCGGGTAGAGGCGGAACCCCGACTGGGTGTCCCGGATGAGGGTCCCGGTCAGCCAGTTGATGAAAAACCCTGCCACCCTGAGGGCGTTCATCCTCCCGGGAGGAATCACGCCCGAGGGGTGGAGCCGGCCCCCGATCACGATGGCGTGAGGGTTGCGGCCGGCGTCCTCAAGGAGCCGCGGAATCTCGTCGGAGTTATGTTGGCCGTCGCCGTCCAGCGTGAGAATGAGGGTGGCGCCCCGCCCGATTGCAGCCTCGACGCCGGTCCTGAGAGCGGCACCCTTTCCTCGCCGCCACCCGTGTCTCAGGACCTCCGCCCCGGCCGACCGGGCCTGAGCATCGCTCCCGTCGGTGGAGCCGTCATCAACCGCGATGACCGGACCGTGGCGACGGGCCTTCGCCACGACGGCGCCCACGGATGTCGCTTCGTTGAAGATCGGAACGACGATCCACACCCCCTCACCTTTATCCTCTCCCCCGGTGGGGGAGAGGGGAGGGTGAGGGGGTAGAATGCGCTGGTTCATCGCGATTCGGCGTCGAATGGCTCGACCACGAGGGCCACTTGAGTGCCCCCTCTGGCGACTCCGTGAACCACTCCCGCGCCGGCGCCGGCCGGGCTCCCGGGAGCGGTCGCGAATGCGCAGTCGTCGCGCACCGGCTCTCTGAGCGAGGGGAGCCCCGGCAGCCGCCGAGTCCCCGCCGTCCACGCACCGGCGGCGACCCGGAGCACCCCCAGGCCAGCGTGGTCACCGGCCAGCGGCGTCAGCGACGTCAGACTCGGCCGATGGTCGCCGAAGGCGGCCCGAACGAGTTCGAGTTGCCAGTCATCCAGGGGTGGGTCACCAGTGCCCGAGAGATACGCCCATCCGACCGAGTCAGGCGTCAATCCCGCCTGAGTCAACACGCGGGCGATGACCGAACCGTCGCCTTCGGACCGAGGGACGCGGTCCCGCCCGACCGGCGAGTTTCCCCAGGCCACTCCGCGAAGTTCGGCACGGATCGTGGCCCCGCGCCGGAGCGCCCCCTCTAACGTCTCGAGGAGGACGAACGTGGCCCCCTCCCCCCGGACCGGCCCGTTATGCCGGCGGTCGAACGGCCAGCATCCCTCGGGTCCGCCGGCCATGGGCGAGAGTCCCCCTAAGGCGGAAAGCATCCGATAGAGAATAGGGCAGATCTCGTCCACACCGCCCACCAGGACGGCGGGCATGCGCGCGTTCGCCACCATGGAAGCCCCGTGGGCCACCGCCAGCTCACCGGCCACGGTCGCCTGATTCAGCGTGACAGACGGCCCTTTCGCGCCGACAGCGATGCCGGCCGTGGCCGCCATGGTGTTCATAACGGTGTTGGGGAAGATCATCGCGGAGAGCCCCAGCGGCCCTTTCCTGAGATAGCCGTCGGCGAACTCCTGGGTGGAGCGGAGGTCGCCGAACTCGCTGCCGACGATGAGCCCCAGTTCCGAGCTGTCGGCGCCGACGCCCCACCCGGCGTCTCGCAACGCGAGACGGCAGGCGGCCACGGCAAGCCGGCAAATCCTCGAGAGCCGGCGCCCCTCGTCCCGGCCCACCAGGTCGCCCAGCGCCCCATCAGGCACTTCGCCCGCCAATCGGCTCCCGAAGCCGTCCACGGGAAACGCGCGAACCGCACCGATGGCCGGGCGCCCCGCCTCCAGCGCTTGCCCCAGCGCGCCGAAGCCTCCTGCGCCGAGGGCGCTCAGGCTCCCCACGCCGGTCAGCACCACGCGGTGCTTCTGCGAGGAGATCATCACTCCGACCGTCGGAAGATCAGGCTCACGTTCTGACCCCCGAAGCCGAACGAGTTGGACATCGCCACCTGAACGCTCGAGGGACGCGCGGTGTGGGGGACGCAGTCGAAGGGAATCTCCGGGTCCGGGTGATCGAGGTTGGCGGTGGGCGGGATCATCCCGTGCCGGAGGGTCAGCACGGTGGCGACGGCCTCGAGGGCGCCGGCGGCGGCCATGGTGTGACCGATGAGCGACTTGTTCGCGCTCACCAGAACGCCGGCGGCGCCGAAGACTTTGGCGAGCGCCAGGGCCTCCGTGCGATCGTTCTGGAGCGTCCCTGTGCCGTGGGCGTTGACGTACCCCACGTCGCCGGAATCGAGCCCGGCCCGGGCCAGGGAGTCGGTGATGGCGCGGATCACGCCTTCCGCGCCCGGATGAGGCGACGTGACGTGAAAGGCGTCCGTGCTCAACCCCGAGGACAGCAGCTCCGCGTACGGCCGGGCCCCGCGCTCGCGCGCGTGCCCCCAGTCCTCCAGCACCACAAAGGCCGCGCCCTCGCCCAACGACATTCCCCGCCGATCGCGGTCGAAGGGGCGACACGGGTCCGGATCCAGAAGCTTGAGGGTGTTGAATCCCATGAAGCAAATCCGGGTCAGCGCGTCCACGCCGCCAGCCAGCATCACGGGAGTGACCCCGTCCACGATCAGGTCCGCAGCCAGCGCGAGGGAGGCAGCGCCGGAGCTGCACGCCATCACCACGGTCTCCTTGGGGCCACCCAGCCCGAGCCGGTGAGCCACCACCTCAGCGTGAGAAGACGGCAGGACCGATCTGAGAGCCGTCCGCCGCCGCGGATCCTCGCCCGACCTCGCCATCTCCCAGTACCAGGCCTCAACCTCCAGCATGCCGCCACCCACCCCACCGACGATCACGCCGGCCATCGCTTGCTCCGCGCGGGAGAGCCCGGCGTCGGCGACGGCCTCTCGGGCCGCGGTCAGGCCAAACCGATCGGCCCGCGAGCGCCGGCGCGAGGCCGGGAGCGCCGCGACAGCGTCTGCCGGGACCTCACCGGCGATCCGGGACCTGAACCCGTCTGTCTCGAAGAGCGTGATGGGCCGGATCGCGCACCGCCCCGAGGAGAGTCCCCCCCAGAACGGCTGGACGCCGACCCCGTAGGGGCTGACCACGCCGAGCCCCGTCACGACCACGCGCGTCATTCGCCGGCGGCCTTCTGGCAGATGAAGCGGGTCAGGGCGTCCATGGACTGAAAGTGCGGGGCCAGGTCCTCGGACTCGTCGATGACGATGCCGAACCGCTCCTCGATGGCGATGGAGAGCTCGATGAAATCCAGCGAGTCGAGTCCGAGCGACCCCTCGAGCCCTTTCGGGAGGGTCGTCTCCATGTTGATGTCGGCGGCCCGCGCGGGATCGAACTTCAGGCGCGTGACGAGAACCGTCCTCAGCTCGTCGAGGACTTCTTTCCGTTCCATGGTCCCATCTCAACCCAGCGCAGGGCGGCCTCGGATCCACGCCACACACCGAAAAGAAGCAGATCCAACGGCGCGGCTCCGGCGGCCCGCGCGACGCTCAGTTCGACGAGGGGCGTGCACGCAAACGCCTCGCCGAGCCTCCGCTCGATTCCCGTGGCCGCACGCCTCGCGGGGCGCCGGCATCGTCCTTCAGAGTAGGACAGCTCGCCCGCGCCGGGCTCCAGGAGCGCGCAGACCGCGCCCTCCACCAGCGGGCGACCCACGAGCCAGCGGCCGCGCGCGTAGAGATCCGCGCACTCGTCGAAGGTCTCGACGGCCAGCACCAGCGCCCGATCGCACGTGGATGAGGCGAGCAGGGTGGCCGCGTACCAGAGGGCGCTGAGCGTGGCGGGCGCCCCGCCCAGGAAAATCACGTACGGACCCGTGATCCCGAACTCGATGGCGACCTCGGCCGGCACCGCGCTGGGGGCTGTGTACGGGAAGTGGAGCGTCGTGGCTCCGGTCCCCTCGATGAACGCGCGGTTCGAGGCGCCGTAGGCCGACGCGGTGGCGTAGAGGAGCGCTGTTCGGCTGCCGGCCAGCAGGGCACGAGGAAATCCTGCCTCCTCGAGCGCTTCCTCCACTGCGGCCACCCCGAGGAGGCATTCACGGGTCACCCGCCGGAACCGATCGCCGGCAAGGGCGGGGCGCCCGGCGGAAACGACGGCGCGCCCGGCCGCCGCGGCCCGAGCATCGTGCGGAAGCGCTGCCACCCCGCGCCCCCACCCTGACAGGAGACCGGTCGCGCGAAGGCGCGGGGCCGTCACAGAACTGGAGCTCACTGGACTACCTTTCGTGTGATGTATTCTCCCGTTCGAGCGCCCACCCGCGGCTGCGCCGCGGGTACCCGGCCGGCGCAACCCACGGGGGAGGTCCGGAAGGGGGGCGGAGTCCCCCTCCGGGTTGTCATGCGCCCTCCAGAATGAGCGCCGCGTTGCACCCGCCGAACCCCAGCGATGTGCTGAGGCTGATCCGCGGCCGGCAGGGCCGCGGTTCTCCCGAAACGAAATCGAGGTCGCAGTCGGGGTCGGGTTGCTCCAAGTTCAGGGTGTGGGGGATCTGGCCGTGACGCCAAGCCAGAAGGCACATGATCGCTTCCAGCGTCGCCGCGGCCCCCATGGTGTGGCCGGTGTGGGCCTTCGTCGAGGTCACCGGGACCGCGTAGGCCCGGCGGCCCAGAACGCGCTTGAGCACCGCGGTCTCGATCTTGTCATTCAGCGGCGTGCCGGTGCCGTGGGCGCTGACAAACTCGATCTCCTCGGGCGAGATCCCGGCGTGACGCATGGCCCCATGGATCGAGACCTCGAGCCCGCGCCCGTTCGGATCCGGCGCGGAGATGTGGGAGCCGTCGCTCGCGCTGGCGTGGCCGAGGAGGTGCCCCAAGCGGTCCCCTCCCCGCGCGGCGGCGTCCCGCTCGCGCTCCATCAGGACCAACCCGGCCCCCTCCCCCAGTAACAGCCCGCTTCGCCGGCGATCGAAGGGACGAACCTCGTCGCGCGTCAGCGACCGGAGCACGTCGAACCCTTTCATCACGAAGCGGCAGAGGACGTCATAGCCCCCCGCCACCGCGACGTCGGCAGCGCCGTTCCGCAGGAGATCCGCCGCGACCCCGAGCGCTGTGGCGCCCGAGGCGCAGGCCGTGGAGATCGTCAGCAGCGGCCCCTCCGCTCCCAGCCACTCCGCCAGCGTCCGCGCGGGACTGTCGTAGAGGGCTCCCGCAAGGCTCGATGGCCGCCGCTCGCCGCGGAGGGAGCGCTCGCCCTCTTCGACCCCTCCCAACGCCGTGCCCAGCACGAGGGCGACGCGGCGCGGGTCGGGAGCGAGGGGGCGGCCTCCGACGTGGGTCACCAGTTCGTCGGCGGCGGCGATGAGCAGGCGGGAGGCGCGGCAGTCGGTCGGGACCTCGTCCCCTCGTTCCCGGACCAGTTTCTTGATCTCGCCGGCTCGGCCGACTCGGAGATCGTCCACCGGGAACCGTTCGATCCGAGAGATCCCCGACGCGCCGGTGACGAGAGCCGACCAGAACGCGTCGAGGTCCTGCCCGATCGGCGTGACCACTCCGGCCGTCACAATCGCGATGCGGTCGGCGTCAGCCACGCGCCGGCCCCCAGAAATCGTAGAAGTTGAACCACTGGTCGGGATAGGCCGCCACGTACCGCTGAAGAACGGCCACCAGCCGGCGGAGGCCGGTCTCCTCGCCGCCCGCCCCGACCCAGATCGGGGGCTCCAGGAAGATCCGGTAGGTCTCCGCTTCCCCCAGAACGCAGAATGCCGGGAGCACCGGGGCCCCGGAGGCCCGGGCCAGCACGAACGGACCGAGCGGAAACGCGGCCGCATCGCCGAAGAACGGCAGGCGCACGTCGGCGCGCCCGCCCGTTGCCCGATCGCCCTGGACGGCGACGATCTCATTGCGGCGGAGCGCGGCCAGGAGCCCGAGCGACGCCGTCGGGGCTTCACGGGTCACAAATCGGACCCCATGGCCGTCGCGACGGAGGAACGCCTCCACCGAGGGGTCCTCTTCGGCGGAGAGCACCACGTGGGTGGGCCGCCCCCACTTCATCGCCAGGATCCGGCCACCCAGCTCCCAGTTCCCGAGGTGCGCCGTCGCGACGATCAGCCCCCGCTCGGGAGCGGCAGCCGCCGCCAGGTGCTCCTCGCCCTCCGCCCCTTCGAAGTAGCGGTCGAGCCTCGCGCCGGGGGCCCGGTTGAGCGTGAGCAAGTCGGCAAAGCAGAGCGCAAATTTTCTGAACGTCCTAGCCACGGCGGCGTCGAGGCTCGGCCCATCCACCCCCCGGAGAACCCGCCGCAGGTTCTGTCGGATGTTCTCCCGCTCCACGGGCAGCAGTCTCAGCGCGACGCGCGCCAGGACTCCCGCCAGGGTGCGGCGCCCGCGGCGGGGCAGGGCCTGCGCGGCGACGCGCGCGAGGCGATAGTACCGGCCCCGATTGTACGGGTGGGAGTACCAGCGGCGCGAGCGTCCCGGCGCGGGAAACCCGGCGGCCTCGGAGACGTTCATGGCGGCTTAGAGCAGTGGCGAGTAGTACATGCGGAAGGCGCGGATCGGTCCCGGCTTCGTGTCGAACAGCTGGGTCGCCCAGAAGCGGCGGGGTTGGCGGTCGAAGCTGATGACTCCGGGGCGGGCCGGCTCGTTGGGATCGTACACGCTGAACTCCACCGCACCGTCGCTGATCCGGTACCCGTAGGCCACAACCCCATGGTTGAGCTCGGGTGTCGGCCAGTTGGTGATTAGCAGCTGAACGGGCCGCCCGGCGCGGAGCTCCGCAAGCACTTCCGCCGCCACCCCCTCCTGGTGCGCCCCCCCGACCGGAAAGGTGACGCGCCAGTTGGTCCAGTGGACCATCGTCCAGAATCGGGAGCCGAGGCCGGCCTTGACCGGCACCTCCTCCCCGAGCGAGAGCTCCTGAAGGTTACGGTAGCCGGGTATCACCACCCGCTCCTCGGGGGGGAGCGCCTCCTCCCACGGGGAGCGCGACGCGACCTGGCGGACCAGCTCCGCATACGCGTCCGGGGGCAGCTTTGCCCCGCTCGGGTCGAAGCGCGCGAACTTCAAAAACTGCACGACACCGCGAGTCATCACGAAGCAGTAGTTCGCGTAAAGATCCTCCCGCCCCGGGTTCAGGGACCTCACCTCGTTGGGGAAGGCGAACGTGTCCTCACCGAAGCGGAAGACCGGCGCCGAGACCGGCTCGCGGGTCGCCGTCTCGAGCGGCGCCACCGACGCGCAGCCGGTCGCGACCAGGAGCGTCGCGACCAGGAACAGACGC
>JBBTEL010000193.1:0-2255 GCA_038042325.1 Candidatus Methylomirabilota bacterium
TTCCAGGAGCGGGCCCGGATCGAGCAGGGCCACGTCAAGTATCGCGACAAGCTCAAGGAGGAGGGCAAGCTCTTCGTCCGCGATCGTCTCAAGCTCCTCCTCGACCCCGGCAGCGAGTTCGAGGAGGATTGGCTGTTCGCCCGGAGCCAGGAGCCCGACACGCCCGCCGATGGGGTCGTCACCGGCGTCGGAAAGGTCGGCGGCCGCAGTGCCTGCATCATGGCCAACGACTACACGGTGAAGGCCGGCTCCTGGGGCGAGAAGACGGTTCAGAAGATCGTCCGCATCCAGGAGAAGGCCCAGCGGCTCCAGATCCCGCTCCTGTATCTGGTGGACGCGGCGGGCGGCAGGATCTCGGAGCAGATCAAGATCTTCCCGGGCCGCTTCCACGCCGGCGGCATCTTCTACAACGAGGTCCAGCTGTCCGGCGTCGTCCCCCAGGTCTGCATCCTTTTCGGCCCGTCGCCCGCCGGGTCCGCGTACCTGCCCGCCCTCACGGACGTGGTCATCATGGTGGACGGCAAGGCGTCACTCTACGTGGGCTCGCCGCGGATGGTCGAAATGGCCATCGGGGAGAAGGTGACCCAGGAGGACCTGGGCGGCGCCCGCATGCACTGCACCGTGTCGGGGTGCGGGGACGTGCTGGTGGGCTCCGACGAGGAGGCCATCGAGGCAGCCAAGCGCTACCTGGCCTACATGCCCCAGAATTTCAGGGAGCGGCCGGCCGCCATCGAGGCGGCGGAGCCCAAGCCCGGGCGCTCGATCGACGAGATCGTGCCCTACGACCAGCGGAAGTACTTCGACATGTACGAGGTGATCGACCGGCTGATCGACGCCGGCTCGTGGTTCGAGCTGAAGCGGCTCTTCGCCCCCGAGGTCATCGTGGGCCTGGCGCGGCTCGGCGGCCGCGCGGTGGGCATCGTCGCCAACCAGCCCAAGGTCAAGGGAGGCGTCCTCTTCGTGGACTCCTCCGACAAGGCCGCCCGGTTCATCTGGCTCTGCAACGCCTTCAACATCCCGCTCGTCTACCTGGCCGACGTCTCGGGCTTCATGGTGGGCGCCCAAGTGGAGCGGGCGGGCATCATCCGCCACGGGGCCAAGATGATCTTCGCCACCGCCCAGGCCAGGGTGCCGAAGATCTGCGTCGTCGTGCGCAAGTGCTACGGGGCGGGCCTCTACGCCATGTGCGGCCCGGCCTTCGAGCCGGACGCCGCGCTGGCGCTGCCGCAGGCGCAGATCGCCATCATGGGGCCGGAGCCCGCCGTGAACGCCGTCTACTACAACAAGATCATGGAGCTCCCGGAAGGGGAGCGGGCCGAGTACGTGCGCCGGAAGCGGGAGGAGTACCAGGCCGACATCGACATCCATAAGCTCGCCTCCGAGATGCTGGTGGACGACATCGTGCCGGGCTCCCTGCTGCGCTCTGAGCTGATCAAGCGCCTTCAGTACGCGGAGACGAAGCAGCACGAGTTTGCCCCACGCCGCAACGGCGTCTTCCCCGTGTAGTGAAAAGGGACTGGCTCGGCGTCTCCGTCATCGCGCTGTCGCTCCTGAGCCTTCCCTTCATCCTGCCCCACGTCGTCGAGGATTTCGCCGAGGAGATCACGCGCCGGGTAGGGCTCTCCACCGCGGGCGGCGCTTTCCTGCTGGGTGGCTACCTCGCGTTCCAGGCGCTGGGCCTCGTCCTGATCGCCTGGGGGAAGCGCGCGGGTTTCGGCCTGACCTTCTGGATCGGGCTCATCTGGGTGGCGGGCGCCCTCGTGGACCACGGCCCCGCGCTCCTCGCCGGCGGGTTCAGGAGCGGCATGCTCTCCGTGCTGTGGGTCGTCGGGCTCGTCGTCACCCAAACGGCGAGCGCCGCGCTCGCAGCGTGGGGCGCGTGGGGTCGCCGCGGCCGGGTGGCCTAGCCATTCGCGGGCTGATCACCGCCGTTCGGTTTCTCACGATCGTTCGCGTTCCGGGCCGGGCCCTCGACGGACCGGACGCGCTCGGGCGGGCGGCCGGCTGGTTCCCGCTGGTCGGCCTCGCCCTCGGAGGCCTCCTCTGGCTCGTGCACCGGCTGTTTTCCGTGGTGTTTTCGCCGCTCCTCGCGGCGCTCCTCGTCCTGGTGACCTGGAAGCTCCTCACCGGCGGGATCCACCTGGACGGCCTGGCCGACAGCCTCGACGGGCTCACGGGAAAAGATCCGGCCGAGCGACTGGCCATCATGAGGGACAGCCGGATCGGGGTCTTCGGAGCCCTCGGCCTGATCGTCG
>JBBTEL010000194.1:0-2014 GCA_038042325.1 Candidatus Methylomirabilota bacterium
CTAGAAGGCGTCGGGGGCGGCGGCGATCCGGTCGAGGTCCGGGCGGGTGTAGGAGCCGAGGCTCCGAAAGTCCAGGTCGGTGTAGTTCTTGATCCACTTCATCGCGATCTTCACGGCCTTCCGGTAGCGCTGCTCGGCCTCCGCGTAGGCGGCGCGGCCCTTGTCGTCCTTTACGGTGGCCTTGAGCCGGGCCAGGATGTCCTCGCGCTCTTCCTGGAGGAGGCGCTTGATGAGGGCGAAGTCGTGGAGCCCCTCGGGGCCGGCCGTCGTCTTGGCGCGATGGCGAATCCGCTGAGCGATCTGGGCCACCGACATCCGGCCCGTGGCCAGGTCTTCCATCAGGGCTGGGTGGATGCCCGGCTTGCCGGCGAGGCTGTCGATCCCCTTGGCGCCCCGGCCGTTGAGCCAGCCTTCGACGTATTCGATGACCATCCGGCAGTTGCGGCGCGTCCCCTCGACGGTGATGGGGCCGGCGGGAACCTCGATCTTCACCGGGTAGTTGTCGGGGTTCGCCATCTCGGGGGTCGGCTTCCAGCCCGATGCCCGCAGATCCCGGAACGGCTGGGCGGCGGTCTTCATGTGGAAGATGTGCGCGACCCAGGCGCGGATGAAGCCCTGCTGGGCCTCCCAGATCTTGTCGGCCCTGATCGCTTCCCCGGCGACCCGGTTCACCTCGGGATCCGGGTTGGGCAGCGCCGTCGCCATGCCGCCGATCGGGATCGCGCCGCGCTTGAGGCAGATGGCCACGAGGCGGCGGAAGATGTTGGCCAGGAACGGCGTGGTCTTGATGTCCACGCCGAAGCGGTCGGGCCAGACCGACTTGGGGTCGGCCATGACGTACTCGAAGATGCTGGCCTTGAGATCCCAGCGGGCGGCGTTGAGCCCCGCCGCGTATGGTCCGAGCGCATGGAGCATCTCTTCCATCTCGTACACCGCGGGGAGGGACTCCACGAGCACGACCGCGCGGATGATCGCCTTCTTGAGCCACGCCAGGTGCTCCTGGCTTAGGGCGAACAGGTCCCGGTACCACGCCGCCTCCGCGGCCGCTTCCAGCTTGGGCAGGTAGAAGTAGATCCCCTGCCCGCGGTCGGCCTGGTGGCGGCCGGCGTAGTAGAGGGTCAGCGCGGTACCAAGGATCGCGGCATTGATGGGCTTGCCGTCCACGATGACGTCGGGCTCGTCCAGATGGAGGCCGCGCTCCCGGTGCATGAAGAAGGGCAGGTCGCCCTCGGCGATCTTGTACTCCTTGCGCTTGTCCGGGTCGTAGTAGGTCAGCTCGCGGTTGATCGCCGCGACGCGGTTCCCGGCGGCCTTCACCGTGTCGATGAGACGGTGCCCGCCCGAGTCCTCGTCGTCGTCGAGGTCGCCCTCGGCGCGCTCGCCCTCCGGCCCCGGGTTCAGCGCGTTGATGAACATGCTCGTGATCGAGCAGGGGCCCGAGATCTCGATCCCCGGCTTCAGCAGCTCCTCGGGCACGCGCGGCACCTGCCAGTCGCCCGTGTTGATGGGGCTCACGGGCGGATGGGTGGGCGGGATTCCCCGCTCGTGGGCTTTCTTGAGGACTTCGGCGCGCTTGGCGTGGAGCGCGCGGGCGCGCTGGTCGAGTTGATCGTGCAGGCGCACCAGGTAGTCCAGGAACGCCGGGGTGAAGAGATCGGCGGCACCTTCCACCGGGGCAAACTTCACTCGGGTCGCTGCGGACATGGCCCCCCTATTTTTCACGGCCGGCGGGCCCTGTCAACGGGAAAATCGGCCCGCGGCGCGCGCTTGTGGCAGAATGATTCTCCGTGCCCCGCTCCGACACGCTGTGGCTCGCCGGGATCTGCGCGGCCCGCCTGGGGTCGTCCAGCGCCTTCATGTCCTATGCCGCCGTCCTGCCGCTGCTCCAGGCCGAGTGGGGGATGTCGGCCACCGCCGCGGGGTCCATCTCCTCCGCCTACCAGCTCGGCTATGCGGCCTCGCTGGTAGTCCTCTCGGCCCTGGCGGACCGGATCGGCGCGCGCCGGATCTTCGT
>JBBTEL010000195.1:0-2915 GCA_038042325.1 Candidatus Methylomirabilota bacterium
TCTGCTCGCCGAAGAGGTCGGTCTCCGTCTCCTCCTTGAACGTGGTCTCGATGACTCCCGCCCGTGTGCAGCCCACGCCCCTGGCGTACGCCAGCGCCATATCTCTTGCTTTCCCCGACACGTCCTGCTGGATGGCGAGCAGCGCCGGGACGCCGGGCCCCTGGGTGAAGAGGTCCCGCATCACGTGGCCGGGGGCCTTGGGGGCGATCATGGAGACGTCCACGTCCGGAGGCGGCACCACCTGGTTGAAATGGATGTTGAAGCCGTGGGCGAACATCAGGGTCTTGCCCTTGCCGAGGCCGCCCTTGATGGACTCCTCGTAGACCTGCCGCTGGCTCTGGTCCGGGAGGAGGATCATCACGACGTCGGCCATCTGGGCCGCCTCCGCCACCGTGGCGACCTTGACGCCGTCCTTCTCCGCCTTCGACCAGCTCTTGGACCCCTTGTAGAGCCCCACGACCACGTCCTGCCCCGAATCCTTCAGGTTCAGGGCGTGGGCGTGCCCTTGGCTGCCGTAGCCGATGACCGCGATCTTCTTCCCGCGGAGCAGTCCCAGATCCGCGTCCTGATCGTAGTAAATTCTGGCTGGCACGGTGGCATCCTCCTCTTCAATCCTCGAAACCAATGTCCCGGGCGGCTTCCTTCGACTCCGGGACGGGCTCCCTGACCTTCCCCAGTTTCTCCTCCGCCCTCCGCGACCGCGTCTTCGCCCCTCGCGCGATGGCCACCTTGCCGGTCCGGACCAGCTCCTGGATGCCGAAGGGGCGAAGCAGCTCCACGATCGCGGTCACCTTCGACTCGTCGCCGGTCGCCTCGAGGGTGTACGTGGCGGGCGTCACGTCCACGACCTTCGCTCTGAAGATGTCGGCGATGCGCAAAATCTCGGCTCGCGACGTCGGCTCGGCGTTGACCTTGAGGAGAATCATCTCGCGCTCGACGTGATTCTCCTCGGTCAGGTCGGTGACCTTGATCACGTCGATCAGCTTGTGGAGCTGCTTGATCACCTGCTCGATGACGAACGCGTCGCCGCGCACGACCAGCGTCATCCGGGAAACCGTCGGGTCGAGCGTCTCGCCTACCGACAGGCTCTCGATGTTGTAGCCCCGCGCGCTGAAGAGCCCCGCGACGCGCGAGAGCACGCCGAATCGGTTCTCGACCAAGACCGCGATCGTATGCTTTTGGGGCTCGCCGTTATTTGGCATCAGTGCCACCTAGAAGCTGATTTCATCAAAAACACCTAAAAACTGATTTCACTAAAAACGAGACCCGTTAGAAACCGGTTTGGGACTTGGCGGCCTTCGCTTGGGCCTCTTTGTTGGGGCGCTCGAGGATCATGTCCTTGTTCGCCCCGCCCGCCGGGACCATCGGGAACACGTTCTCCTCCCGGTCCACCATCATGTCCACGACGACCGGGCCCGGGGTCGAGAACGCTTTCTCCAGCGCCGGCACCACCTCGCTCGGCTTGGTCGCGCGGATGCCCACGCACCCGTAGGCCTCCGCCAGCTTCACGAAGTCGGGGCTGGCCGACAGGTCGATCGAGCAGTAGCGCTCCTTGTAGATGATCTCCTGCCACTGGCGCACCATGCCGTGGCAGCCGTTGTTGATGATCACGGTCTTCACCGGCAGCCGGCTCTCGTAGACCGTGGCCAGCTCCTGGCTGTTCATGACGAAGCTCCCGTCGCCGTCGATGTTGACGACGAGCTTGTCCGGGTGCGCGGCCTGCACCCCCATGGCCGTGGGCAGGCCGTAGCCCATAGTCCCGAGGCCCCCGGACGTGCACCAGGCCCGCGGATGCTTGAAGCGGTAGTACTGGGCCGCCCACATCTGGTGCTGCCCCACGCCGGTCACGATGAGCGCCTCGCCCCGGGTCAGGTTCGAGATCTCCTGGATCACGTACTGGGGCTTGATCGCTTCGTCGTCCCAGTCGTAGCGGAGCGGGAACTCAGCCTTCCAGCGCCCGATCTGCTCCGCCCACTGCTTGCGGGCCTCGCGGGCCAGCGAGGGGACGCCCTCGCGGGTCTCGCCCTCCAGCTCCTTGATCAGCCGGGCGAGCACCCGCCGGCAGTCGCCGACGATGGGGATGTGCACCTGGATGTTCTTGGAGATGGACGAAGGATCGATGTCGATGTGAATGATCTCGGCGTTGGGCGCGAACATTTCCACCTTCCCCGTCACCCGGTCGTCGAACCGCGCCCCGACCGCGATCAGGCAGTCAGAGTGATGGACCGCCATGTTGGCGTAGTACGTGCCGTGCATGCCGAGCATTTCGAGGGAGAGCGGGTGCTCCGACGGGAAGGCGCCGAGCCCCATCAGCGTCGTCGTCACGGGGGTCTGGGTCATCTCGGCCAGGCGCCGGACTTCTTCCGAGGCGTCCGAGGAGATGACACCGCCGCCCACGTAGAGCACGGGACGCTTGGCCCGCAGGATCGCGCGCGCGGCCTTCTTGATCTGGCCGGGGTGCCCGTCGTAGGTGGGGTTATACGAGCGGAGATGGATCTTGTCCGGGTACTCGAAGGGCCACTCCTTCACCAGGACGTCCTTGGGCAGATCCACATGGACCGGTCCCGGGCGGCCGGTGGCCGCGATGTAGAACGCCTCCTTGATGGTCTGGCCCAGATCCCTTCCGTCCTTTACGAGGAAGTTGTGCTTGGTGCAGGAGCGCGTGATCCCGACGTTGTCGGCCTCCTGGAAGGCGTCGTTGCCGATCATATGGGTCGGTACCTGGCCGGTGAAGGCGACGATCGGGATGGAGTCCATGTAAGCGTCCTGGAGCGCGGTCACCAGATTGGTGGCCGCCGGCCCCGACGTGACGAGGGCGACTCCGACCTTCCCCGTGGTCCGGGCGTATCCCTCGGCCGCATGACCCGCCGCCGCTTCCTGACGAACGAGGATGTGGCGCAGCCCGGGGAAGTCAT
>JBBTEL010000196.1:0-12294 GCA_038042325.1 Candidatus Methylomirabilota bacterium
ACGACGAGGCCCTGCTCCTCGCCTACAAGCTGGCCGGCCCGCGCCGGCTGCTCTATGGCAGCGACTACCCCCACAACATCGGCGACATGGCGGGCTGCGCCCGGCGGATCGACGCGCTCCCGATCGGCGAGGCCGAGAAGGAGCTGATCCGCTCCGGCAACGCCCGCCGCCTGTTCAAGCTCTGACGGCTTGACGGGGCTCGGGAAGCTGGTCCATGCTTCCCGCGTGGCCGTCGAAACCTCCCTGACTCCCGAGCGCATCCGGGAGATGACCGCGGCCGGCTACTGGCGGAACGAGACCCTCGCCCAGTATCTGGACCGGTGGGCGACGGCGCGGCCGGACCGGTTGGCCGTCGTGGACGGCGCGGGCCGCTACACCTGGGGGGAGCTGGCCCGGGCCGTCGAGCGGGTGGCCTACGGGCTCCGGGCGGCCGGCGTGGAGCCGGGCTCAGCCATCTCCTGCCAGCTCCCCAACTGGAACGAGTTCATCCTGGTCGCCCTCGCCGCCTCCCGACTCGGCGCGATCCTCAACCCGATCCCGCCCATCTACCGCGCCCACGAGCTGCGCTTCATCCTGAACCTGCTGGAGTCCCGCGTCCTCGTGATCCCCGAGACCTTCCGCGCGTTCGGCTATGTGGAGATGGTCGCGGGCTTCCGCCCACAGGTGCCCCGCCTCGAGCACGTCTTCGTGGCGCGCGGGACCCCGGGCCATGGCATGCGGTCGTTTTCCGAGCTCACGACCACGGCCTGGGAGGCCCGAGAGGGCCGCCGCCCCCTTCCGGGGATCGATCCCAATGCCGTGACTGAGGTCATCTTCACCTCCGGGACGACGGGCGAGCCCAAGGGCGTGATGCACACCTCCAACACCGCGCTCTCCATCGTCTACCCGCTGATCGAGCGCATGGCGTTCACGGAGCGCGATGTCATCCTGATGTCCTCCACCTTCGGCCACCAGACCGCTTACCTGTACGGCTTCTGCCTGCTGCTCTTGCTCGGGGCGAAAGGCGTCTGGCTCGACATCTGGAACGCCGAGGAGGCGGCCCGCCTCATTGAGGCGGAAGGGGCGACCTTCACGATGGGCGCCACCCCGTTCCTTCAAGATCTGACCTCCTCTCCAGCCGTGGAGCGGCGGAACATCTCCTCGCTCCGGGTGTTCATCTCGGCCGGAGCGCCCATCCCGCGCACGCTTGTGGAGGACGCTCGCCGGCGGCTCCGGTGCGTGATCTCGGCGGGGTGGGGGATGAGTGAGAACGGCCTCGTGACCTGCAACGGCCTCGACGATCCGGAGGAGAAGGTCTTCGCAACCGACGGCGCGCCACTGCCTGGAATGGAGCTGCGTGTCGTGGACGACGCCGGCCAACCCGTGCCCCCGAAGACCAACGGCAACCTCCTGGTCCGCGGCCACGCTCAGTTCATCGGCTACCTGAAGCGCCCGGAGCTGACGGCCGTCTCGCACACGCCGGACGGCTGGTTCATGACGGGGGATCGCGCGATCCTCGACCCGGACGGCTTCGTGTCGATCTCGGGACGCACCAAGGACATCATCATCCGCGGCGGGGAGAACATCCCGGTGGTGGAGATCGAGAACCTGCTCTTCGCCCACCCGAAGATCGCCAACGTGGCGATCGTCGCCATGCCGGACCCGCGCCTCGGGGAGCGGGCCTGCGCCTTCGTGATCCCCAAGCCGGGCGAGACGCTCGCGCTGGCCGAGGTTGTCCGGTACCTCGAGACCAAGGAGGTGGCCAAGCAGAAGTTCCCCGAGCGGCTCGAGATCGTCGGCGAGTTCCCGATGACCGCCAGCGGCAAGATCCAGAAGTTCCGTCTCCGGGAGATCGTGGCCGCCAAGCTCGACCTCCCCCCCGTCCGGTAGCCTTCGCGCTCTCCCGTTTCCCTCTCCGAAAGCAGGCTGTTCGCCTCATAAAATTGAACCGATCGCATCATGGACTCTCCCCGGAAAAAGGGGCGCAATGAGAGCAAATGGTCACGACCGGTGCGAGAGGAGCGACCCTGCGGCAGTACCTGACCCGGTCGGAGGTGGCTCGGGTCTTTGAGGTGTCCCCCGCAACCGTCGCGCGCTGGACTCGAGAGGGGAAACTCCCCTTTGTCCGGACGCTCGGGGGCCAGCGGCGGTACGCGAGAGACCAGATCATCGACCTGATGCGGGGGTGCCTCGAGAACCGGGGGACGGGATTTCCCCGCCCGAACTGAGGCGGCGGGGGCAATCCCTCTACGTGGTGGCGGAGGGGTCCATGAGCGGGGTTTCGCCATGATGCCGGCGGTCAGGAGCGCGCGGGTGCCGCTGGACCTGAGGCGCGTCACCGTCCCGCGGGGGCGTGTGCACGTCATCCCCCACCGCTGCAAGGAGTGCCGCTTCTGCGTCGATTTCTGCCCGAAGGATGTCCTCGCCCTTTCCACCGAGACCAACGCCAAGGGGTACCGCTATCCCGTCGTTGCCCCCGGCAAGGACGAGGCCTGCGTCCACTGCGAGTTCTGCACCCTCGTCTGCCCGGAGTACGCGATCTTCACCGTCGAGGTCCCACGGGCTGAGGTGATGGCGTGAAGGGCGAGCCGGCCGTCCTCACCGGGCAGCACTTCCTCCTGGGCGACCACGCTTGCGCCGAGGGGGCGCTCGCCGCCGGCTGCCGGTTTTTCGGGGGCTACCCGATCACGCCGTCCACGGAGGTGGCGGAGTGGCTCGCCCGGCGCCTGCCGGAGGTGGGAGGGCTCTTCGTCCAGATGGAGGACGAGCTGGCGAGCATGGCGGCCATCGTCGGCGCCTCGGTGGCCGGGGCGCGCGCCATGACCGCCACCTCGGGCCCGGGGTTTTCCCTCATGATGGAGAACCTCGGGCTGGCCGCGATGATGGAGGTCCCGTGCGTGGTCATCAACGTGCAGCGCGGTGGGCCCTCTACCGGGCTCCCCACCCTCGTGGGCCAGGCCGACGTCATGCAGGCGCGTTGGGGGTCGCACGGCGACTACGAGATCGTCGCCTACTCCCCCGCCTCGCCGCAGGAGTGCTTCGACCTCACCGTGAAGGCCTTCAACACCGCCGACCGCTTCAGGATCCCGGTCCTGGTCATGGCCGACGAGGTGGTGGCCCACATGATGGAGCGCGTGACCATCCCGCCCGCCGAGGCCATTCCCCGCGTGGAGCGGAAGCGCCCCCGGCAGGGTCCGGGAGATAACGGCTTCCTGCCGTTCAAGGCCGACGACGACCTGATCCCCCCCATGGTGCACGCCGGCGAGGGCTATCGCGTCCACTTCACGGGCCTCACCCACGACGAGCGGGGGTATCCGGCCCTCACCGCGCCCGCCCACGACCGGCTCGTCCGGCGGCTGGTGGACAAGGTCAGGCTGCGGGAGTCGGAGATCGTCGAGTACGAGGAGTACCGCCTGGAGGACGCGAGGGTCGTGATCATCGCGTATGGTTCCACGGCCCGGTCAGCGCGCCGCGCCGTCGGACTGGCGCGGGAGCAGGGGATCGCTGCCGGGCTGCTCCGGCCGATCACCCTCTGGCCCTTCCCGGCAGAGCGCGTCAAGAAGCTCGCCGAGCGCGTCCGGGCCTTCGTCGTCCCCGAGCTGAACCTGGGCCAGGTCTCCCGCGAGGTGGAGCGCTTCACGAGCCTGCCGGTGCTCGGCGTCAACCACGCCGGCGGCGCGATGATGCCGCCCGAGCCGATCCTCGAGGCGATCCGGGAGGTCGCAGGCTGACCATGTCCACACTCATCGCCGAGCGCCACCCGAGCGATTCCCTCTTCCGGGCCGACCGGCTGCCCCACATCTGGTGCCCCGGGTGCGGGATCGGGCCGGCCATGCACGCCTTCGCCCAGGCGATGGTGGAGTCGGGGATCCCCCTGGCCCGGCACGTCTGCGTCTCGGGGATCGGCTGCACGGGACGGGTGTCCGGCTACCTGAACATGGACTCCTACCACACCACTCACGGCCGGGCGATCCCCTTTGCCACGGCGATCGCCCTCGTCAAGCCGGAGCTCGAGGTGACGGTCTACAGCGGGGACGGCGACCTCTTCGCCATCGGCGGCAACCACTTCATCCACGCGGCCCGGCGGAACGTGGATATCAACGTGATCTGCATCAACAACTTCAACTACGGGATGACGGGCGGCCAGGTGGGACCCACGACGCCCATGGGGGCGCGCGCCACCACGGCGCCCTTCGGCAACTACGAGCAGCCCTTCAGTCTTCCCTATCTGGCCGCCGCCACGGGGGCCGTCTTCGTGGCGCGGTGGACGTCGCTCCACCTGCGCCAGCTCAAGCAGGCGATGCTGCGCGCGATGAAGAAGCGCGGCTTCACGTTCATCGAGGTGCTGGCGCCGTGCCCTGTGGGGTTCGGCCGCCCCAACGACATCGGCGACGCGATGGAAGAGATGACCCTCTACCGGGAGCGCTGCGTGGTGGACCCCGTGGCGCCGCTCGACTCGCTCGGCATCGATCTGAGGGAGAAGGACCACCCCATCATCCTCGGCAACTTCGTGGACATCGAGCGGCCCGTCTTCGACCCGCTCGCGATGATGCGCCCGGCTCCCGAGAACAATGCTGTCGGGAAGAGGCAGGAGGGGCAGTGATGTCACGGCAGGAGGTCCGGCTGAGCATCGAAGACGTCCAGCAGATGGTGAAGAGTCGCTACGGCAAATTCGCTGAGACCGGTGGCCGCAAGGAGCCCTGTTGACCCAGCAAGAGGCAGCCCAGTTCGGGCTACGCAGTGGACCAGGGGCTCTACGGAGAGGCAGAGCTTGCCTTGGTGCCAGAGGTTGCTCTGAACCTCTCTCGGGGTTGCGGCAACCCCACCGGCTTCGCAAACCTTCAGCCGGGTGATGTGGTTGTCGATTTCGGCTGCGGAGGCGGGATAGACGTGATCCTCGCTGCTCACAAGGTCGGATCGCAAGGGAAAGCAGTCGGAATAGATTCTGCACATCAAATGATTGAGCGAGCCCAGCAGGCCGTAGCTGAGGCACACTTGCAAGACAGGAACATCGAACTCCGCGTCGTGGACATGGCGAAGACAGAGCTTTCAGACCGCTTCGCGGATGTCGTGATCTCCAACTGCGTGATCAACCTTTGCCCCGACAAGGATGCTGTGTACAACGAAGCCTTTCGGGTCCTAAGACCCGGTGGGCGCCTCGCCATCTCGGACATTGTCCTCACCGAGAACATCGATCCTGAGCTACGAGAGCGTTTCCAATCAACCTGGGCAGGATGTTTGGGGGGAGCGATTCCTGAAGAAGACTACTGGCAGACGGTGAGGGAAGCGGGCTTTGTCGGTGTTCAGGTTGTGGCCCGTCATACCCTCACCCGCGAAGAACTGGAAGCGATGGCCTGTTGTCCGGGCGAGGAGTTCACCCCTCCTCCCGCGAGAGAGGACCTTGCTCGCGTGCAAGCGAAAGTGGCGAGCATTAAGTTCACGGCAATCAAGCAATCTCTCTGCAAGGGAACCGCAGAGAGCGAGGCGTAAGCGATGCGGCAGGAGGTCCGGCTGGCGGGATACGGCGGGCAGGGGATCGTGCTCGCGGGCCAACTCCTGGGGAAGGCCGCGGCGATCTACGATGGCAAGGAAGCGGTCTTCACCCAGTCCTATGGACCCGAGGCCCGGGGCGGGGCGTCCAGCGCCGACCTCGTGATCTCCGACGGGCCGGTGGACTACCCGCTGGTCTCCCGCCCCGATTTCCTGGTGACGATGTTCCAGGAGGCCTACGAGCGCTACCGCCCCGAGATGGCCGAGGGAGGGCTCCTGGTCATCGATTCGGATCTCGTCAAGCCATCGCCGGAGGAAGGGTCGTACCGGGCCGTTCCCGCCACCCGGCTGGCCGAGGGCCTCGGCAAGAAGATCGTGGCCAACGTCGTGATGCTGGGTTTCTTCACGGCGATCAGTGGCCTGGTGCGGCGGGAAGCGGTCGAGGCCGCCCTCCGGTCGAGCCTCGCGCCGCGCCTCCTGGACCTGAACCTCCGGGCCTTCGCGACGGGCTACGACTACTCCTCGAACGACTTTCCCCCTCACCCTGCCCTCTCCCCCCGAGGGGGCGAGGGAGAATCTTCACCCGTCCTCTCCCCCGCAGGGGGAGAGGAGAAAGGTGAGGGGGCTGTGAGGGCGAGTGGCCGATGAGCGACAGCGTGCTGGTGATCGGGGGCGGCATCGCGGGGATCCAGGCCTCGCTGGACCTGGCCGAGTCCGGCGCCCAGGTCGTCCTGGTGGAGCGGGCTCCCTCGATCGGCGGGAAGATGGCGGTCCTCGACAAGAATTTCCCCACGCTCGACTGCTCGATCTGCATCGAGGCGCCCAAGATGTCCGAGGTGGGGCAGCATCCCGGCATCGAGATCCTCTCCCTCGCCGAGGTGGAGTCGGTCTCGGGCGAGGCGGGCCGCTTTCAGGTGGGGATCCGGCAGCGCGCGCGCTTCGTCACCGACGAATGCACCCGCTGCGGGGAGTGCGTGGCCGCCTGCCCCGTGGTCCTCCCCAACGAGTTCGACGCCGCCATGGCCGCGCGGAAGGCCATCTACACGCCGATCCCCCAGGCGGTGCCCGGCCCGTACCTGGTGGACATCCGGAACTGCCTGAACGAGCCCCCGAACTACCTGCCCTGCCAGCGCTGCGTCCAGGCCTGCGGGCCCAAGTGCATCGACTTCGCGATGCCGCAGACGCGGCGCGTGGAGCGGGAGGTCGGCTCCATCGTCGTGGCGGTGGGCTACGACCTGATGGATCCGTTCCGGCTCAAGGAGTACGGCTACGGGACCCACCCCGACATCCTGACGTCTCTCGAGCTGGAGCGCCTGCTGACCTCCGCCGGTCCCACCGGCGGGGAGATCGTTCGCCCCTCCGACGGCCGCCATCCCGAGCGGGTGCTCGTGGTCCTCTGTGTCGGCTCGCGGGACCGGCGCTTCTACCGGTACTGCTCCCGCTTCTGCTGCATGTACTCCGTGAAGCACGCCTTCCAGCTCATAGACCACGGGGTCAAGGACGTCACCGTCCTCTACATGGACCTCCGGGCCTACGGCAAGGGCTTCGACGGCTTCCTGGAGCGGACGCGAACGGAGGGCGCCAAATTCGTCCGGGGCCGTCCGGGCTCGATTTGCGCCCACAATGGCCGGCTCTCCGTCCGGTACGAGGACACGGAGGCCCTGCGCCTCACCGAGGAGCTCTTCGACATGGTGGTCCTCGCCACGGCGGTCCGTCCGCCGGACGGGCTGGACGACCTGGCGCGCACGCTCGGGATCGAAGTGGATCAGGATGGGTTCATCAGGGCGGTGGAGCGCCGGGCGGGCCTCATCGCCACGACGCGCCCGGGGATCTACGCGGCCGGCTGCGCGAGCGGGCCCAAGGACATCCCCGACAGCGTCGCCGAGGCCGGCGCCGCGGCCTCGCTGGCCCTCGCCCACCTCTCCCACCGCACCTTCCACGAGGAGCCGCACGTCGAGCCGCTCGCGGGGATCGAGACCCCACGGGTCGGGGTCTTCGTCTGCCACTGCGGCTCCAACATCGCCGGGGTGGTGGACGTGCCCCGCGTCGTGGAGTTCGCCAAGACGCTCCCCGACGTGGTGTGGGCCCAGAACCAGATGTTCTCCTGCGCGGGCAACACCCAGCGGGAGATCGAGGAGGCGATCCGCTCGAAGGGGATCAACCGCGTGGTGGTCGCCGCCTGCTCGCCCAAGACGCACGAGGGGATCTTCCGGAAGGTGCTGATCCGCGCCGGCCTGAATCCATTTCTGCTGGAGATGGCGAACGTCCGGAACCAGGACTCGTGGGTGCACAAGGCGGAGAAGGAGGCCGCCACCGTCAAGGCCATGGACATGGTCTGGATGGGGGTCGAGAAGGCCCGGCGCCTCACGCCGCTCGAGATCACCCAGAGCCCCGTGACCCAGGCGGCGCTGGTCGTCGGCGGCGGGATCGCCGGGATGATGGCGGCGACCGCGCTGGCGCGCCAGGGGTACGAGACTCATCTGGTGGAGAAGGAGACCAAGCTGGGCGGCCTCCTCCGTCACCTGGACGTGCTGGCGCCCTCGGGGCTCAAGGCCCAAGAGCTCCTGGAGCTCCAGGAGCAGGAGCTGCACGACGCGGGGGTCCACCTCCACCTGGGCACGGAGGTGGAGCAGATCGGCGGGTTCGTGGGGAACTTCGCCGCCCGGCTGTCGAGCGGCGAGGACCTCCGCGTCGGCGCCGTGGTCCTGGCCACCGGGGCGCGCCCGTACGCCCCGACGGAGTTCCTCTACAGCCTGGACTCCCGGGTGATCACCAACCTGGAGCTGGAGGGGCTGCTGCCGAGCCTGGAGGCCCGTCGGGTCACCTTCGTGGGCTGCGTGGGGTCGCGCGAGAACGGCCTGGGGTGCTCCCGCTACTGCTGCGCCTCCATGATCGGGCAGGCCCTTGCGCTCCGGCGGATGGGCAAGCAGGTCCGGGTCCTCTTCAAGGACATCCGCACGTTCAGCCGCCACGCCGAGGAGCTCTACGAGACCGCCATGCGAGAGGGGGTCCAGTTCTTCCGCTACACCCCCGACCAGCCCCCCGAGGAAGTCATCGCCTTCGACGGCACCGCGGTGACCTTCCGCGATCACCTCCTCGGCGCGCCGATCAGGATCCCGACCGACCTCCTCGTGCTGGTCGTGGGGCTCCGCCCCCAGGAGGAGACCCTCTCCCAGCAGCTCAAGATCGGGAAGAGCCAGGACGGCTTTCTCCTCGAGCTCCACCCGAAGCTCGGGCCCGCGGAGACGGCGTCCCCGGGGATCTACCTGGCGGGCGCGTGCCAGGCCCCCAAGGACGTGCGGGAGAGCGTGGCCCAGGCCCTGGCGGCCGCCGCGAAGGCGGGGACGCTCCTCGCCAAGGACGTCATCGAGAAGGAGCCCCTGACGGCGCGGGTGGACCCCGCCGAGTGCAACGGGTGCATGCTCTGCGTCCCGGTCTGCCCCTACGGAGCCATGGAGCAGCTCGGCAAGGTGAAGGAGGGGAAGGTCCGGGTGGTCGAGGCGGCCTGCATGGGGTGCGGCAACTGCGCGGCGACGTGCAACCACGACGCGATCACGATGCCGTACTTCACCAAGGAGCAGATCCTGGCCCAGATCGACGCGGCCCTGGCCGAGCATCCCGAGCAGAAGATCCTGGTCTTCACCTGCAACTGGTGCTCCTACGCCGGCGCCGATCAGGCGGGGATCGAGAAGATCCAGTACCCGTCCTCGGCCCGGATCATCCGGACGATGTGCTCGGCCCGCTTCGACGGGGACTTCATCGACCGCGCCTTCGAGCGGGGGGTCGGCGCGGTGCTCGTCACCGGGTGCCGGCTCACGGACAACGGCTCGGACTGCCACTACAACTACGCCAACAAGTACACGGCCAAGCGCTTCGGGATTTGGCAGAAGAAGTGGACGCGGCGCGGGATCGCGCCGGAGCGCTTCCAGCTCCAGTGGATTTCGGCGTCCGAGGGGAAGGAGTTCGCCGCCAAGGTGCGCGAGATGCACGAGACGGTAGAGGACTTTCTGGCGTCCCGCGCGGGGGTAGAGCCCGATGAGTGAGTCCGGCGTGCGCGTCCTGGACGATCTCGTGTGGGATGAGGTCTCCGCGGCCACGCGGGGGGCGGCCGCCCCGTGCTTTTCGTGCGGGGTCTGCACCGCGGTGTGCCCGTGGGGGCTCGTCCAGAAGGAGCCGGTGAACGTCCGGCGGCTGATCCGCCTGGCCCAGCTCGGCGCGGACGGCTGGGGCGAGGCCATCTGGCTCTGCACCACGTGCGGCCTCTGCGAGGCGCGCTGCCCGCGCGGCGTCCCGGTGAGTGAGATCATCCTGGCTCTGCGCCGGCTCGCCTGGGACCGCCGCGCGGTGCCGAAGGGGCTGCCGAGCATGCTCTGGGCGATCCACTGGGACGGCAACCCGTGGGACCAGCCGCCCTCCCAGCGGGAGGCCTGGGCCAAGGGGCTCGGCCTCACGCCCTTCGCGAGCGGGGATGAGGCGCTGCTCTACATCGGGTGCACGGGCGCCTACGATCGCCGGAGCCAGAGGATCGCCCGGAGCCTGGTGGCGCTCCTTCGGGCCGCCGGGGTGAAGTTCGGGATTCTCCGCGACGAGCCGTGTTGCGGCGAGTCGGTCCGGGCCGTCGGTCAGGAGGAGTACCTGGCCGAAATCGTGGCGGCCAACACCGAGCGCTTCAGGGAGGCCGGGGTCCAGACGCTGGTGACGGTCTCGCCCCACTGCCTGGACATGTTCCGCGCGCATTATCCGACCTGGGACGGCTTTCGTCCGCTGCACTACACCGAATACCTCGCCGAGCTGGTGGACGCGGGCCGGCTCCGCTTCGCGCGCGAGCTGCCGGGGACGGCCGCCTACCACGACCCGTGCTACCTGGGCCGGCGACACGGTATCTACGATGCGCCCCGCAAGCTCCTCGCGGCCATTCCGGGTCTCACGCTGGTCGAGTTGCCCTTGAGTCGCGAAGACGCGCTCTGCTGCGGGGGCGGCGGCGGCCGGATGTGGCTCGAGACCCACGCGGGGGAGCGCTTCGGCGACCTCAGGATCCGCGAGGCGCAGGGGACCGACGTCGACTGGCTGGCCACCGCGTGCCCGTTCTGCGTCCTCTGCCTGGAGGACAGCGCCAAGGTGCTCGGCGTGGAGCGGCCCAGGGTGGTGGACGTGACCGAGCTGGCCGTCCGCGCCATTCAAATGCCCCTCACCTCTTCTCCTCTCCCCGCCGGGGAGAGGCAGGGTGAGGGGGCGGGAGGCACGTCATGATCCCGTCGGCGTACTCGCCCGAGGAGGCTCGCGGCCTCTGGGTCTTTCTGGAGCAGGAGGCAGGGCGGCTCGAGGGCGTGGCCCTGGAGCTCCTCGGCAAAGGGCGCGAGCTGGCCGGGGCGCGGGGCGTGCCGCTCACGGGCGTGCTCCTGGGGCAGGGCGTCGAGCCTGCCGCCCGGCAGGCCATCGCCCATGGCGCCGACCACGTCCTCGTGGCCGACGATCCGCTCCTGGCCGTCTACACCACGGACGCCTACGCGAACGTCGCCGCGCGGGTCATTCTCGACCGGAAGCCCGAGACGCTCCTCCTCGGCGCTACTCCGAACGGGCGGGACCTGGCGGGACGGCTCGCCGTCCGTCTCAGGACCGGGCTCACCGCCGACTGCACCGGGCTCGCCTGGGAAGAGGGGACGGGGCTTCTGCTCGGCGAGGTGAGCGGGTTCGGCGGCGGCGTCATGGCTTCCATCAAGTGCGCGCGTCACCGTCCCCAGATGGCCACCGTCAGGCCGGGAATCTTTCCGCCTCCGAGCTCCGATCCCGATCGGGCGGGGCGAATGGAGTTCGTTCCCGTGTCCCTGGACGCCGGGGCAATCCGGACCGAGGTCCTGGAACGCGTCCGCCACGAGGGCGTGGACATCACGCGGGCCAAGGTGCTCGTCGCCGGCGGGCGCGGGCTCAAGGGGGACTTCGCGCCGCTCGCGGAGCTCGCCCGGCTCCTCGGCGGCGAGGTGGGAGCCTCGCGGGTCGCCTGCGATCTCGGGTGGATCGGCCGTGACCGCCAGATCGGCCAGACCGGCTTCGTCACCCGGCCGAAGGTGGCCCTGGTCTGCGGCATCAGCGGGGCCACCCAGTTCACCGTGGGGGTGAAGGACGCCGGCCTCATCGTCGCGATCAACTCCGACCCCGAGGCCCCCATTTTCGAGGAGGCGGACCTCTGCGTCGTCGACGACCTCTTCCCGGTCCTCGAGGCGCTCATCGCCGAGCTCAAGCGGGGGGCCGCGTGAAGCCGCTCGACATCATCGTCTGCGTGAAGCTGGTCCCCAAGCCCGAGGAAGTCACGGTCAACGCCGAGACGCGCACGCTCGACCGCGCCAAGGCCCGCTCCGAGCTGAACCCGCCGGACATGAATGCCATCGAGATGGCGCTCGCGCTCCGGGAGCGGCACGGCGGGACCGTCTCCCTGCTCTCCATGGGGCCGCCCTTCGCCGCGCCGTACCTGCAGGTCGGCCTCGCCATGGGTGCCGACCGCGCGTACCTCTTGAGCGACCGCCTCTTCGGAGGGGCCGCCACCCTCCCCACGTCGTTCGCGCTGGCCAAGGGGATCGAGAAGATCGGCGAGTGGGATCTGGTGCTCTGCGGCGAGGAGTCGAGCGATGGCGCCACGGGGCAGGTGCCGGCGGGGATCGCCGAGTGGCTCGGCTGCTCGCAGATCACCTACGCCATGGACCTCTCGCTCCTCCCCGACGGCCGGCTCAGAGGGGAGCGCGAGATCCGCGGGGGCCACGAGGTCGTCGCGGTGCCGCTCCCCGCCGTCGTCTCGGTCAAGCTCGCGGTCAACGAGCCCCGGTTCATGGA
>JBBTEL010000197.1:0-2308 GCA_038042325.1 Candidatus Methylomirabilota bacterium
CGCCCTCCGACCGCGAACTCGGGAGAGAGAAGCATGGAGAGCAATGCCAGGTAGAGGCCGACCTCGGTGCGCACGAAGACCAGCAGGAACACGGCGCCCACCGCCACGAGGCCGAGCGCGTATTCGAGCCGCGTGAGCGTGAGCCCCTGCGACGCCAGCAGCGCCCCGCCGAACAGGAAGAGGCCGACCAGCACAACGCGGGCGAGGGCGCCGGGGATCGAAGCCGACTGGGGGAGAGCTGATCGCAGGGCTACTTCACCCGCACGACCCGGTGGCCGGAAAGGCCCTTCTGGCTGAGGTCACGGCTCCGGGCGCGCGCCTCCTCCTCGGAGGCGAAATTCCCGTGGCGGATGGCGAGGTTGAGGGCTTCGCCGGGCTGCACGGCGACGCGGACCTGATAGCCCGAGGCCCGGAGTTTCTCGGCGACCTGCACCGCGGTCCGGAGCGGAGTCAGCTCGCCCGCGCGGATCGAAAGGTTGTCTCCGCTGCCGACGAGAGCCGTCTGGCCATACCCCTCGGCCTCAAGGCGCTCCTGGATCGCCTCGGCCTCACGTCGGCTGGGGACGCGCTCGAGGAAGACACCGTAGAGATTGCCGCCACCCTGCTGCCTGAACCTCACCGTGGGGAACCCCGCCGTGTTGAGCTGGCGCTCGACGCGCTCGGCCTCTTCGGCGGTCGCGAACGGCCCGAACTCCAGGGCGTAGCGGACCTCAGCGGGGACGGGGGTCTTCGCCGGCGCTGCGGCCTGCGGTCCCGGGGGCGCGGCCGGCGCGCTTCCGGCCGGCGGGGCGTCGGCGGGCCGCGGCCCCGGCGCGGACGAAGGCCTCGCGGGCGGGCTTTTCTGCTGCGCGGCGCGCTCCGAGAGCGTGCTCCGGAAGAGCTCCCTCACGGGGCCCATGCCGGTCGGGGCGAAGAGCCCCAGGCGCCAGGCCAGGATCGCGGCGAGGAGCAGCACCAGCACCACGAGGAGCATGACGCCCACCCAGAGCTGGCTCGGGCGGCGCCCCTTGGCCGCCGGCTTCGCGGCCGCGACTTTCGGCGGGGCCGCCGCTTCGGGCGAGGGCGACGGCTTGCCGGACCGGAACCCCCGGAGCGCGCCCAGCAGCCGCGCGGGGAACCCCTGCGGGGCCTGCCGGGCTTCCCCCCCCGCGGCCTCCTCGCCGTAGTAGTGCGTGTAGTACTGGTGGTACGGGGCATACCCGGCGATCTCGGCGCCCAGATCGTTCAGCACGACACCCCACACCGTCGCCCGCGCGCTCTCCAGCTGGACCTTCGCCCGCTTGAGGGCCAGCCGCCCCACCTTGCCGGCCTGGTAGACCAGGATCACGCCATCCACCTGGCCACCCAGGATGACGGCGTCGGTCACCGGAAGCACCGGCGCGATGTCGATCAGGATAATGTCGTAGCGCGGGCGGACCTCGCGGAGGAACTCGGCCATCTGAGGGGCCACGAGCAGCTCCGACGGGTTGGCGGGCACCGGCCCCGACTCGAGGATGTGGAGCTTGTCCAGGCCGGGCGCGGTCATGATGTCTTCCATCTCGAATCGGCCCATCAGGATGTCGGCCACGGTCCGGATGCAGTCCTCCCAGCGCTGGTTGCCGAGCAGGACGTCGGTGAGCCCCGGGTCGCGGTCGATGCCGAAGAACCTGTAGATGCTCGGCCGGCGGAGGTTGGCGCCCACCAGGAGCGTCCTTTGCCCGGCCTGAGCGAACGTGATGGCGAGGTTGACAATAACGGTGGTCTTCCCCTCCTGGAGCGTGGGGCTCGTCAGCAAGAAGACCTTGCCCGGCCGCTCCATCGTGGCGAACTGGATCCGCGTCCGGAGGCTGCGGAACGCTTCCGCCATCGGCGACTTCGGGTCGAAGTGGGAGACGAGGAGCGCGTGGCGGGAGAGCGTCTCCGGGTCCAGGGAGGCGAGCGCGGGCCGGCGCTCGACGAGGCGGTCCATGATCTCCCGCGAGTCGATGTGCGGGATGACCCCCAGGACCGGGACGCCCAGGTAGTCCTCGACTTCCTCGATGGTCCCGATGGAGGTGTCAAGGGTCTCCTGGAGGTAGGCGAGAACCAGGCCCAGGAACAGGCCCGTCAGGAGACCCAACAGGAGGGGGTACAACGCCTGCCCCCCGACCGGCGCCGACGGCTCCCCCGCCGGGCGGATGATCGTGACCTCCTCGATCTTCTCCGCCTCTTTGATGAGCGCCTCCTGGTGGCGCGTCTTCATCAGCGCGAGGAGGTCGTCGTTGACTTTGGCCTCCCGCTGGAGCCGCTGGAGGGAGAGCTCGATCGTGGGAACCTCCCGGTTCTTCTG
>JBBTEL010000197.1:2408-7210 GCA_038042325.1 Candidatus Methylomirabilota bacterium
GAGGCCGTTGGCCCGGCTCAGCCGGCCCGCCGCCAGCTCCAGCTCCGTCCGCTGCTGGCGCGTCTTCTCGATCTCGCCCCGGATCTGGGTGAACAGGGAGAGGAGCACGGTGGATTCGGCGCCGGGAGCGATGACGCGGTTCGCCTCGCGGAAGGCCCACATCGCTTCCTCGGCCTTCTTGACCCGCCCGTCCAGCTCCTTGAGCTGCTGCTCGATGAACTGGCGTGCCTCGACGATCCGGGCGTTCCGCGTCCGGCTCTGGACGTCGCGGTACACCTCGGCCACGGTGTTGGCCAGGTCCTTGGCCTTCCCGGGGCTGGGGGACGAGGCCGTGATCTCGAGGATGGTGGTGCTCGCGACGCGGTTGGTCTTCACCCTGGCCGCCAGCGCGTCCACGACGCCCGTGTAGGCCTTCGACTCCTTGACGGCGTCGAGCGGCATCGTCGGCGGCAACTCGCCCAGCCGCTTGGCCACCTGCTCCATCACCGAAAAGCTCCGGATGATGGCGGCCTGGGTCTCGATGGTGTCGGTGGGAGAGAAGGACAGAACCTCGACCAGGAGGCCGGTGAGGGAGGTGGACTGCTCGAACCTGATGGCCGAGATCGACTGGTACTCGGGCTCCCGCTGCCGCGCGAACCAGAAGGCGAAGAGGCCCACCAGGAGCGAGCAGACGATGATGGTCCAGCGACGCCGGCGGATGATCCGCCAGTGGTCGCGCAGGCTCATCTCGTACTGTGCCATAGCCTTAGATTACCGGAACGCTTCCCGAAACCTCAGGCGCTCCAGCTGGCTCACCAGCCGCCCGGCGCGCTCGCGCGCCCCATCGCCGGGCGCCTCCGCCGGCTCCGGCGGAACCGGCTCGGGCGGCGCCGCGGCCTCCACGTTCCCCTCAACCGGCTCGAAGCAAATCCCGCGCTCGCCGTTGACTTCCAGGCAGCGGCACTCCACGAGCACGGGGGAGACCGGGCCCAGGTAGCGGGCCGTCCGCCGCAGGCTGTCCGAGAAGCGCGAGGCCAGCAGGAAGAGCCGGGGCGGGGCGGCCGGGTCGATCCGGGCTCCCGGGAGGAGACGCCCGAGCAGCGCCCCGTTCTCGCGGCACCAGGCATAGGCCTCGAGCCCCTGGAGCAGCATGGCGGGGTTGGAGCCCGAGCCGAGGATCAAGAGGACGAGCCGCTCGCGCGCGTCCACGGCCACTAGATCCACGGGCACCTGGCCGGCGGGGAAGCGCCGCTCCAGGATGGACAGCCCCCCTTCGAGGGCGGGAAGATGCGCCTCCACCAGGGCCGCCAGCTCCTCACGGTCCGTCAGCGCCAGGGGACGGATGGAGAGGCTCATCACCCCTCCTGGACCGGACCCGTCACGTAGATGAACGGCGCCTCGGAAAGGTCCAAGATCTTCGGCGTGGGCAGCGGGTTCCCCTTCAAATCGGCCACGATCTCGACCTTCGGCCGCAGGGGGTGGTCGCGGTTGACGGCGATCACCCGCCCCACCTCCCCGGTGTTGAGCCTCACGACGGTCCGGGGCGGGAACACGGAGATCTCGACCAGGAGCGCCTTGATGAGCGGCGTGGCGAAGTCCTCGTGCTTGGAGCGCACGATCTCGCGAATGGCCTCGTGGGGCGGGAGGCGGCGGCCCGGCGGGCGGGGAAAGATCAGCGCCGTGTAGGTGTCCATGAGGCCGATGGTCTTGGCGTTGGGATGGATGGCCGCGCCCGCCAGGTGCTGAGGAAACCCCCGGCCGTTCTCGCGCTCGTGGTGCTGGAGCACCGCCTCGACGACGCCCGCCCGCGAGGGCGCCCAGCGGCGCACGATCTCGGCGGAGAGCTGAGCGTGCGTCTGATACGCGGCGGAGTCCGCCCCGGAAGGCAGGCTGGCGATCCCGATGTCGAAGACAAACGCGGCCATGCCGAGATCCAGGAGCCGGTCCCGGTCGTAGCCGAGCCCTCTGCCGATCTGCATCGTGAGGACGCCGACCGACGTCATGTGGGCAGCCAGGTACTCGGCGCCGGCCGAGGGGGGGTTGTTGGCCAGCCAGAAGAGATCCGCCGACTCCTCGAGCGAACGGATCACGCGCTCCAGAAGGCGCTGCAACCATCCCCACGGGAACTCACGACCCTCACGGGCCAGCCCGGGGAGCCGGCCGACGAACGCTAGGAGCTCGGTGAACAGCTGCTCGGGCCCGGCGGCCCCCTCGGCCTCGGCGGAGAGAGCCTCCGCGGGTGGGGTCGGCTCCTTTTCGGGCGGCGCCGGGGGAGCGGGAGCGGCGGCACGCTCTGTGGGGAACCGGACCCGCGGCGGCGCCTGGGCCGGCGGGGGCGCGCCCGCGGGCGGGCGGGCGGGCGGCGGGGCCTCGGTGGCGGGCGGCTCGGTGCCCTCCCGGTGAATTCCCCGAACCAGATCGCTCATCCGAACCAACCAGCGCCCTCCTCTCATGTCACCGCGGCCGGCGCTCGATCGGCGCACGCCGCATTCACCCGACTCCCACGGTGTCCTTGATCACCTCGGCGACGATCTTCTCGTCGATCTCTCGGACCCGCTTGGAGTAGCCGATGAGGAGCGAGATATCACAGAGGTTGTTGATCTCCCGCGGCGTTCCCCGGGTGAAGTCGAAGATCAGCCGTACCGCCTCGTCGGTGAAGATGCGCCGGGTCTGGCCCGCCATCTTGAGCCGGTGTGCGATGTAGTTGGCCGTGTGCTGGTAGTCCAGCGTGTTCAGGTGGTAGCGGATCGTGATCCGCTGGTCCAGGTGGCGGATCCGTCGCACCTTGTCCCGCAGCTCGGGGGACCCGATCAGCAGGAGCGTCACCAGGAAGCGGTCGTCGAGCTGGAAGTTCAGCAGGAGCCGGATCTCCTCGAAGACGGCGTCGTCCTCGATGAGCTGAGCCTCGTCCACGATGATGACGTTGTCACGGCCCGCCTTGAAGTTCCGGTAGAAGAGATCGTTGAGCGTGTGCAGCAGCTCCACCTTCCCCTTCTCGGAGGTATCCACGCCCATCTGGTAGAGGATCTCGCGGAGGAAATCGATGGCGTTCCAGGAGGGATTGGTCAGGAGCCCCACCTCGTACCGCTCGGTCTCCAGGCGCTGGAGCAGCGCGCGCGCGAGCGTGGTCTTGCCGCAGCCGTACTCGCCCGTGAGCATCGCCGCGCCCTTGCGGTGCTTCACGGCGTACACCATTCGGATGAGCGCCTCTTCGTGCTCGGGCGAGAGGTAGAGGAACTTGGGATTGGGGGAGTTGTCGAACGGGGGTTCGCTCAGCTCCCAGTAGGCCTCGTACACTGTCCGCTCCGCTAGTCCCGTGTCAACTGACTTCGCCTGACTGCGTTCTCGGTCGTTGGCGGTCCTCAACGTACAACCGCGTACGCCTCCGGCCGCCTCCTCCCTCGGGCCTTGTCATGCTCGTCATTTGCCCCGGTCCCTACCGCTGGCCGCCGGCCGGCACGAAGATCGGCCCCTTGAACAGGATAAAGAGCCCCGTGTAGGCGGTGACGACGCTGGCCACGGCCGAGGCGATCAGGAGGTAGTCCTCCCACCACTTCAGCAGCACCTCCGGCACCTGTACCACGGCCCCGGGCTCCAGCGGCGGCGCCTCGTCGAGCCTGTACACCTTGCCGCTCGGGAACGTCACGGTGGCCGCCCCCATCTTGGCGCGGCGATCCGGACCGCCCGCCAGTAGGACGTAGTCCTTGGAGGTATAGAACGGCCGGTGATCGAAGGCCCCCGGGGCCCGCACGTTTCCGACGACGTACACCTTGTCCTCCGTGACCGGCACGACGAACACGTCGCCGTTCAGGAGCGCGAGGTTCTGGCTCTCGTCCTTTTCCACCAGGAGCCGCTGGAGGTCCACGGGGATGGTCTGCGGCGGACCGCTGACCCCGCCGCGCTCCACGAAGGCCCGCCGGAAGTTGGCGTACGGCGCCACCCCGCCGGCCTTCACGACCACGTCCTTGATGCGGTCGCCCGAGGCAAGCTCAATTCGCGCCACGAGTGTCGTCTTGCCGACCGTCGTGGTCTTCCCCGGATCCGCCCCGGTCCCGAGGAACGCGCCGCGCACCTCCACCACGTCCTGGAGCACGGCGATGGGGGGCACGAACAGCACGTCCCCACCCCGGAGCTCCACCTCCGGGGCGCCCGGAGCCAGCGCCCGCGCGAGATCCAGGGTCCCGGTCTCCTTCTTGTTGTCGGGGCCGACGCGCGTGAGCCGAGCTTCGCTCAGCGCCCCCGACACGCCTCCGGTGAGCGCAAGAAGCGCCGCCAGCGTCCCCTCCTCTCCGATCTCGTAGTCGCCGGGGCGCGCCACGCTCCCCAGCAGGCTGACGGAGGGACCGCGGGGCGGCACGTACACCGCCAGCCCCTCGCTCATGTACGGGTTGTGGGACATGTCCCCGCGCAGCGCGAAGCCCAGGAGGTCCGCCGTGCGCTCCACCGTTCCCGCGCGCACCAGGGCGACTTTCCGGATCGACCCGCGGGGCGTGATCCCGCCCGCCGCGGTGATCACCTGGACGAGCCGGTCCGTGGCGGTCACGGCGTAGGTCCCCGGCCGCTCCACCTCTCCCGCAACCGTGACCTCGAAGGCGCGGGCGATCAGCACGGTGAAGGTCAGATCGAAGAACTTGAAGAGCGGCTGGGCTCGCTGGACGAGTGCCTTCCGCGCCTCCGCGACGGTGAGCCCGGCGACGGGGATCGTGCCCACCGGCGGGAGGTGGAGGTTCCCCTCGGGCGTCACGACGAGGACCTGGCGCGCGACGTCCAGCCGGCCCGCGATGATCACCTCCACCGTGTCGCCGGGGCCCAAGCGGTAATCG
>JBBTEL010000198.1:0-2536 GCA_038042325.1 Candidatus Methylomirabilota bacterium
GGCACCCAGCCCTTGCGGCTGGGTCGGGTTTTCGGGTAAAGTCAGCACGCGATTTCCTCACCGAACCCCAGCAGGAGGAGGCACGGTATGACTCGATTCCACGCGGTGATGCTAGTGGCCGGGCTGGCGCTGCTCGGCGTCGTGGCCCTGACCCTTGCCCCAGCGACCGGGCAGGCCCCGAAGTACGGGGGGATCCTCAACGTCATGCAGCGGGAGGACCCGCCCCAGGGGTTCTCCATCCACGAGACCTCCACGATCTCGACGGTCTGGCCGGGCATGCCGTGCCTGAGCAACCTCGTCATCTTCGATCCGTTGAAGAAGACGGAGAGCATGGAGACGATCATTCCCGAGCTGGCCGAGAAGTGGTCGTGGCAGGATAACTACCGGAACCTGGTCTTTTTCCTCCGCAAGAACGTGAAGTGGCACGATGGCCAGCCCTTCACCTCCAAGGACGTCAAGTACACCTTCGACATGGTGCGGGAGGCCAAGGAGGCGCAGGCCAAGCTCAGGATCAATCCGCGCAAGGACTGGTACGCCAACGTGGACAACATCGAGGCGGCGGACCCACACACGGTGGTCTTCCACCTCAAGCGGCCCCAGCCCTCCCTCCTCATGATGCTCGCCTCCGGCTACACCCCCGTCTATGCCGCGCACGTCCCGGTGGCCAACTACCGCACGGGCTGCATCGGCACGGGGCCGTTCAAGCTGAAGGAATGGAAGCGGGGCGAGTACGTCGACTTCGTCAAGAACACCGACTACTTCATCAAGGGCCGGCCCTACCTCGACGGCCTCCGGTACATTCCGATCCCGGACCGCGGGACGAAGTTCGCGGCGCTCCAGGCCGGCCGCCTCGACGTCTCGTTCCCGGGCGACGAGTCGAAGACCATCGCCGAGCAGGTCACGAAGGCTGAACCCAGGATCAAGCTCACCATCGCCAACCAGAACGTCAACGACAATCTGCTGCTGAACGTGACGAAGCCCCCGTTCAACAACATCCAGGTGCGCCGCGCGATCAGCCTGGCGATCGACCGGCGCGGCGCGGTGCAGGCCGTGCACCAGGGCGGCGGTGTCGTGGGCGCGTCCATGGCGCCGAAGCCGTACGGCGTATGGGGGCTGCTCGAGAAGGACCTGGCCCAGCTCCCCGGCTACGGCAAGCCGGCGGAGGAGAAGGCCAAGGCGAAAAAGCTCCTCGCCGAGGCGGGGTTCGGCCCCTCCAACCCGCTCAAGATCGAGCTGGCGACGCGGGCGATTCCGATCTACCTGGACCTCTCCTCGTTCGTGATCCCCGAGCTGAAGCTGATCGGCGTGGAAGCGGTGTTGAAGCAGATCGAGACGGCCCAGTGGCACCCCCTCGCGACGCGCAAGGAGTACCAGGCGGCGCCGAACCTCACAGGGCTCGGCACGGACGACCCCGACGGCAACTTCTACGAGAACTACGCGTGCGGGTCGCCCCGGAACTACACGGGGTACTGCGACGAGCAGGTCATGAAGCTGATCGACCAGCAGTCCCAGGAGCTGGATCCGAAGAAGCGATTCCAGATGGTCGTGAACATCCAGAAGAAGCTGGAGGAGGACGCCGCCCGTCCCATGATCGACTGGCGGCTTCTGTACAACCTCCAGTGGCAGCACGTGAAGAACCTGATCCCCCACCAGTCCATCTACAACTGGGGCCGGATGCAGGAAGTCTGGCTGGACAAGTAAGCGCGTGATCGTGGCGGGAGGGGGCATCGCCCCCCTCTCCCGCCGCCTCCCCGCCGAGGGACTGAGCCACGAAGACCTACATAACCCGCCGCCTCACCATCGCCGTCCTGACGCTCCTCGGCATGTCGGTCGTCATCTTCGTGCTGCTGCGGATTGCGCCCGGCAACATGGTGGACATTCTGTTCTCGACGGGCGGCTACGTCAGCGAGTCGGACAAGCAGGCCATCATGAAGGAGCTGGGGATCGACCGCCCGGTCTGGGTGCAGTACCTCGACTGGCTCCGCGACCTCATGACGGGGGACCTCGGCAAGTCCTACCGCTACGACCTGCCGGCCTGGGAGATCATCAAGCCCCTCCTGCCGGTGACGATCGAGCTGGCGATACTCTCGACGATCATCGCCATCCTCCTCGGCGTCCCCACCGGCGTGATCAGCGCCGTCCGCCAGGACACCGCGCTCGACTACGCGCTCAGGGTGTTCTCGCTGGCCGGCCTCTCGATGCCGTCGTTCTGGCTCGGGATGGTCATCATCCTGGTGGTGGTCGCGTGGATCGGGTGGATCCCCCCGATGACGTACGTGTCGCCGGCGGAGAACTTCAAGGTGCACCTCGTCCAGTTCCTCCTTCCGGCGCTCGCCGTGGGGTACCGCTCCTCCGCGCTGATCACCCGGATCACCCGCTCGGCCTTGCTCGAGGTCATGCGGGAGGACTACATCCGGACGGCGTGGGCCAAGGGCCAGAGCGGGCGCATCGTCATCTGGCGGCACGCGCTCAAGAACGCGATGCTGCCCGTGATCACGGTGATCGGGATCGAGTTCGCGTTTCTGATCGGGGGCCT
>JBBTEL010000199.1:0-1140 GCA_038042325.1 Candidatus Methylomirabilota bacterium
GCCGCCACCGAGGGAAACGCTCCGGCTGCCCATGGTGCCGAACCCCTGGGGGGCATTCTGCGTGTCGCCGTGCTTGACGACCACGTCGGACGGCTCGACGCCGAGGAAGTCGGCGACCACCTGGGCGAAGGTCGTCTCGTGCCCCTGGCCCTGCGCGCTCGAGCCCGTGACGGCGGTGACGGCGCCCGTCCGCTCCACCCGCACGCTGCCGCTCTCCCAGCCGAGCCCGCACGGCTCCACGTAGGTGGACAGGCCGATCCCCATGATCTCCCCCCGGTCCCGCGCGGCGGCCTGCTCTTTCCGAAGTTCGCGGTACCCGACGAGGACCAGGGCCTTATCCATGGCGCGCTCGTACTCGCCCGAGTCATAGACCTGGCCCATCACCGTCGTGAAGGGAAAGCGATCCGGTGGAATGAAGTTCTTCCGGCGGATCTCGGCCGGATCCATCCCAAGCGCGCGCGCCGCCTCGTCCACGAGCCGCTCGATCAGGAACGCGGCCTCGGGCCTTCCCGCCCCGCGGTACGCCCCGATGGGCGCGGTGGTCGTGAACGCGCCCCGGGACTCGATGTCGCAGGCCGGGATCACGTAGGCGCCGGGGAGGAGCCGGGCGTGGTTGTACGGCGTGACCGCCGCGCTGTTGACAAGCGCGGTGCCGAGCGGGCAGACGATCCGGGCCCTGAGCCCCAGAATCGCGCCGTCGGCGCCGACGGCCAGCTCGCCCTCCGAGACGCCGCCCCGCCCATGGTTGGTGGTCAGGAGATCCTCGCTCCGGGAGGAAATCCACTTGACCGGCCGCGCGAGTTGCACGGCAGCCCAGGCCACCAGGACGTCCTCGCGGTACGGCGCCGTCTTGACGCCGAACCCGCCGCCGACCTCGGGGGCGATGGCGCGGACCTTGCCCTCGGGAATCCCCAGGATGGCGGCGATCTCCGCGCGCATCCTGAACGGCGCCTGGGTCGAGGTCCAGATCGTCAGCTCCTCCGTCACCGGATCCCAGGCCGCCAGGATCGCCCGCCCCTCGAGGGCGACGGCGGCGAGCCGCTGCTGGACGACCCTCACCTTCGCCACGCGGGCGGCGGCGGCGAACGCCGCCCCCACATCGCCGTTCCGCCAGCTCTGGGCGAAGGACTGGTTATCCCC
>JBBTEL010000200.1:0-1446 GCA_038042325.1 Candidatus Methylomirabilota bacterium
TCCGAGCCCGCGGCCGCCTCGCCCTCCGCGAGCGCGATCCCCCCCTCGATGGCCTGCACCGCCTGGTCACGCGTCATGGCGGGCCCCCGGCAGAAGTTCTGGGTGCCGGGCGCGACCTTCTTGACCACCAGTGCGGGGTGGGACGCCAGCGGTGCGGCCACTCCGAAGTCGGCGACCACGACGCGCGCGCCCGCGTGACGCGCCAGCACATTGACGGCGGCCCCGCCGCGGAGAAAGTTCTCCAGCATCTGGGCCGTCACCGCCTGGGGATAGGCGCTCACCCCTTCCGCGACGACGCCGTGGTCGCCCGCCAGGGTGAAGATCACCGGGCGCCGCACGCGCGGGGGCTCCTTGCCCGTGATCTCCACCACGCGGCGGGCCAGCTCCTCGAGCCTGCCGAGGCTGCCCGGGGGCTTGGTGAGCCGGTCCAGGTGGGCCTGAGCCCGCGCTGCGAGCGCGGGGTCCGGCGGGACGATCCGGCTAAGGAGCTTCTGCAGCGCGCTCATTCCTCGGAGGGGGGCTCCGCCCCCCTTCCAACACCTCCCCCCGGAGAGTGCGCGGGCCAAGCCCGCGCTCGAACACGCGCTGCTTTATGAATCAACGGCAGGCCTGTTGATCGGCGGTGTCTCATGGGAGGGCTGGTCCTTCAACCCTAGCGGCAGTCCGGCCACCATCAGCACGACCCGGTCGGCCGCCTGGGCCACGGTCTGGTTGACAGCGCCAAGGAGATCCCGAAAGCGAAGACCCGACGCGGTCTCAGGGTGGACCCCCTGCCCGACCTCGTTGGAGACCAGGATCAGGGAGTACGGGCGATCGCCCACGAATTTGGCGAGGGCCTCGCCCCCGGCCAGGATCGTTTCGTCCGCCAGCCCGCGCTGGAGCTGGTTGGCCACCCAGAGCGTCAGGCAGTCCACGAGGACCGTGTCCGCCGTGCCGGCAACCCGGCGGAGCGCTCCCACCAGCTCGACCGGCTCTTCCACGGTGAGCCAGGAATGCGGGCGGTCTTCCCGGTGCCGGCGGATCCGCGCCGCCATGTCGGCGTCGAGCGCCTCCGCCGTGGCCACCACGGCCACCCGCGGGCCGCCGGCAAGGGCCTGAGCCACGGCATAGCGGCTCTTGCCGCTCCGGGCGCCTCCCAGAATGAGGAGCGAGGACGGGCGTGACGTCACGGGAGTCGGAACGAAGCCGAGCGAAGGGGAACGCTGAAGCGAGGAGGCATGAGCCCGGACCCTCCCGCGAAGACCGGTGCTGGGTTCTACGGGCGTCCGGGCAGGTCTCCTGGCTTTCGGATCGTCCTACTCCCCACGCCTTCCCGGTCCGGGATTAGCCGGACCAGTGGCCGTCGTGGGTTTCGTCCCCGATTACAGTGACGGGGTCGCGGCGGCTTTGCACCGCCTTCCCTGTGGCCCACTCCGGTGGGCCACCCGGACACCGCTGACGGCGAAA